>JBAQNP010000001.1:0-13270 GCA_049303905.1 Candidatus Moraniibacteriota bacterium
GTACTTAAGGTAATGATTATATACCGTTAAGATACCTTTGATACCTGTATATTTGCAATGGATTTTATGATAAAAAGGCATGCCTCTATTTTCTCATAGAGTGCAATATGTTAATGAACTTATGCAATTTTGGGGTATAAAAAAATCCCGCGATCTAGTTTTCACATAATTCCTCATTTAATGTGAAAGTTTGATCGCGGGCTTGGTTAGGTTTAATAAGATAAACCGGTTAACTATGAAATTGATGTGCTTTGATTTCTTCTTCCACTTGCTTGACAGCATTTTTTGGCCAAAGTTCCATTTCGCCGAAGGCAAAGGTAAGGTCGAGCAGCTTGTAAACGATGATTATCTGTTTAAAACCGAACTCTTTCATAAGCTGAACACCGCCTTGTTGCCGGTCGACGAAAATAAGCGAAGGCATTGTCTCGACAGGGTAGTCGTTGGCTTCAAAGCGTTTTCTCGCTTTGAATTTGCTATCAGCATTCGTAACTACATTGTCGGTGTCAATGTAAGTGTGTCTGGAGGTATTAGGTTTGCCGTTTACCCAGTTTTCCTGATGGGCTTTGTCGCCGTGTCCTTTTTTCTGAACCTCGCGCATTATCCGGTGGCAGATAGGCCGTTCATTGACATGAATTTTTTCTTGCCAGTTGACCATGGCTGCCGCTTGAGCAATAGCTGTCCCGGCGGTCGGAATTCCGATGAGGCAAATTTGCTTTTTATCAGGCCATGGAACCGCTTTTATTGTCAGCGCTGTTTTGCGGCCGATCATCCACTCCAACTCGGGATTATCAGTAGTGTCCTCGCGCCCAAAAACATAGACGTGGCTTTCAATTCCGGAGTTTAACTTGAATGTTGACTCTCTCCACTCAATGAACTTATGCTGACACATGAGTTCAAGGAGATGGCAGTCTTCAGCGTCATAGAATGTTCCAGATGGAACTTGTAACTTTTCGAATTTCAGCATGTTTTCTCCTTTCCGTAAATTATGCTTTCAAATCTTCTATTTCTGCCGCGGTTTTCTCAACTGCTTCCCATGGGTCATCAGCTTCAATAATAGCGCTTCCAATGACCAGCTTTTTTTTGTTGTTGCAACGTTTCGGATCTAAAACGAACGCCGGAGTACCTATCCTGTTCTGATCTGAAGGCGCATTATTTTTCCATGCAGGCGTTATCCCGGGAATGAATAATTCAAGACTTGCAAGCTCCCGTCTTTTCCCAATCACTTCCAGCTCTTGGCTGGAACAAACCAGATACAACACACGTGAAATAACTGCGTTTCTGGCCAGGTTAATGACGGATGCTTTTGATGAATGGCCGCTTCCTAAATCGATTTGCTCTTCAGTGCCTGAAGTAAGTTCTGTCACTGCGATTATATCAGCAATTCCTCTTGTTGCTGATACGGCATCCATCATCATATCCACTTCACCCTTGGCCATAATGGTCAGAAATTGGACTTTACCGGATTCGACGTAGGGGGCAATTCTCCCAACGACAGTTCTGGGTATATCGTGAAACTTTCCGTCAACCCATACATACTTACCTGTATCATGAAGAATATCAAATAATGCTGGTTCACCGTTCTTTCGGAACACTTCTTCATCCAAAAGCCGATTAACCTTAAAGCCATAAACAGCCGGATGTCGGGAAAGTTTTTCTGCAATCTTTATTGCCTTGGTTTTGTTTGTATCTAATGCAACCCAAATAGTTTTTTCTGGATTCATGATCTTTCTCCTGTTGTTGTTGGTTTATTTCCGTTTCTTGTCATTTTTTGGGCAACCTATGCAATATTTATGCCCGCCGCATTTTACATTTGGGTCGGAGATTTTTTTGCAATCTCTAACCGGCTTTCCATCTTTCTTTTTCTTTCCATTTTATTTTCCCATAGTTCCATTTTCTCCTCTTTCTTAATAAGGGTTAATAAAACTGTAAACAAAAAAATAATAACTATATAAAGCTGTATTTTACAGCGTTGTTTTTTAAGGGGCTAAATATAAAATCCCCAAATCATTTGATTTCCTCCTTGAGGACTTATCCCATACTAACTTTTAGCCAAAAATTAGATAAAAAAGCCAAAAGTTAGTGCGGGATTATCTAGGTTTAAATTAGCGGTAATTGGCGTATTAGTCAAATAATTTGGGATTTAATTACTCTCTTGCATATACTCGATCACAATCTGAATTATTTTTTTGACAGTCTTATTGCATGACTTAAAACTTATCAAATCCAACACTTCGTTGCCATATTTTCTAATCAAATCGCTTATAAGCGCGTGGATAAAAGATTGAGTTACGGCATCAATATTTGAAAAATCTAAAACAACTTCTTGTTTTTTTTCAAGAGCAGGGATAATTTCTGTTAGGCGCATATTTCTGGCTAAATCTTTATTTTCAGCAAATGATCCTGTTTTTTCAAATAATTTAATACAAATCATATAAATCTGGGTTTTTTATATTTAGCTTTTTTTCTTTCTTTAACTGTTTTAGTGTAAATATCTCTTATAAGATCTAATAAGCTTGAAAATTCTTTTGTTTCATTGAGTGATATATCAACGCCAACTGCAGTTCCTTCCCAAAAAGGAAAATCTTCACTTTTTGAATTTTTATCCTCAAGGGGATCGGCATGCAATTTCAATTTAGCCGATTTGTTTTTTAACAGTTTATAAATAGCATTACCGCTGTATATGATAAAAAAATCATGATTAACTTTCGCAATTGATTTAATGAAAAATAATCCTGCCCCAGCGTTAAATTCTGTCCCACCTTCTTTTTTTGTTGTTCCGGTGATTCCAGGAATGAGTGCTAGTCTAATAGCTTCCAGGTGTGTGCGTGCAATATGAGATTGATTGATTGTTCTTTTTATTCCAATTCCAGTATCCACTATACCTATACCAATTCGATTGCTTTTTTTATAATATTGAGCGGAAACAATAGCGCCATTTTTTGAAAGTGAATGTTCTATAACATTCCTTACTAATTCGCTAACAACATAGCGTATAGGATCCACTTGATTTGGCTGGAGGTGTAGAAGTGGAATCATTTCCGTTATGAATCGGGATAATTCATCGGAGTTTTTTATCTGAGTGAGCGGGATGAAACGGCCAGCACTTTCATGTTCGTGAATATTTATTCCAGAACTTATGCCTAGAAATTTAAATAACCCCATTCTTTCTAGATAATGAGCTGATTTTGCTGTGAGGGTATTACAAATAATATTGTTTGGCTCTATTGTTAATCCTAGAGCTGCTATCATTGATAGCACTACTGGGTGAATTGATATCCAATTTTCATTGGCAGTAATTTCTAATTTTTTAGGATCAGAAAAATTAATTCCTCTCAAAAAAGGATCAATATTTCCTATAAAAGCGCTATTGGGTATATGAATTTTCATAATTTTCTCTATTATACCGGGATTGCTGGTATCTTGTCAAATTACCGGGAATCCCGGTAAATTTTAAGAATATACAATTCCCGGTATTTTACGATGCAAAATGTTATTTTTAGCTTGGTTAGCGGTAATTAGCTTATTAGTCAAATAATTTGGGAAATAAAAACAGCCCAGCGATTTCATCCAAATTTCTTGGAATTAATCGCTGGGCATAAGCAACACATTTTATTTTTGGGTTTTATTCCCCCCTTTCTTGTTCCCCGGACAATTTTTTGCTCTTCTGCATCCTCTACCGCCATGTGTTTTTTTGCAATCAGGATTTACGTCGCACATAATTTAATTTTTCTCCTTATAAAAAAAGATTAATAAAAAATTACTGCTCACTTATTGCCGGTGATATATAAAAACTACAATTGTAGTATTGTTTTTTTAATTTTTAACGAACTGTACAGAAAGTTCGAAATTATTAAATTTCCTCCCTAGAAATTTCTAATAATAATTTAGCAAAGAATTGAGCACTTAGTCAAATCTCGACAACCCTCTTTTTTGGTGTTAGAATGAGAAAGTTAAAAGTTAATCAAGTTTATAAAGTTAATAAAGCCTATTAAGTCTATAAAGTTTAAGGAGATCGAATGAAGGACTTTACGGACTTTAGACTTTACGGACTCTCAATTTATTTATGATCATTCAATATTACGGGCATTCTTGTTTCAAGATAACTACCAAACCGGCCGGACGAGGCAAAGATGATGTGGCGGTTTTTTTTGATCCGTTTGACAAGTCGGTGGGACTTCGACCACCGCAAGGACAAGCTGACTTGGTTTTGGTGAGTCACGATCATGCCGATCATAATAATGTCGAAGCATTGAAAGGCGAACCATATGTGATTGATATCCCGGGAGAATATAGTGCTAAGGGAGCTAATATTATTGGAATTGCTTCAAATCATGATGATAAGAATGGCGCAGAGCGAGGAGAGAATACGATTTTTGTTTTAGAGGCGGAAGATTTGCGCATTTGTCATTTAGGTGATCTAGGATCTGATTTATCGGAAAAGCAATTGGAGAAAATAAATGGCATTGATATTTTAATGATTCCAATTGGTGGAAATTATACAATAGACGGTAAAAAAGCGGTGGATATAATAAAAAAGATTGAACCAAAAATTATCATTCCGATGCATTATAAGATAAAAGGTTCAACGGTGGACATTGATGATGAAAAAAAATTCTGCAGCGAAATTGGAAATTGTCCAAAAGAAAAAGTTTCCAAGATTAATATCAAGAAAAAAGACTTAGAAGGAAAAGACATGGAAGTTGTGCTGATGGACATCGAGTAAATTACGAAAATACTAATCTAGCGAAATTACGAATAAAAATAGAAAAGCCTAAAAAATGGAAACAAAAAATAATTTAATTTATGCTGATGAATGTTATCAGATAATGGGAATTGTATTTAAAGTTTATAACGAATTAGGCTTTGGACACAAAGAAAATTATTATCAAAAAGCATTAGCAGAAGAATTTAAAAACAATAAGATTAGTTTTAAAGAGCAATTAAGATGTAAATTAAAATACAAAGATAAGGATGTGGGATTATATATTTTAGATTTTTTGGTTTTTGATAGAATAATTTTAGAAATAAAGCAAAAGAATTTTATTTCAGGTAAAGATATAAAACAGCTTTATAGTTATTTAAAGGTTATGAATTTGAAATTGGGTTTGATAATAACCTTCACTAAGGATCAGGTTAAATATAAAAGAATTGTAAATTTGTAAGGATTAGTAATTTCGTTTAATTCGTATTTTCGTAAGGGATGAACATATTTAACAAAATAGACGAAATTAGGCGTCAGCCGGATCATATCCGTCTGCGTTGGGCGTGGGGGCTCACGGCGGTGGGAATGTTTTTTATCGTGATTATCTGGATGATTTCCTTCTCTGCGCAAATTAGCAGTTTGAAAAGCGAAGAGAAACCTGTAGATAATATAAACAATGGGAGTGCTATGCAAGAATTGAGTGCGCAAAAAAAATCTATTGAAGATGCTACAAGTCAATTGAAAAATGTTTTAGGTAAGGAGTCGCAAACTGATATTAGCAATTAATAAATCTTTTCGATATTGAACTTTGACGAGAAATTAGAATTTTTCTATAAGTTTAGTTTCGAATAAAATATAAATTCACCCTATGGAATAATTTTTCCGGAGGAAAAATAATTTTGTTTTACAAAATTTATTCCATAGGGTAAAAATTAACAATATGCCAAAAGAAAAAATTCTAGAAGAAAAGACAGACTTTTCTGCTAATGTAAAAGATCGTGAGATAACCGCTGAAATTCAACAATCCTATTTGGATTATGCTATGAGCGTGATTGTTTCGCGTGCTCTTCCGGATGTTCGTGATGGGTTAAAGCCGGTGCATCGTCGAATTCTCTACTCGATGTGGCAGACTGGACTTCGTGCTAATGCTAAATTTAGAAAATCAGCGACAGTAGTTGGAGAAGTGCTTGGAAAATATCATCCACACGGTGACGTAGCAGTTTATGATTCGATGGTGCGTATGGCGCAAGATTTTTCTTTGCGCTACCCAATGGTCAAAGGACAAGGAAACTTTGGTTCAATGGATGGCGACGGCGCAGCGGCCTATCGATATACTGAAGCTAAACTTTCTCAAATGGCGGAAGAAATGCTATTTGATATTGAAAAAGACACCGTAGATTTTGTGCCAAACTTTGATGGTCAGCATAAAGAACCGACAGTGCTTCCAGCTGGACTGCCACAACTACTTCTTAATGGTTCTATGGGAATCGCGGTGGGAATGGCGACTAATATTCCTCCGCACAATCTAGTCGAACTAATCGACGGAATAAATCATCTAATTGAAAATCCAGAAGCTTCCATTGAAGAGCTTTGTGAATACATCAAAGGACCGGATTTTCCAACAGGTGGAATAATTTATAACAAAAAAGATATTGTCGAAGCCTACAGGACTGGACGCGGAAAAATTTTGACTCGTTCTAAGGCTGATATCGTTGAAACTAAAACAGGAATGTTCCAAATTGTGATTTCTGAAATTACTTATGCTACTAACAAATCAACTCTCATTGAAAAAATTGCCGAACTAGTTCATGAAGGAAAAATTTTGGGTATAAAAGATTTGCGAGATGAATCTGACAAAGATGGTGTGCGAATTGTGGTGGATCTCAAAAAAGATGCCTATCCACAAAAAGTTCTCAATAAGCTTTTCTCTTTGACTGACTTGCAAAAGAATTTTGGTGTAAATATGCTGGCACTCGTCAATGGAATTGAACCACAAGTACTCAATCTAAAAGATATCTTGGAAGAATATATCAAACATCGAAAAATTGTGGTGACCAGAAGAACTAAATTTGATTTAGACAAAGCCAAAGATAGAGCGCATATCCTAGAAGGACTAAAAATTGCGCTAGACAATATTGACGCAGTGATTGATACGATTAGAAAATCCCCGACCAAAGAAGAAGCACATAAGAGTTTGATGAAAAAATTCAAACTTTCGCAGCGACAAGCAACTGCTATTTTGGAAATGAGACTGCAAACTCTGGCCGGACTTGAGCGAAAGAAAATTGAAGATGAGTTGGCGGAGAAAATAAAATTGATTGCCGAACTGGAAGCAATCTTGAAAAGCGAAAAGAAAATCGCCGGCATTGTGCAAGAAGAGTTGGAAAAAGTGAAAGAAAAATATGGTGATGAGCGAAGAACAAAAGTGATCAAATCCGGCGTGGGCGAATTCAAACAGGAAGATCTTGTGCCAAATGAAGAAGCGATCATCACTCTTTCCAAGGATGGATACATAAAAAGAATGAATCCAACAGTGTATAAAGTTCAAAAGCGTGGAGGCAAGGGCGTGATTGGGGCCACCACTCGCGAAGGTGATGAAATTCAAAAGATGCTTGGTGTGATGGCGCACGACAATCTTTTGTTTTTCACAAACACTGGAAAAGTTTTTCAAACTAAAGCTTATGAAATTCCAGAATCGACTCGCATTGCCAAAGGTCAATCAATTGTGAATTTCTTGTCGCTTTCTCAAGATGAATCCATAACGGCGCTAATTCCATTTAATAAAGATGACAATTATAAGTATCTTCTTATGACAACTCAAATGGGAACAGTCAAAAAGACTGCTATCTCGGAATTTGAAAATGTGAGAAGATCGGGACTCATCGCAATCAAGCTGGAAAAAGATGACGCTCTTCGTTGGGTAGATGCTACAACTGGATCAGACGAAGTAGTGGTGACCACGAGAAATGGTCAAGCTATCAGATTCAAGGAAACGGATGTGCGTGGGATGGGCAGAACAGCGGCTGGAGTGCGTGGAATCAAACTCAAAAAAGATGACGCCGTTGTCGGAATGGATATAGTTTTCAAAAATCAAAAAGGCAATCAACTCCTCGTCATTTCTGAAAATGGATATGGTAAACGATCTGATCTAAAATTCTACAAAGTCCAAAAACGTGGTGGATCAGGAATTAAAACTGCTTCTGTCACTGCTAAAACCGGAAAAATTATTGGCGCAATGATCATCAATATGGATGCATTGGACACTGATCTTATTCTTACTTCCGAAAAAGGCCAAATAATCCGCATTCCACTTTCTTCTGTTTCAGTTCTTGGCCGAGCCACTCAAGGCGTGCGCGTTATGCGTCCGCAGGCTGGGGATAAAGTGTCTGCAAGTACGGTTTTGTAAAAAACCGCTTTCTCAAAATAAAAATCCTGCGTTTGAGTTTTCAAAACGCAGGATTTTTTTTATTCTATTAAAAAATAATTACTGCTATTCACGGTTAATGGCAATTTCTATTTCCACAGAGAGCAACCCACTGACCGAGCTTACGAGGTGCTGGATATTTTTTATCTCGCCTAACATACTCCTAATGTCTTTTACTGTAAAACTAACGAAAGGACCACTTGCAACTTCTTGTAAGAGTTGTTGTATCAGCTCAAGTTTTTCCTGCATGTTTCTCTCCTTTTTTAAAGTGTATGATTTTTTTTATTTTCTTCTTACATGAAAAATTCTACAATCCCAATTTTTTATTTTCTTTAATTGCAATCCGAATGATTTCATGATCGTCCGGATATTTTTCTTTGAGCATCTCCTTTAACCCTGTTGCGTTATTATTTGATCCGTCTTTAATTTCAGTTTTTCGGTGCGTAAAAGCATCAATGAAATCACAAACAGATACGATTGCCGATATTTCCAGAACTTTCTTTGCAGTAGCCGGGCTCCAATTTTTGGGAAAATCAGAAATTTTAACACCATATCCACGTTTATATAAATTGTGATGCAGTCCAGCACATAATGCCGTAAACTCATGTAGCTTACTCAAGGCCTCAAATCCTGAAATGGCATGACGCTTCACTTCTTCATATTCCTGAGTGTCTATGTTATGTCCATCAAATAATTTATACGACAAAATTATTTTTCCAATGTCATGAAGCAGTCCTGCAAAAAATGTTGCCTTTTTATCCTTCTTCATCTTCGTTGCGACTGCCTCTGATAATAAGGCCACTCGCTCGGCATGCTCCTTAACCTGTTTGTGATTAATTTCTGATAATGCTAAAAATAATTCAGCTGTTCTGGATAATCCACCTTTCGGATTATATTTTTTTATCTTAGTAATTATTTTCATTAACTCTTTCCTTTTTAAAGTGTAGGATTTTTCGTAATGCTCTTAGGGGAAGCCTGGTTTTAATATTCAATATAAAACATAGAACGCTCAGCACATGTGACTTCCCTTGATAGCCCTTCCAATAATCCGCAAACCCGAGCAGAGACCGCCTGACCAGGTCCGAATTCATGGCGCATAAATCTTATATTTCCCCAGAGTATTTTAATAGCATAAATCGGTTTTGCAAAATAAAGTATATACCTCCCTGCTTCTAATATAATTATTTTTATTTCTTTATCCTCATCCTCTGATAGGAATTCTAAACTGCTAGCTCCGTCTTCTTGTTCAACATAGTAGTTTCTATTCATGGTTTTTTCTCCTTTTCTAAAATGTTTTTTTCAAAAACTTCCACATCATTTCAAAATACGCCCGATGAGTTTCGGCAAAGTCCTTGCTTTCAATGAGAAGAATTATATTTTCCTTTTGCGTGGAAAACATCGCAATTTTGTCTCCGAAGATTATTTCTGTTGATGGAAACATAAATTTTTTTGGGGCCAGTCGCGTTTCTCTATTTTCTTGGGTATCTTTGTTTTGCATATTCTGAGCCAAGAGTGAATCTTCATTGATTGCGCGACTAACAAATCCAAGTTTCCTTTTTCTCAAGAGTATGTTATCCAAAAATTCTTGTCCGGAAAAAGCCAGAAAGGTTTCAATCCGCGCGATGCTCAAAAAATTCTTGCCTTCATAGGAGAATATTTCATCCCAAACTTGTCGAAATCCTTTTTCTCCGAAATAGGTTCGGATTTGGGGCTTGAAATCTTCTTTGACATTAATCGAACGCAAGATTGGCAAAACTTCGTCGACTTCATGTTGCATTTTCTTAAGCTGATCGTGCTTTCCATCCAAAATTTTGTAGAGTTTATTGGTTGGACTTTCCGGCACAAACCGTCTTTTCTTGCCTTTTTTGATTTCCGCTAAAAATCCTCCATTTTTTAGTCTTTCTACTAAATCATAAACAGTCCCCCGACTAAAGCCAGTTTCTTTGGATAATGTTGGAATACTGGATTCTCCTAATTGCAGGGCACAAATATAGGTCGTGATCTCCTTTTCTGTCATATTTAGTTGTAAAAGAGTTGATTTAACCTTAGCTCTTTGGTTTTCGTTTAACATAGCACTATACTCTTAATAATTAAAATAATCAACGACTCCCGTCATTTATCATATTGGCTAACTTAAAAATGCTTTATATTAAGCAAATTTACACCAAATAAAAAACGACGACTTATGTCGTCATTCTAGATTATTTTAGTATTTTAGTCAAATTTTCAGATTAATTTTTCTAACTTTCCAAAAAAGTATTTATTTCTTCCATGGTCTCACCATCTGCAAATTTTTTTTCTAACTCTGAAATAAATCCTGACTTATCTTCAGATTTATCAAGTTTTTCTATTAATTTTAAGAAAAATTCTTTTATATTGTATGGTACTGGAAAATCTAATTCCATTTCAAGCAATTTAGAAACATCAAGGCCATCAAAAGAACTGCCAATTAGACCATCCCAAGAAGCATAGTTGCTTGTTTCCTGCGGACACTCCTGTGTTATTTTATTAAATAGAAGAGTTTGTAGCTCATAGGCTCTAATTTCTCCTTCATTCTCATCTCCGAATACCTCTTTGATTTTATGTCTGAATGTTTTTAATAATCTCGCAATTTCTTCACGATATATTTCTTGCTCTGTGTAAAATTCCTTAGTCAAATTAATGATAAATTTTTTCACATTATATTTAGAATCTTCCGGAAGATCCAGTAGGCATCCTTTTGAATATTCTTCATTATCTTCTCCTATAAGTTTTCGAAAGGCCGTATAACTCCCAAGCTCAATTCCTGACTCCCTAGCCCTTTCTTCAAAAGCAGTATATTTTTTTTCTAATGCTAATGAATAGAGTTCTCCTAATTTTGCTTCCGCTCTGTTAGCTAGTTGGTCCGTTAAATAACCTATAGTTTCAGTATATGAATTATATCTTCTTTCATCTTCAGTTTCGTTAGGCTCATATTTTTTTCTAGACAATATGTTAGAGTCAAATGGTTCTGGGTTTCCAATCATTTTAGTTTTATTAAATTGATTATTTTTTATTTTGTCGTAGTATTTTAATTTATAATATACTACATTCTCCAGTCCGATATTCTATTTAAAGATTCAGAAAGAACAGTCTCATTATTTTTGTCTATATATGTAGATAAAAAATCTAACAGAAATATTTTAGCTTGTGATAAATTTTCTTTTTTTAACGTTTCTTTATTTTTTTCACTTTTTTTAACATTTTCATAATCTCCAATTATAAAATCAAATTCGAATTCCTCATCAATTTTTCTGACCATAATCATATAGCAGTCGCAATTTAAGTGAATATTTTTTTCAGTTGCCTTGGTTACTTCTTTTATAAAAGTATCAATTAATTCTTCCCATTGTTGTTGATATATAGTCATCTGGTTGCCTGAATATTTCTCAGCATCTTTGCTATAATTCCAAGAGTTTGGCAGAGCGGTCCAGCCATTTATATTTAAGGGGCTCATTAAAACCTTTTCTTTCTCAGAATCATAATAATAGACATGCATTCCTGAATTATCACCATGCTCCGAATTTGTTTCCAATTTCAATCCAGCTTCCCTTGCTAGTCCATAATTCTCAACTGATTCTTTGGCTTTACATGGCATTCGAAAAGATTTCATAACCAAAAAATCAATGTGCTCAATTTTCCCATCTTTCAAATATGGAAACTCTATCTTTGAAATTTTGTTTCCTTCAAAACCTTTTCCAAAACCACTTTCTTTATAAAATTTTTCCATATTATTTATTTTTCACATTAATAAATTCTTCTATGATTTTTTTGTCATGATCAATGATATCTAGTTTTTCAATTTCGTGAGGTGCAAAGAAGGCAAAACCTACTCCCTCACCGAGCGAAATATCAGATATTTTATTTTCAAAAAAAGCTGTGAAGACGTGAATTTTCCCAGTGTACCAATCCTTATAATTGAAAGTTTTAAACAGCTTTATTTTTTTCAGTTTTATCCCAAGCTCCTCTTTTATTTCTCGCCGAATAGCTATTTCAGAAGTTTCCCCTTCTTCAATGCCACCACCAAACATACACCATTTTCCAGGTTGATATCTACGTGCCAAACTTTTCTTTTGTAATAATATTTCATTTCGTTCATTGAGAAATAATATTGTCGCAAAGTTATGTTCTTCTAGAGTCATTTTGAGCGTTGTTAAAAAATATTTTAAATAAAATATTAAATTCTAGATAAAAATACAAATAAATAACTAGTAATTACACCAACTACAATTTCGATAATAATAGATATAAAGAATAGAATGGTCTTTCTTTTTTCTTCTTTTAGAGATTTATTCTTTGCTTTTTCCGCCTCTCTTGTTAGCGTTAAGTAGCTTTTCGTTTTGTTGCCAGCAAGGCTTTCAACCCAGATACCAAAAATAATAGCTGTAAACGAGGATATCACGATAAAACATAAGCCTTTCAAAAGCATGAAATTTTGAGAATTTTTTGCTATATATCCAATCAAAAAGTCAATTTTTTGTATACTGTCGTTGGCGCTATTTTGGACAAACTGGGAAGTAGTGTCAATTTCTTCTTTATTAAAATTAGCGGTTATGAAATATGTAGTAATGATAGTACTTATTAAAAAAAATAATCCAGCAAGAAGGCCTATTGCTCCACTTTTTTTCATAATAAAACCTCTCCATTTTTCACATGGCACTATAATTGAGTTTATCTGATTTGTGAGGAGGGCTTCTATATCAGACCCCCAACTTCTAGCGGTGTGCTTTATTGATATGCGGAATTCACCAGTAAAATTAAAGCGGAAAATCGGCACATCATTATCCTCTATGATATTTTCCAAGGGTGTTGAAATAATCATCAATTCAATCTCCTGTTTTTCTGGGATTTTTTTATCTTCAAATTGAATTAAATAGCTCCATGTCATTTTTACAGATTCGGATATCACTGGCTTAATTTCATTATAACTAATCAATTCATTGTAATTACCAAGCAAAACGGATGATTCGTCATCATAATAAATTCGTGTTTGAAGTTGTATTATTAACCAGCCGAGCATTATCGCTCCATTTATGATATAATTACGGCATAACAAAATAAACACAAAAATGCCGTATGCAAACAAAAACAAATTTTCAAGTGCTTCCCATGGAAGTGCGCGCCGA
>JBAQNP010000002.1:0-1725 GCA_049303905.1 Candidatus Moraniibacteriota bacterium
CGATTAACATGCTGGGCGGACATTATAAAAAAATGCAGGAGAGTTTGGCAACCTTAAAGCGATCAGAAAAAATATTTAATGAAGTTACTGAAGTTTATGATGTGCCGGAAGCGGTGCAACTAAAAAATCCTAGTGGGGACACGGAATTTAGAAAAGTAAGTTTTTCTTATGAGGATGAAAAGGTTTTGGAGGATATTAGTTTTAAAGTCCCAGCCGGAAAGATGGTGGCAATTATCGGAAAGAGTGGGGAAGGAAAATCTACTCTGGTAGATTTGATTTCGCGTTATAATATTGTGCAAAAGGGAGTGATTTTATTTGATGGAATTGATATTGCTAAAATTAATTTAAAGGATTTAAGAAATAACATCGCGATTGTTCCTCAAGAGATTGATCTATTTAATGATTCAATAAAAAATAATATTTTGTATGCTAGGTTGGATGCAACTGAGGAAGAATTGATTCAAGCGGCTAAACTTGCTAATTGTCATGAATTTATCGAAAAGTTTCCTAAAAAATATGAGCAGATAGTAGGAGAAAAAGGGGTGCGTTTATCTACTGGCCAAAAGCAACGTATCGCTATCGCACGAGCAATATTGCGTAATCCGCGGATTTTAATTTTGGATGAAGCCACCAGTGCGCTGGACAGTGAATCAGAAAAATATGTCCAAAGTGCTCTGGAGGAAGTAATGAAAAATAGAACTACTTTTGTAATTGCACATCGTTTGAGTACGATTCGCAAAGCAGATTTAATCTTGGTGATTGAAGGCGGAAGGATTGTGGAGTCGGGTGATCATCAGGAGCTTATGAATCACGGTGGAGTTTATAAAAAATTAAGTGCCTTACAAAATATCCAAGTTTAAATGTTTCTCGTGAAACATGATTAAAATAGTCATTACCACTAGTGAGTAATGACTGTTTTAAATTTTTGGTGTATACTATTATGGTTGTTTAAACAAAAAAATAAAAAATGGATAAGAAAAAAATAATTATTTTGTTAACTGTTTTGGTAGATGTATTGGGAGTGGGAATTGTGATTCCGATTCTACCTTTTTATGTGGAGAGCTTTGGAGTTTCACCCTTTGTTTTGACCTTATTGATTGCAGTTTTTTCTTTGTTTTCATTTGTGAGTGCACCAATCTTAGGAGCTCTTTCGGATAAGGTAGGTAGACGACCAATTTTGATTATCAGTATCGCTAGTACCGCTATTGGTTGGCTAGTGTTTGCTTGGGCGCAATCAGTGTGGATGTTATTTTTGGGGAGAATTATCGATGGTATGGCTGCAGGAAACCTGCCTGTAGCAGAAAGTTATCTGGTGGATATTTCAAAAAATGAAAAAGAGCGCACAAAAAACCTGGGTTTAATTGGAGCTGTTTTTGGAGTGGGTTTTATTATTGGTCCGGCTTTAGGGGCTGCCTTAAGCACTATTTCCAATGTCTTCCCTTTCTATGTAGTGGGGATTTTGGCTTCTGTAAATACCTTAGCTGCTATTATTTTTTTACCAGAAACTAACGGTCACAAAAATAAGTATAAAAAAATTAGTCTAAATCCATTAGCGCCTATTCGGAAGGCGTTTAAGATGAAAAAGTTACGCTCACGTTTCACGGCCTGGTTTCTTTTTGGTGTAGCTATTGCGGGTATGCATGCTGTTTTTTCTTTGTATTTGAGAGATGCTTTCGGGTTTAATGCTCAACTCGCTGGAGCTGTTTTTACAGCAATGGGAATTTT
>JBAQNP010000003.1:0-5146 GCA_049303905.1 Candidatus Moraniibacteriota bacterium
GTACTTAAGGTAATGATTATATACCGTTAAGATACCTTTGATACCTGTATATTTGCAATGGATTTTATGATAAAAAGGCATGCCTCTATTTTCTCATAGAGTGCAATATGTTAATGAACTTATGCAACCTAATTCTCCCCCTCCACATGCTCTTTTGGCACTTCCAAAAAGAAAGTTGAACCAAGATTAGCGCCACGGGATTCAACCCAGATTCGGCCATGGAGAGCTTCCATGACTTTTCGAGCCACATGAAGACCAAGGCCCGTGCCTCCGGCGTTTAGACGATTTATGTCTTTGCCACGAGAAAACTTGGAAAAAAGATAGGGCATTTCTTCTGCGGGAACGCCAATCCCCGTGTCGATAACTGCTACTGTCACATTAACTGGAGTTTCCATAATCTTTATTTTCACTCCGCCCTTAACTGTATATTTCAAAGCATTATCCACCATGTTGGAAATGACTTCCCGAATCTTGCTTCGGTCAGTCATAGCTTCAGTTTTTGAATCTTCCAGTAAAACCAAATCAAGCGTCAAATCTTTTTCCTTGGCACGAAGCACAAAAGTATCATACACTTCTCGACAAACTTCACCCAAATTAGTTTTTTCAAATTTATATTCCATTCGACCAGATTCAATTCGGGACAAATTCAAAAGATCCTCAACCAGTTCAATGAGTCGCTCATTGGAAAGATACACCTTATTTAGCACATCCTTTATCTCTGTGCTTATTTTTCCATATGATTCTTCCAAAATCAAAGAAATGAAACCTTTGATGGCAGTAAGAGGAGTCCTGAGTTGATGCGAAGCGATGGAGATAAATTCTGATTTAGCATTGTCGAGTTTTCGCAGTTGATCATTCGCTTGCGCTAATTTGTCTGACATCAATTGCAATTCATTTTTTCTTTCGATTTCCAATTTGATTGACCTAATAAGCGCCCAACCAAAAACGATTGATAGAATCAAAGTTATTCCCGTGAGGATTTGATTAATGAAAGATCTTATGAAGAAAAATTGTGAACCAATGAGAACCACTAGGCCGATAACCAACGCTTGCGCACCAATCATTTTCACATTAAACGCCTCAAACTTCACAATCAAATACGCAAGCATTGCCATAAAAAATGTCATACCAAAAAGTCCGTATTGTTCCAAACCAAAATCTGAGATTAATCCTTTTTCCACCATATAACTAGCTAGAAATCCGCTAATAAAAAAGGACAATAAGAATAATTCTATTCCAACAGTCAATAGAATTATTTGTTTTTTCATTTCTCTATCCTCTGTTTTCCTATATCGCAAAAACGCTAGAACCAAAATCCAGAGAGAAATAAATAGTCCTAGAAAATAATAATAAGCTGTGAAATAAAAATTTTCCTGAGCTTCACAATTTATTAAATCAAAACCACCCAGATTGTACTTTGTTGCAGTAAAAAAAATAACAGGCAGAATCAAAACTCCAAATATGCTTTTTATTAATAGCGAAATATCTTTTTTATCTATAAAAACATAAACGAAATAAATACTGAAAATATAAATCAAAGAATAGAGCAGTCCAAAAAATGACCAAGCAAACATAACTAGTCTGCTATCTATATTTGTCCACACAATCAAACTAAGCAAAGCCCATAGAAAAAATACTATAGTTATAAAAAATAATATTTTGCTTAACAAACTTTTACTTTTTAAAAAAACAAAGAAACCAATAAACAGAGTCAAGAACATTGTCGGGATATGCGAATAATAAAGAAGGGGTGAGGTTGAATCTGAAAATATTAACCATATTGGAGCTGGTATGTCAGTACAAAACATAATTTTTATTTTTTTAATTTATTTATTTTATTTTGTAAAAAATATTGAAAATAGCCATTATATTTTTTTTGCAATTCTGATATTTTCCAGTCATTTTCAGTTATATACTTTCTACATTTTTCAGATCCACATAAACATTTCATATTGTATGCTTTTACATTTTTCACTTTATGCAAGACCATTGCATAATCAAAAACAACTTCCTCATCTTTTTTTATTTTTTTCATCGCAACGAGAAAGATTTGCCCATGAAATCCTGCGTTAGGATCGCAACTATGATTAAAGTAATCCGTTTCTTCTTTCTTGTTCCCACTCGAAAGAACAAAATCTTCTGAAATTTGAACGCCACAATCATTATATTCTTCAGATAAATTAGCTTCATTCTCTACACTTATAATATAACCGCCAAACACAGCCAACATTTCATCTTTTTTAATTTCTCTTTTCACAAAAACTCCTTTTCCGATATTTTTTATCTCCCGCACTTCCAGTTTCGGATTCATCCAAGAAAACATTTGCCTATTTTTTTTCTTCCTCTCCGCCATATTTTTATCTTAGCTTTTACTGACTTTATTGTAGCATAAAAATAAAAAAATGAAAGCCTCCCCAGAAATATTTCTAGGAAGGCTTCTTTTTCGTTTGCAAAATTACGCCAGCATTTTTATGCACAGCATCGAATCCCCCGCCGATTTATCCAGTTTGCAGAATTGATCATTATATGCATCATCGCGAGAAGATATTTCAACGCCATAAAGACATTTGCCATATGCCCCCTTTATGATAAGTGACTGAGTGTGATATTTCTCAGCCTTGAGAATGTTGGCAAGAAAAATTCCAATCTCCTCGACTTCCTTGGGTGGTTTCGTGCCGTTGTCGGGGTATGATTTTCCGCCGAAACATTTATCGAAGCATTCTTTCATCACAGGGTTTTGCGTTTTAAGTGCCATTGCATCATAATGCTCGCCTCGCTTGCAGGCTTCTTCTATAAGTTTCCGACTGATGCCATAGCCCTGATGCAACGGATCAACGCAAACTCCGCTGTCGTCTCACTGGATCAATGATATTTGAAATTTCAAGAAATCAAAATGCTCTTAATGCTATATAACCTCAAAAAGGAGAACTGTGAAATGAACATTTCTGAAAAAGATATTATTTTATCTACTGGTGATTTACCTCGGCTAATTATTCTCTGCGGTCCTTGCCGAACCGGCACAACTGCACTTTCCAATGTATTTGTCCGAACTGGAATCGAATCTCATATGCAACCCATAAAATCAATAAGGAGAGCCAAAGCAGAAGGAAATGATGAAATGGTTCAATGGACAATCAAAAACAATCCGACTGGGATAATTTTTTCAAAAGAAACTTTTGGAGAAAGCCATCCTTCCGAATTCTTCAATCCGATCGATGATCTCTTGAAAATAGGTTACCCGAAAGATAAAATGGAAGTTGTTTTTATTCTTCGCGATCCACGACAAACCTTTGCTTCATGGAAAAGAATGTGGGAAGAAAAAGCAACGATAGAAAATCTGAAAAAATCTTTTCTACTTACAGATGAAGTTCGACGTTCATGTTGTGATTCTCAAATTCCTCATTCAATCATGGTTCATGAGGCCATTCGAGACAATTGTCCGAAAACGATCGTTTCAAAACTTTTCCAAAAGCTTAATCTGCATGATTATACCAATAACTTTACTGATTGGCAGAAATCACCCAAATTCGGCGACAGTGATCCTCAAAATTCTCATTTATTCTTCTATGATTCACCACCAGAAAAATTCATAGAGGGAGTCAGGGATAGAGGGTCATATCTATTTCAGGAGCTTCCAGTGAATCTGAAAGATAAAACTGAATGCGAAACTTGCCCAGATCTTTTTGAAGTGTATGATCTGTTTCGTAAATTATGCGAAAAAGATTTAGACATCCATATTAATCCTCTCAACTAAGAGACCCAACGAGGTCAAATTAAAAAAAGAAGTTCCACTGAAATCTTTCAAGGAACTTCTTTTTCATTTCTCAAAATAAATCGGACTAGACCAAGCCATATGCCCATCCCTTTGAATAACCTTAATAAAGATAGGATTATTTCCAGTATTCAACTTATTGAGCTTATATTCAAAATAGATAGTTTTTGGTTTTTCATCTTTAGAAACTTTATATATTTCAATTTTAGCGTCAAGTCCTCCCATATTGATTTTTTTTGGACTTTGTTTGATATTTTTGATCGGAATAATAATTTCTCGATTGTTTATTTTCATTTCTAATTCACCTTGATCATTTTTCAAATCAAATATCAAAGCTTGCATTCCTCCAGTAGTTTCTCCTCTCCACTTTAGATTTTCACTATTTTTTTCCACATAGCTACGCGAACTAAAAAAGTTTATCTTTTCAATCTTTCCTTGAAAAGTATTTTCCCTTAATTTAATCTCTCCACCCCAAATCATACCTCGTCCTCTGCCCTTAACTTTTGATCCAGAATAAGCAATTTTTACCAAATCATCTTTTATGACAGGAAAATAATTATAAATCTTTTCATCCTTATTCCAAATTTCTATTCGATCAATAGCTGATGTTCCGCAACAAGAAACTTTCAAAATCGGTGAATCTTTTGCTTTGACAATATCACCCATAATTCCTTTTTTTCCAGACATAGAATAATTTATATTGAGATAAATTCTTGCGCCAGTCGTAGCATAACAATGTCGATTATATAACGCATCAAAAATATTTTTTCTAGTTAATTTCGAAGATAGTATGCAAGTCAAACCGCCAAAACTTCCAAAATCAAAAACTCCGGGATAACTCGCACCTGGTCGGCCCTTATGCCCATCGCTATTGGCCACTACGCCTATTTGATAATTTCTTCTTAGTGCTTCGTGAAAAAACCATTCGAAAGTCCCCCAGCTAGAATGAATTTCTATGGCTCTTTCTAATTTTTCATTATGCAATGTCAAGTTCGCATAGCGACCGCCGACATGAGCAAAAACAATAACTTTTTTTGATTTGAGTTTTTCAAACAAGTCTTTCACTGTTGGCGCGTCATTTTCAATGTCTTCAAAATCATCCACCAATGCATGGGATGATCTGAAAATTGGATTATTTTCTTCTAAATATATAACATTTCTATCGCCTCCAAGTGAAGTATTCCCAGACCATTCATAGCCAGGAAAAGCAATAAATTCATTTTCTTTGTTTATAGATTTAGTTGTTTTTAGGACTTACGCGTTTGATTAAATTTGATTCTGTTTAGTGATAATGAGATAATATACCCACGGGGGTAAAACAAAAATTAAAAATTATCATTATCACTATGCAGCACCAAAAATGTTCATTGGATT
>JBAQNP010000004.1:0-51923 GCA_049303905.1 Candidatus Moraniibacteriota bacterium
TATTCACGACTTGAGGGTACGTTCCTATGTATTACTAACCCGTTTGCCGAGGGTCTAACCCTCTCGACTTGCATGCCTTATCCACGCCGCCAGCGTTCATCCTGAGCCAGGATCAAACTCTCAAAAAATGTTTAGGATTTTACTTCTAAATATATAAAGAAAAAATTTCTTTTATTTGAATAGACTCAATTGTTGTCCCGTCGCCCGAAAGCGACAGAACGAGGACTAATCGCAAAAAATTGTGATTAATTAAATTGTTAAAGTTCTTGTCTTATGCTTGCCCGCCAGTGAGGCGGGAACAAAAAACACATCTCCGCGCACCAACATAATAATGCACAAAGATGTATCTTTGTTTCACCCTTGTCGCGTGATCCGAAGGATTTTACGCGACGAATTTTAAAGTAATTTTTTGAGTTAAATTATTGTGCCTTTTTGGACTTAAATAATTATATGCAACTCGTACTGTCTATATTATACAAATTTATAAATCCTGTCAAGTCTATTTTTTATACCTTCACCAATGACATTTTTTCCAGCTTAATTAGGCGTTTTTCGTGATCATCTGCAACCTCATCAATTTCTTTAAATCTCTCGCTTTTATCAACTAAATTAGACTTTACATAATCCATATCCTCTTTTAGCATCGTCACATCTTCTGAGACAGTCGCTAACTGTTCGCCAAAAACCTTAAATTGACTCTTGAGTTCTTCAGCAACAACATCAAAATGCCTTTTAGTTTCTTCTGTTTTAACATCAAAATGTTTTTTAATTTCTTCTATTAATTTTTTATTTTCTTCGTTTTTCATCTTTTTTAATTAGTTTTTTGTTATTAAGAAATTTTAATATTGGCTTAGCACAATTGCCACAAATATCAAAACTCGCAAAAAATCCTCCGACTGAAACATTCACTTCGTTTCCGGTTTTACTTAAAGATTTTTTGCAAATATCGCATTTAATGATTCTCATAAATCCATTATAACATTCATTGACACCTGGTCAAATTCTGATTTTTAATTCTTAATTTCTACTGCATTTTCTTGGCAAATCTTCGCATATTCATAAAAACTCCTCCTTGGTTTTCGCTCGAGCGTTTTAAAATCAATTTCAATTAGTCCAAAGCGAGGTTCATATCCATAAAGCCATTCGAAATTATCCAAAAGCGACCAGTGATTGTATCCGCGCACATCTGCACCTTCCGAGATAGCTTTATGCACAAATTTCAAATGTTCTTGAATGAAAACAATTCGCTCTTTGTCATCCAGTCCAGTGTCAGTTGGCACGCCATTTTCGGTAATATAAATTGGCAAATTATGCTTCTTTTTTACCTCCACTAAAACCTTATAAATCCCTTCTGGATAAGTTATCCATTTCATTAAATTATTTTCATTTTTTTCAATCGTAAAACCAAGATAAACTTGATTTTTTGAATCCATCTTGATATTTTTCCAATCAAATTTAATTCTACCTAAGCGATAATATTGAATCGCCACAAAATCCAAACTTTCCTTGATCTTATTATCAATCAAATCCACTCGGTACCATTTTGCTAGACGATTTATAATTGCCACCAAAAAACCTAGATTTTCCGATTCATACCAATTATATAAATAGCTAACGCCAACTGGCACAGACGAATATTTTTCCTTAATAATTAGATAGGCCTTTTTGTGCGAATCAGCAACATTTTTCAATGCTCGAAAAAATTTGAATGGATTTTTATATCCAGGCGGAAACACACCGCCTAAATATCCTTGTCCAAGCGGAACCATCGGCTCATTGAAAACTTGATAGAGATCAATCAAATCTCCCAATTCATCAACAACTTTCTGCACATAACGCGTGAAAATTTCCACTGATTTTTTATTGTGAAATCCATATTTTTTTGAAAACCAAAGCGGACTCACCCACCACCACAGCGTCACTTGAGTTTTAATGTTTCTACTTTTAAGGTCTTTGAGAATTTCGCGATAATGCGCAAATTCTTCCTCAGAAAAAATTCCCTCTTCAGTTTCAACTCGGCCCCACTCAATCGACATGCGATAAGCATTACAACCAAGCTCAGTCAAAAAATCATGATCAGTTTTGAATCGATTATAATAATCACAAGCCATTCCAGATTCATCCTTGGCTTTTCCTTGTTTTTCCCATTCCCACCAATCCGTATTAGAGTTATTCCCTTCGACTTGGTAGGAAGAAGTTGCTGCTCCCCATAAAAACCCTGATGGAAAAGTTAGAGTTTTTGGTTTGTTGAGATTATTTTTTTCATTTTTCTCACGAGATTCTTCCATAAAGACAGTATTTCCACAGGGCAAGCCCATCCGGAAATTTTAAATTGTTTGACATAAAAATTTCTCTTACAAACCTAAGGAAGTTTTGGCATACCTGCGCCACCAGGAATATCCATTCCGCTTGGCAAGTTATTCATCATATTTTTCAGCATTTCGCATTGGTCAGTAAAAGTAATGTCCTTTGGAATAGAAAAATCTGTTCCGGAATACGCTTCACATTTTACATCAGTTGCATTGTCAAAATATTCTTCATCACTTATTGAATCTGCCATCGGTTCACTGCCACCCTGATCTTTCGGGATGTTTTTTTCCATTTCTTTCATACAAACTGTGGTCATTTTCATTCCGGTTTTTTCTCCCTCCGCCCAAGAATACATCGCTTCCTCATCAAAAATCACAATCTGTTTTTTCCCCATCACGGTTGATTCAGCTTTATATTTTTTTCCATTAACATAAGCTGTCGAAGTTATATCTCCCGCCTCGCCCTTAAATTTATATGCGCATTTCATTTCTTTTCCAAGCCCCATTGCATCCTTGATTGAACTAATCACTCCACCTTTTTCAGCTTTTGTTTCTGTCGTAACGCTACTCTTGTTTTCTGCTTTCATTTCACCAGCCTTATCCGCCGGCTTATTCCCGCATCCTGCCAAAAGCAAGATTCCCACTGCCAACAAAACAACCTTTGTTTTTTTCATATTTTTTTATTAAATAAATTAATTTACACTTTTTTTCATCTTCAAAATATCCACGCCCATTTTTTTCAGTTCCGGATAAATTTTGTTAAGTGGCAGACCTATCACGGAATAGAAATCCCCCTCTATACTTTCAATCAAAACTGCTCCCAATTCCATCATACCATAAGATCCGCCTCTTGATAATGGTTCTTTTGTGGCTACATAGTCTGCAATTTCTTCTACACTTAGATCTCTAAACTTTACCAAGGCTTTCCCAAAATCATTAATCACTATTTTATTCTTAGTATCAATTATCGAAAAACCACTGACAATTTCGTGCGTTTTTCCGGAAAAATTCTTGAGCGTTTGAAAGGCATCTTCTTCATTTTTTGGTTTGCCGATAAATTTTCCATTAAAAATCGTAAACGTATCTCCACTGATTATAATCGCATCATCATAGTACTTGGCCACGTCTTCCCCCTTTTTAAGAGCCAAAAATTTCACGAGCTCATATGGATCACTCATTGCCGTCATATCTTCCTCGTATTCACTTTCGCGAATCTCAAACTCAAGCCCAACTTGTTCCAGAAGAGCTTTCCTGCGAGGCGACCTTGAAGCTAAAATTATTTTTCTTAATTGCTTCATAAAGTTCTCATCCAATTAACAATTACCAGAATCATCCCAACAATAAAAATTGCTCCAAAAATTATCTTATTATATTTCGCCAACCAATTTGGCAGATAGATATCAAAATTATCTTTCTTTCCAAGATCATATTTTCTCGCCATAGGAGTCAGCGGACAAGTCCATTTGTTGAGCAATAGAACTGTTGTTTCTATGATAAGCAAAGCTATGGAGATATATAAAATTAAATTGAAAGTATTGGTGATGCCGGCATAAAAAATATAGAAAGTAGCAAAAACCATGACTGTCCAGATTATCGTGTGAATGATTTTTATAAATCTAAGCATTATTAATATTTTTTATTCTTTCAAAAATTATTTCTTCTTAATCACTTTCATCCCATCCTAGTATTCATCATCAAAATAATCATCTAAATAACTCTTCATCATCATTAACATATTTTCTCATTATCAAATATGCTCCATATAAATCCCTAATGTATGGCAATTCTGTATTGGTTAAAACCTCTTTCATATATGAGTTACCAACTATTTTCTCATAAGGAGAACCTATCGGCGGTTTTTTTTCTTTTTTTATAAAACTAAGCAATTCAGAAAATTTTTCTTGCATCTGAGAAGATAATCCTACATTCTCTTCTGCAAATTTTTTATAATATGGCTTACTTTTATATATAGATTCCAACCAATTATATCCGTCAGGTAAAAAATGCACATAAAAATTATTTTGCCTATTTATAAAATCTTCAAATGATAATTCTTTTTTTTCAACCTCAAATCCCCCAAATTCATTCTTCATAGTTTTATTTTTTAGTTTGTATCCTTTCTATCCCTCCCGACATATATTTCCTCAAAACTTCTGGGATAAGCACTGAACCATCGGCTTGTTGGTAGTTTTCGATAATTGAAATAAATGTTCGGGGCGATGCAAGAGCAGTATTGTTTAGCATATACACATATTTTTTCTCTCCGTTTTTGTCAGCATACTTAACATTCAATCTTCTTGCTTGCCAATCTAGGAAATTAGAAGCGCTTCCGGTTTCGCCATAGCCATTTCGACTAGGAATCCAAGCTTCGATATCAAACATCTTATATTTCCCCGCACTCATATCTCCCGTACAAATTTTAAGCTGCCTATATGGCAATCCGAGTTCTTCATGCATTTCTTTGGAAATTCCCACCATTTCTTGTTGCAACGCATCCGATTCTTCAATGTTAGCTTTTGACAAAATAACTTGTTCCACTTTCATAAATTCATGCACGCGATACAATCCTTTTGTGTCCTTACCATAACTGCCAATCTCACTGCGATAGCATTGTGAATATCCGCAAAGTTTCATCGGCAAATCTTCTTCCTTCAAAACTTCTCCGGAATAATATGCCAAAAGTGAAGGCTCGGCTGTGCCTACGAGAAATTTTTTGTCCCGACTTATTTCTCCATCCGCTTCTTTGTCTGAAGAAGCTACTTGATAAATTTCATCAATTTCCGAATTATATTCTTTGCCCTTGAAATATCCACTGCCAAACAATGGGAACTCTTTGACCAAAGTTGGAACAATCATTGGAGAATAACCTTTTGATATCATTTTTTGCAAAGCATACATCATAAATCCCATCATCAAACTCACACCTTCATTTTTCACATAATACCCGCGATAACCAGAAACTTTCGCGCCTCTTTCCAGATCCAAGATATCCAAATCTTTCCCCAGTTGAATATGGTCTTTTATTTCAAAATCAAATTTTGGAATTTCGCCCCAAGTATAAATTTCCACATTTTCTTTTTCACTCTTTCCAACTGGCACATCTTCAGCTGGAATTACTGGCACCTTCACCATCAAATCATCAAAGTGTTTTTTTATTTCCAAATATTCCGGTTCCGCAATCGCCATTTTTTCCTTGACCGCTTTCCCTTGTTCGATCAAAGTTTTTCGCTCATCCCCTTGTGATTTTTGAATCAAATCATTGAGCACATTTTTTTCCGCGTTCAATTCTTCAATGTATCGCAAAGCTCTCAATCTTTCTCCGTCCGTTTCCAGGAGTCCATCCAAATCTAAATCGATGTTCTTATTCTTAATCGCTTCCTTAATTTTGTCCGCATTTTCCCTAATGAATTTTATATCTAACATATGCTTAAAATTATCAATAATTACAAAATTATTCCCATCTCCCCTTCTCCTTTATAAGGAGAAGGTGCCCAAAGGGCGGATGAGGTATATCCAATATATCACAGCTTTTTAAATATAAAAAGCGCGCTTACCCTGCCCAATAGTTATTCACAAATAGAATTATATCCAGCGCCAAAAAAAGAGTCGAGGCGAAAATCCAGGCAAACTGAATTGTTTTATTCTTTATGCTTGCAAGTAGAATAAAAAGTGGGAACATCACCAAACTATAACGCCCCACGCTCATTAGCGTTCCGGAAGTAAAGGCGGCGATAAGCGTGGTGGACATAAAAATTGAGTAGAGTGGCGACAATTTTCGATAGACTGCCACGACAGCCGAAATAATGAAAATTGCCAAGAAAATATCAATGCCCATATTGGCAATTGAAGGATGTGAAAAAAAAGAAAAATGTTCCCAGTTTATCGAAAAAGATCGCCCCCAATTGCTTTGAATATTGAAAAACAAAAATGGATCGCCGAATTTCCAAAAATCATATCCCAAAAACAAAAAACTTCCAATTGGCGCAAAAGCTACCGGAAAAAACTTGAGCCAGTTTTTTGGTCGGATCATTTCTTTCCAACCATTCATTTCAATTATTTTCCAAAAAATTGGTAGCGCCAGAAAAACTCCATTGCTGTGCGCCAGCGCTCCGAGAAATGCGATAAATCCCGCTAGATAAAAATTTTTCTTGAAAGCATAATAGAAAGTTGCGATGGTGAGAAACAAAAAAATTGATTCGGTATAGATTACATTGAAAAAAAATGCCGTGGGAAAAATTAGCATCAAAATTATCGGGAGTTCCGGATCAATTTCCGGATGGAATTCTTTCAGGAATTTGAAGAAATATACACAAGACAAAAGCAAAAAAATCATGCTCAAAATCCAACCCGCCAGCACAAAATTTCCCACCATAATTGTTCCCAGAATTTTAATTAGTGCAGGATAGAGTGGAAAGAAAACTACATTTGCCAAAGTATTGTCAGTTCGCAGATAGTATCCATTATTCACAATGTCCAGATACCAATATGAATCCCAGCGATTATGCATATCTAAAAATCCGCTGTTTTTGGCAACCGGAAAACTTTTCGGAGTGATCCAAGTATAAGCCGTGTCCGGTTCAAGATTGAATCTATTGAGCACCACAAACCCAAAAACATTCACAATAATCAGCCACAATATAACAATGAGTAATATTTTTTTCATATTGTATTTTTATCTTCTAACCAATTTATAAAATCCTGCCTGACTTCATCTAGATTATCACTTTTTGTAATTTCCAAAATAGCAACCGCAAATTGTTTTCCTTCCCATTCTTTCCCCAGTTTCTCTGCTTCCGCGTTAGTTAATT
Source organism: Candidatus Moraniibacteriota bacterium (assembly GCA_049303905.1). GTDB lineage: Bacteria > Patescibacteriota > Minisyncoccia > Moranbacterales > UBA2206 > UBA2206. Next base: position 7,118 of record JBAQNP010000004.1, read on the forward strand.
GATTATTTTCATACTTACTGGCAATTCCGTTATACTCTTTCGCTGTTCTATGAATATCTTCATTCAATAAAGTTCGTTTAAATATTCCTTTGTCGTTTCTTCTTGCTGTTGCTGGTGACTTCCTAAATAAGTCAATCATTTTATCCTTACCGCCCTTTTCTTGTATTATCCATAAAAGAAAAGCTTTGCCAATATTATGCTCGGCTGAATTTAAATCTTCTCCAAAAGTAACTGAGTTTTCAAAATCTATACATCTATTGAAAAGATCTGGATTATTTAATAATATTTGATTAGCTCCTGCTTTTATTTGTTCAACTGGAATTTTTTCTTTCGTATCTTCAACCAAGCTTGCCCAGCCTTCATCTAACAATCTTGTCGCCGGTTGCTTCTCCATGCCAGTTACTGACCACATCACGATATGAGCCATTTCATGCTTTAGGATGCGTGTAAAAATAAAATCATTATCCTCCTGCATTAAACCATTAATATATTTTTGTTCTAACTCTAAACTACTAAGTCTTTTGTCAACTAATATTTTTGTGCTATTTTCATCAACTTTCGTGCAAGCAAGAACTTCTTTTCCGCCGTGCATCTGTTTTAATTCTTCCGCATCAAGAAAAATGATTCGCAATTCTGGCAATTTCCAATTTTCAATTCCAAGTGTTTTGAAAGCTTTTCCTAATTCAGTAACCGCCGAATTAACATCCACCTGTCTTTCTGGACACTCAATTGATATTTCTTTTTTTATGCCTACTTTTTCAAAATCCATAATTTTCTATTCAAATAAATTATTCCACAAAAAATATCTCACTTTTTTTATTACACTTTCTGCTTCACTACCATATATAGGCGAATGGTAGTGGTTTTATTTTAGCATATTTTTTAGTAATCTGTGATGGGCATACTTATTTAGCCCGTTCTTATTTTTTGTTTTTTCTCCTTTGTTTGATTTGCCTTTAACTATCTTTCTGACTTTTTCCGAAATAAATTTACTCTTATTTTCATCTTCTTTTAACCAGTGCTCAATTTTGCTAATCGTCATATGACTCACTCCTAATTTTTTCTGTATAATTTCATAACTTTCTTCTGCCACTAACATCTTAGCTATTTGTATCCGTCGACCAACCATCAAAACTTCACTTGGAGTGAGCAGATCTATCAGAAAATCTATGATTTCTTGTTTGGTTTTTAAGCCTGACAAAACTTCAAATAACTCATCAATTATATAACCTTTTTCTTTTTTATCAATTGAATAAACTTTAACTTTAGACATTTTTTATTTTAATATTATTTTTTTACCTTGTTTCATCTCTCACTACCATATATAAGCGAATGGTAGTAATTTTATGCTTGTTGTGTTCTATATAATATTTTTCAAATCACCATTTAAAATTATCGGCTGCATTGCCACTATTTCATCTTTATATCCCATTTCTGGAATCGGATTTAATAAATATATTTTTTTATTAAGCACATGCGCAAATCCCATTTCCAAAAAAGTATTTCCGCCGATATAATTCTCAACTTCTTTTTTATTATGATTAACAACTAAAATTGCATCGCTGTTTTTTATGATTTCATAATATCTTTTTATCACATCATCTTTTATTTTTCTCACAAAACCATCGCCATTTTTCTCTTTTTCTTTTTTGAAATTTTCCAAAGTTAATTCCCCTCGCAAAATTCTTTGAGATGTAAATGGAATTTCAGTTTCATGTCCCATAGCCATTAGTTTATCAGAAACTTCCTCGACTTCATAAGTGAAATCGATACTCGAGCAAATTACAATTTTCATAATTTTATTGTTTCATGTTACATGTTTTATGCTTCATGATTAAAGATGATTTATAAATTTCCGGTTTGAATGATTTGAGTCGAACTATTTTTGCCTTCAAATTAAATTCTTTTAATTTATCTTTAAGTTTAACCAAATCAACTTTCTGATCATATCCGAGTGCAATTAAATCCGGTCGATATTTTTCAATAATTTTATACTTATCCTTCAAATCTCCCAACACGACCTCATCCGCCAAACCACTTAATTTTATTCTTTCCAATCTTTCCTGCTCTTTGTTTCTTGTATCTTGTTTCTTGATTATTGCTACCGTCCTGTCTCTTGCCACCACCACAACCAAATATTCCCCCAACTTCCTTGCTTGTCTTAAATAATTCTCATGTCCCTTATGATACACATCAAACGTCCCAAACGCCATTACTTTTTTCATATTCTTTTCAAAGCTTCAAAATTAATTTTTGGATTATTCTCATCAAAAATTTCAACTACTCTATATTTCCCTTTCGTCCAAACTTCTCCTTTTTCCAAAAAATGTGTTACTTCCAAAATTTTTATACTAGCTATTGGCCTTGATAGTTCTTCCTTGCCATTAGTTCTGCAAAGTGGAATTTGTCCATTTCCCCAAAACTCACTATCCGACAAATAGAAAAGTCTTTGTCCACTTTTCAAAAATTCATAAACTTTCCCCACTTCCAAATTTTCCGGGATGCATTCTTCAATTTTTCTGTTTCCATTTTTGAACTCCGAAATATCGCGTAGCGCCAAATCCGGATTAAACTCAACTTTGATTCCCATAATTAATCAAGTATTAATTTTATTATTTTAAATCTTATTTTAATTCAGCCTTGCGAAACGTGCCACTATAAATTCGAATGAGTCGGCGTTAAAAAATTTATCCTGTTTGAGCGTAGCGAGTTATAAATTTTAGCCGACGAACGAAGAATTTATTGGCGCGTGAGCTCGGCTGAGAGTTCTTTTTGTTACTTTTTCTTGCGGAAAGAAAAAGTAAGAAAAATTTATTTCTCTTTCATCCCCGGAAAAATTACCGTTTCACGAACTGATCGATTCATAATAAAGGCAAAAAATCTTTCGCCCATTCCAAAACCAAAAGCTGGTGGCATGCCATATTCTAGCGCTTCAACAAAATCCTCATCCATCATTTGTGCTTCGGCGTCTCCAGCTTCACGCATTTTCATTTGTTCCAAAAATCTATTTTTTTGATCAATCGGGTCATTAAGTTCAGAAAAACCATTTCCCAATTCTGACCTTCCAGCAATCGGTTGGACACGCAAAGTTTTTTTCGGATTTTTTGGATCAATTTTAGCCAGCGGAGAAACTTCCAATGGATGTCCCACCAGAAAACAAGGTTGAATTAATTTTTGTCGAATGGTTTTTTTGTAGATTGTATCAATCATCTTTCCCTTGCCATATTCTTTTTCATATTTTATTCCTAATTCGTCAGCTTTCTTTTTGAGCTCTTCAATCGAAACCTCTCCCGACAAATCAAGACTCGTTGCTTTTTTGAATTCTTCAAAATAGTCTACTCGAGGAAAATCAATATTCCAGTTTATTTTTTCACCCTCATAGTCTGTCTCATATCCACCCGTCACATCGAACACTATTTTTTTATACATCGCTTCAATAAATTTCATTCCCTTTTCCAAGTCCCAATAACTGGCATAAAACTCAGTGTTATCAAATTCTTGCAAATGTTCGCGATCAATTCCTTCGTTTCTAAACACTCGGCCAATTTCGAAAACTTTTTCATATCCGCCCACCAAAAGTCTTTTTAGTGGAAGCTCCAAGGAAATTCGCATAAAGAAGTCTTGATCTAGCGCATTGTGATGTGTCACAAACGGCTCAGCATCTGCGCCCCCCGGAGTATGTTCCAAAACCGGCGTTTGGACTTCCAAAAATTCATCCTTGACCAAAAAATTTCGCACTGTCTGCCAAAAAACATTTTTCTTTTTGAAAAGTTCGCGTGTCTGCGGGTTCATCATTAAATCCAAATAACGCCTTCTCAGAAGCTCCTCTTCGTCTTTCAAGCCAAAATATTCAGTTGGAATCGGACGAATGTTTTTAGAAAGCATCTTCCATTCTCGCACCTCCAAAGATTTTTCATCTTGTTTGGTTTTGAAAAGAACCCCTCGCGCTTGGACAAAATCTCCCGTCTCAACGTTTTTGGCAAAAAGTTTATATAGCTCATCTCCCACATTTTTTTTGTTCAAAAACAACTGAATTTTTCCGCTTCCATCTTCAATATGCGCAAAAACCACATTGCCCATCGGACGATTGGATTTTACTCTTCCGACGAGCGTTATTTCTTCTGTTATTTCATCAAACCTTTCCAGCGCCTCCGCATTCTTCATTGTTCTCTCGCACATTTCCGGATATGCCTCCATCCCAGAATTTTTTATATTCTCCAGTTTTTCCAACTTTGTTTTTTGAATGTCTTCTCGCATAAATTATTTTAAATTATTTTTTAAGCTTTTTTAATTCTTCGATTTTTTTAATAATCTCGTCATAGCCATCTCTATCTTCATCCCTTTCTATTAAATCTAGAGCATCCTCAGGAGAAACTTTTTTCTTACCAACATACCATTCGAAATCACTTCCAAAATAAACTTCCACTCTCTCGGCAGTGTCAGTATCGCGACGATACTGGCCAGGCAATGGATAAAAAGCAGGACCCCATAAGATCATAACTTCTTCTTTGTTTTCTCTAGTCTTTTCATCTTTTCTTTCTTCTACTACGGGCTGGCCTGTTTTTTTCTTTTTTAAATATACTTTCATCACATCTTGAGGTATAGCACTTTCTCTCCTTTTTTTCTCTCTTTGCTCTCTTTCAAAATCTGGAAAAAAAGTTCCTTGCACATATTTTGGCAGTGTCGTTGCTTTTTTTGGAATTTTTATCTCTTCCATACTACTCATATGTTTTTTTGAAGAAATTATTATATACCCCCATTCTATCCTATTTTTCCCAATTCTGCAACAAAAAAGCAAGGATCAACTCCCCGCTTTTTATAAACCTTAAAGACTTTAAAACTTTACGAATTTTTCTATTTCACATCCAGAATCTCATATTTCATTTTTCCTACGGGAGTATCAACTTCAACTTTGTCGCCTTTGATATGTCCCATAAAAGCCTTGCCCATTGGTGATTCGTTGGAAATTTTCATTTCACTCGGATTAGCTTCATTGGATCCCACAATTTGAAATTCCATTTCTGATCCATCAAATTTGACTTTGACTTTTGAACCCATTTGAACTCCGCCGGAAGTTTTGTCATATTTCACCACTGTTGATTCCTTGAGCATAAATTCCAATTCAGCAATTCTAGCTTCATTTTCTGCTTGTTGTCTTTTCGCCTCGCTATATTCAGCATTTTCGCTCAAATCGCCTTGTTCCTTAGCTTCTTTGATTGCATTGGCAATCGATTGACGAATAGTCACTTTTCTATTTTCTAATTCGTCCTTGATTTTTTTGAGACCCTCTTCGGTAATAAATTTTCCCATATTTTTTTAATTTTAGTTAAACAATAAGACAAATTGTAGCAGAATGAGATATTATGTCAACCAAAAAATTTACTATTGTTTTTTATTCTCAAAATACCAACTCAACACTTCCTTAGCTACAGGCACTGCACCACTACTACTTTCTCCGCCCCCTGGGACAATCACTGCCATGGCAATTTCTGGATTATCATATGGTGCAAAAGCCACAAACCAAGAATGCGTTTTGCCTTCCGTTCCAAACTGCGCCGTTCCAGTTTTTCCAGCCACTTCCACTGGCAAATTTTTCAAACTTTGGGCTGTTCCATCGGTTATAGTCATTCGCATACCTTCTTGGATAATTTTCATCACGTCCGCGGATATAAAATTATCATTAATTATTTTTGGATCAATTATCTCTTCCGTACCATCATTTTTTTTGATGCGATTCACAATGCGTGGAGAATAGAGTGTTCCGCCATTGGCAATTGAAGCGGTAAAATTAGCCAATTGGATTGGCGTTGCCGTCACAAAACCTTGTCCAATTGCTGCGTGATAACTGTCGCCAATATACCACTTTTCACCAATTTTTTTCAATTTCCATTCTTCATCCGGAATGAAACCAGATGATTCTCCAGAAATATCAATACCAGTTGGACTTCCAAACCCAAACATATTTTCATATTTTTTCATACGAGACATCCCAAGTCCGGCGATATTGCCATATCCTCCACCAATCGTATAAAAAAATATGTCATTACTTTGGGCAATCGCAAGTCTCACATCGCTTGGTCCATGTACCTTCCAGTCACCAAAACGAAAACTACCAATATGAAGTGCTCCGCCTAAACCATCAATGATTGTCTCAGGGGTAATGGTTTTTTCTGAAAGAGCGGCGGCGGCCACAGCCATTTTCAAAGTCGATCCTGGTGGATAAGTTCCTGAGATACATCGATTGAAAAGTGGTAAATCCGGATCACTAATTAAATTTTTATATTCTTCATTAGAAATCCCCTTGGCGAAAAAATTATTGTCATAACTCGGCAGATTTACCATCGCCAACACCCCACCATTTCTTGGATCAATAGCCACAACCGCTCCAGTTTTTACCCCAGTTTTTTGCAAAACTTCATTCAAGCTATCAAAAATCTTTTTTTGCAATTCTCCATTAATATTAAGAACTAGATCACTACCAGACTGTGGATTAATAACGCCTAAAGTTCTTTTAGTGTTTCCTAATGAATCCACTTCCAGTTGGGTCGCACCATAAATTCCTCGCAAATTTTTTTCGTAACTTTTTTCCAAGCCATTTTTTCCAATATAGTCCGTCATTAAATAATCTGGATTATCCTTGAGTTCTTCTCTGGTTATTTTTCCGTCATACCCAATAACCCCAGAAAAAATTTGCCCGCTATCATATGAACGAATGGCTGTTTTTTCTAATTTTATCCCCGGAAAATCATTCTCTCTTTCTGCTAAAATCAAGGCTTGATCACGTGCAATATTTTCTTTGAGCAGTACCGGATCTAGGGACTTGAAATCTTGACTAGCTAGCATAATTTCGATGTTGCCAGAATTCATATCTAAAATTTCGGAAAGCTTTTGTGCAATTTCTTTTTTTCGAGATTCCTCCTTTGGAAGATCGGCCGGAATCACAATCGCATCGATACTTGGCACATTGCCTGCCAATACATTGCCATGCTTATCATAAATTGTTCCTCTAGGTGCTTTTATGACCACTGACCGAATGCGATTACCCTTAGATATTTCGTTATAATATTTTCCTTGATACAAATTCAAATAGACTACTCGTCCTGCCAGCACAAAAATTACCAGCACCACAAACATCCACATCAAAAAAAGCCCTTGCCTTTCAAAAGGCGATTCAATTATCGCCTCTTCTTTTTGCGTCACGGTCATAATCGAATCTTCAATTTCCGCACCTTTCCCTATTCTTCTTTGATTGAAAAATTTTTGAAACATAAATTATTTCATCCTTAATTTGCTCTCATTAATTCCAAAAACTCCCTTATATCTGGCGATTAAAAAATACATAAAAATTGCCACAGCTAGATTGCTGACTATTTTCATAAGAAGTAATTTCCAAGAAAAATTCACCATAAAATTTGTCAGAAAGTTTATCAAAATCCAATTCAGAATTGTTCCGCCTGTCACAAGCGTTAGAGCGATAAGAAAAGCGCCAGCTCTTTGTGCGATGAAAAATCTTTCTCTAAGAAAACTAGCCAAAAAAGAAATTATCACAAAAGAAATTGTATTAATCCCAATCTTTTGAGCTATTACTAAATCTAAAAAAAATCCACCCAGGATAGCCCACAACCAAATATCTTCAAATTTTTTGCGAGACGACCATAGAATAATGAGCACCAACACTACATCTGGCACAATCTGCCCAGCAAAGAGTGCTGGAAAAAAAGAAATTTCCAGAATAACCGCTAAAAAAATAATTATCAATATTCTAATTTTTGATGCCATAGAGTTAAAAATAATTCATTCTATTTTGTCATTTCCGCGCAGGCGGAAATCCAGTCTCGAATCTATATTAAAATTCAAATACTTTTATATAATATTTTTTTATTTAGCCTCTACACTGGATTCCCGTTTTCACAGGAATGACAATAGCTTAATTTTTCGCCGAAGCGCGTTTAATATTTTTAAATGTATAAATCCTAACCTACTTCTCCCCTTTTATCACAAAAACAACATTCAAATCGGAATATTTAATTTTAGGTCGAACCACAGCTTGCTGAAAAAGCTTGTCGGAAGTATTGGAAATTTGCTCTATCTTACCTATCAAAAGCCCTCTTGGCATCAAACCGCCAAGTCCTGAAGTTATGATATCATCCCCAACTTTTATTATATCCGTCTGCTCCACCATTCCAATCATCAGTCCCAAACCATATTCTCCTGTCAAAATTCCCTTGGCGGAAGTCTCCACATCAGAAACATTAATTGAAATAGAAGAATCTGACAAAAGAAGTATCTTAGAACTCTTATCATAAACCTCGCTTATTTTTCCCACTAAAATTCCGTTATATACAATTACGGGCATACCTTCTGCTATTCCATCCGAGCTTCCCTTATCTATCATTACCCAACTGCCCGAACCGCGCTGATCTTGGCCAATTATCAAACTACTTTCCAGTTCATATTTGTCCCGAGGGGAAAGTTCAAGCTGGCGCCTAAGTTCATCATTTTCTTTTTTTTGATCTTCAAGATTGGCGAGTCTGGCCAAAAGCTCATTGTTTTCTCGAATCAATTTTTCATTTTCTTTTTTATAATCTCCGATAGAAAATAAAACACTAGAAAAATTATGCACGGCCTGACCAGCAAAATAGAAAGTTTTTTGAAATGGATAAGCTAGGGCGAAAAAAAATCCCCGCACTGGAGCAAAGAAGTTTTTTGGATTAACTAAAATTAGCGCCGAGCAAATTGCAATAGCTAAAATTAGTTTTATCAATTTTGGAGTTAAAAGTTTTTTTGGCACAAAAATTAGAAAATAGTTTATTAGAAATTAGAAAGTAGCTCAGGAAATTAGAAATTAGAAATCTGACTATTTTCTATTATCTTATTTCTTGAACTAATCTCAATTTTCTTTTTAACTTATTTCTTCAGATTATTTTTTATCTTAAAGATTTCTCGTGCTGATTTTCCACAAGCACTTCCCGCAAAGCTTCGATGTCTTCCAAAACTATCCCTGTGCCTCGCACAACGGCCGTGAGTGGGTCTTCCATCATGCGCACCGGCATTTCTGTTTGATCAGCCACCAATTTGTCCAAGCCCCGAATAAGACTGCCTCCGCCAGCCAAGATAATTCCCCTTTGCATAATATCCGAAACAAGTTCCGGTGGAGTTTCTTCAATGGCAGTTTTGATATTATTGATAATAATTCGAATAGATCTCGAAAGTGCTTCGCGCGCCTGCTCAGCTGTTATGATTATTTCTTTTGGTAGCCCTGTCACTAAATCCCGACCACGTACTGCCATTTGCATTTTCTTTTCTTGTGGACAAGCACTGCCAATAGCAATTTTGACATCCTCAGCAGTTTTTTCTCCCACCAAAAGATTAAATTCATCGCGACAATAACGCGTGATGTCTTCATTCATTTCATCTCCTGCAATGCGAAGATTACGAGACACCACAATTCCTCCCAGAGATATAACAGCAATGTCAGTTGTTCCGCCACCAATATCCACAATCATATTCCCAGCCGCTTCTTGTACTGGAAGACGCGCACCAATCGCTGCCGCCATCGGCTCATCAATCAAATAGGCTTCTTTCGCTCCAGCATTGATAGTTGCGTCAATTACCGCGCGTTTTTCCACTTCCGTCACATCCGACGGAATTCCAATGACCACTCGTGGTCCGGAAAAAAATGAGAATCCGCCTTTGTTAACTTTGTCGATAAAACATTTGAGCATTTGTTCCGTAATTTCAAAATCACTCACTACGCCATCCACCAAGGGGCGTGTTGCTACAATGTGACTTGGGGTTTTTCCGACCATTCGTTTGGCTTCTCGTCCAATCGCCAAAACTTGACCGGTTTTTTTGTTAACCGCTACAACAGAAGGCTCATTAATCACAATGCCTCGGCCTTTGACATAAACAAGCGTATTAGCTGTTCCAAGATCAATCCCAATATCCTTGGAAAATCCTCCAAAAAAATTACCAGTTATTTTTTGCAAAAAGCTTCTAAATTTAGCCATATTTCAAAACTCCAACGTCTTTTGGTTGGGAAATTTTATAATTTAAAAAGATTTTTTTATGTTTATTTTACCCTTATATCTTACTTTATCCAAAAGCTATTGTCAAAACCTATTTTACCTCAAAAAAATCACAATCAGTATTAGCTAAAATCGTAAATTCACCAAGAATTGCAGGGATCAAAATCGCTTGGGATTTTTTGAATAATTTCTTTTTTTCTCCCCATTCTATGGATAATTCGCCTTTTGTTATGAGTAATAATCGCAAAGAATTATTTTTCTGTTCAATTTTTTCACATTTTTTCAGTTTAATTTTCCTGACATCAAAATCTGCACAAGAGAAACTTAAATCTTTTTTCAAGATTTTTAATTCAGAATCTTTGTAGCTTACTATTTTTTTCAAATTTTCAACGTCTTTGAATTTTGGCGTAAGCCCGGCGCGAATTGTATTATCAGAGTTAGACATACACTCCACAATCGTCCCTCGGATATAGGCGTGCAAAATTCCGCTTGGCAAAAACACTGCTTCACCAGGCTTAAGACGAATCAAATTCATTAGCAAAAAAAACAACAATCCTACGTCTGTTCCATATTCTCTTTGCAGTTCCAGAAATATTTTCCCTTCCTCAGTTGTTTTTTCTTTTTTGATTTGAAGCACTATTTTTTCAATAGTTTCTTCCAGAAATTTTTCATCTTTTGCTTTTCGGATAAGCTCCGCTAAAATAATTTGGCAAAAATTGTTTGCTTTTTTCGCTTTTTCAATTTTATCCTTACTAATAAATTCTCCAAATGCTGGATATTTTTCAAACACTTGAAAAAATTCTTTTTTAGGCCTAAAACCAACCATCGCCAAAAAATTAGTCAGCGCAATGGCTATTTCGTTTTTTTGATTCGCATCCGGATAGTTTTTTGGATCATCCTTACGCAATTTTTCCGCCTGTCTTTTGTTTGGGTGAACTTGAATAGAAAGCGCTTTTTCCGCCGAAAGAATTTTCAAAAGAAATGAAAGTTCTTTTTTGGAATTTCCCAGAATTTCTTTGGGATATTTTTGAATAATTTCAAAAATCTCAACCCATTTTCCTCCTAATTTTATTTTTGATGACCCACTAGGATGAGCCCCCATCCACAACTCAGCATAAGGAATATTTTTCTTAACTTTTGCCCCAAGAAAAACAGGAATGAAAGCTTTTTCTCCCTTTTGCCCCCACTCATAATTCTTAATAACATTCTTGAGTAAAAATGGTTGCTCCAGATTTTTCATTTTTTTGTATAAAATTTCTATCTTAATATAATTGTTCTAATAAATATCCCCCATCAACTGTTAATATTTCTCCACAAACCGCATCATTTTTTACTAAAAAAATAATTGAATCTGCTATTTCTTCTGGTAAAATCATTCTCTTAATTAAATGCGCTTTCCCAAGATCTTTTAGCTGCTTAGAATTTTTCTTTCCCCATAGTGGAGTTGCAACCCTGCCAGGAGCGACAGCATTGACAAGAATTTTCGGAGCTAATTGTTTGGCTAAGTTTTTTGTATAACTCTCAAGCGCTGCCTTAGAAGCAGAATAGGCAATTGCCGTTGGTCGTCCATAACCAAGTCGTCCATGAATAGAGGATATGTTAATAATTTTTCCTTGTTTTAAAATACTCAAAGCATATTTTGTGACAGAAATATGTCCGAAAAAATTATTCTTAAATACATTATCAAATGATTTAGTGTTGGTAGGACTATCAGTTGAATCAAAAATACCGGCATTATTTACAAGTACATGCAGAGAAGAAAATTTATCTTTTATAATTTCAAACATACATTCAACTTCCTTTTCATCAGCTATATCTGCTTTTAGCATTATATTCCCATTGGAAAACTTATTACACATATCTAATACTTTTTGAGCAAACTTGGTATCACTTCTATAATTAATAATGACCGAGCATCCTTCTTTTGCTAAAGCTATTGCCGTCGCCTCTCCTATACCACTTGATGCTCCCGTGACAAGAGCAACTTTTTTATTAAGATTCATAAAATATTTTAAGTAAATTTTTAATATATATTTTAATCATTACAAGATAAAATCAATCCGTATAATAAAGCGTCCTTATTGCAAAATTGATTTTTTATAACACCCTCAAGAATAAATCCGTTTTTTTCATATAGTTTTATCGCGGAGCCTAATTCTTTTTGTGTCCAAAGCCATATCTTCTTGCATTCATTATTTATTGCAAATTTAATTATTTCTTCAACCAATCTTGAACCGACACCTCGTTTACGATATTTCTCCAACACCATCATATCGCCCAAGCGGATATTTTTCAAACTTAGAAATGATATATCGGCATAACAAGCGCCCAAAGGAGAATTATTTTTATCAGTAGCGATAAAATATTTTCTAGTTTTATTCGAACCATCAAAATACTTTATCAAATCATCATAAGTATCGACTATAATAAGTTCTTCTGGCAATATATTTTTAAATTTTGACCATTCTGAATACACCTTGATTAAATTATCAATATCATCAATTTTAGCAACATTAATATTAATATCAGTTCTCATTTGTATATTCGTATATTTGTACAAGATTAGTAATTCGTAAAATTTTATTTCACAAACTTCATCACATCCTTAAATGTCACCAAAATTAAAAGCAGAATAAGAAGCAGAAAGCCGACTGAATGAAAGGTTTGTTCGAGTTTTTGGCTCACGGGCGAGCCTTTCATTTTTTCAATCAGCACAAAAAGAATTCTTCCGCCATCCAGCGCCGGAATTGGCAAGATGTTTATAATTCCAAGATTGATGCTAAGTAGCGCTGCAAATTGCAAGATATAGACCAATCCAAGACCAGTCACTTGTTTGGTAAGCACGGCAATGCCCACCGGTCCGGCCACATCTGCCCCCACGCCATTACCCATAAAAAGACTCTTGAGAATTCCGCCCAGCGCAATCAAAATCGCCACAATTAGATTGCCAGTCGTTTTTAGCCCTTCCCAAAGAGCTTTAGGCACCCCATATTTGATAATGGCCGTTTGCGCCAAATTTACTCCCAAAAGTCCTTGTCCTTCTGGCGCACTAACTCGGGGTGTTAATTTTATCACCAAAGCTTCATCCCCCCTCATTATCCCTAATTTAAGCTCCTTCCCAGCATTGTTTTTTATGTAATTTTGTACATCTTCCACACTGGAAAGTTTCACTGATTCTCCCGCTGGATTTTTTTGAGTCTTCATAATTTCATCACCAATTTGAAGTCCTGCCGTTTGTGCTGGAGTTTCTGGCAAAATATCAGAGATTTGAATTTTTGTTGCAGACACATTTTCCGTCGAATCAACGGCTTGCGGAGCACCAATCATAAAAACAATCGAAATTAAAAACCAAGCAAAGATAAAATTCATCGCCACGCCCGCCGCCAAAACTTTTATTCTTACCCAACCTGATTTATTAGCAAAACTATCTTCATCCTTGGCATTGCCTCCGTCCTCGCCTTTAATTTTGACAAATCCGCCTAGTGGAATCCAATTTATCGAATAGATCGTTCCGCCAGTAAATTTTTTCTCATGCGCCTGTTTCAAATCTTTCTTTTCATTTTCATCATCACCATCTTTTGTTCCCCAAACGATTCGCCATTTTTTTCTTTTCCCATTTTCATATAGATATTGAAAACCTATCAGTCTAGGCGGGAAACCAAAACCAAACTCACTAGCCTTGATGCCATTCCGCCGAGCCGTCACAAAATGCCCCAACTCATGGACAAAAATCAAAACCCCCAAAATTACTACAAAGACTAATACTGCTAACATAATTTAAAATCACCAAGATACAAGATACAATAACCAAATAAATTTTTAAATTTAAAAAAATAGATTTTGGATTTTTTTTGTTTCTTGTTTCTTGGTTTTTGGTTATTTTTTAAACTGTCATTATTTCCTCTTCTTTTTTCTTTCTTATCTCTTCAATTTTAGCGTTATATTCATCCACGACTTTTTGCAATTTATCTTTGCCAGAAAATTTGTCATCTTCACCAATCGTTCCGGCTTTTTCCAAATTTTGAATTTCTTCCCAAATAACTTCGCGCACTCTTCGCACCGACACGCGAGCTTCTTCTGCTTTTTGATTGAGCATTTTTACCAAATCTTTTCTGCGCTCTTCGTTGAGCGCTGGAATGTTTATCCGCACCATTTGACCATCATTAATTGGATTTAGATTTAATTGTGATTCACGAATAGCTCTTTCAATATCCACCAAAACATCTCGACTCCAAGGAGTAATGGCAATAGTTCTGGCTTCTGGCACAGTGATGCTCGCTACTTGTTTAAGGGGTGATTTTGCGCCGTAATAGTCCACCATCAAATCTTCCACTAAAGATACTGAGGCTCGTCCAGTGCGAAGCTTCCCAAGTTCTTCCTTGAAATGTCCCGCTGTTTTTTCAAAATCATCTTTATACTTACTAATTGTTTCATTGACCATATGTTTATATTACAAATTATTTAGTAAAACCAATGTATAATTCCGTTCCTTCCGTTGGATTATATTCCAAAATATTCGCTTTCATTTTGTTGTTAAATTGAAAAGTTTTCCAGGTTTTTCCCGCGTCAATTGATTTGTAGGTCGCCTGATCCATCGCATAGACTATTTCGCTGGAATTTTTCGGATTAATCGCCAAGGCTCTAATCGGAAAACTTTCCGGATTATTAAGCGCCAAAACTTCCTCCCATTTTTCTCCGCCATCATTGCTTTTCATTATCCCGTCCGCACCAGCAAGATACACAACATTAGCTCGCGTTGGGTCAGTTCTTAGGATTTTATATTGTCCATTACCGAAAGAAAAAGAATCTTTTTTAATATTCTCGGAAATATCCTCAATTTTTTCTCCCGCATCCTTACTCTTCAGAATTTTTCCATTATTAGTCAAAAAATAAACCAAATTACTGTTCGCCGAATCTAGGGCAATTTTCACAATTGGATCATCTGACAAATAAATATTTCTCCAAGTCGCTCCGCCATCCATGCTTTTTATCAATTCTTTTTCGCTAGTAGCAATATAGATAATTTTTGAATTTTTCTTGTCTATATTCAAAGAAATAACTAACGGCCCGTCAGTTGGACTGGTATAAATTTCCGTCCAATTAGCGCCATCGTCTTCAGTTTTGAAAATTTTTCCTCTGCCTTGCCACACTCCGCTAGCGTAAAGCGTTCTGCCATCAGACGGATTGATTGCCAAGCCATAGACTTTTTCCGAAACAAAATTCATAAATTCCCAAGTCTCTCCGCCATTTCTTGTTTTCAAAATCCCACCCTTGCGCAGTCCTACATATAAATTATTAGCATCATACGGATTAATTACAAAACTCAAAACATCCGCCTCAGCGATATTAGCTTTGCCTTCACCTTTGTTCTGCACTTTCCAATCCGCTCCGCCGTCAATTGATTTCCAAATGCTCTGACTCAAAATAAATTTGGGCACAGTAGTAGTTTTACTACCAGTACAACCCGAAAAAATCAAAACCAGAAACGACGAGACTGAAATTAATAATATTTTTTTCATATGTTTTTTTATTTACTTAAGTATACCACAATTAGACAAAAAGCCAATGCATTGACGAAAAATATAGTAGTGTTATAATGCAAAAGTTGGTTAATTTCATTAACTACTTTTTTTATAAATGCGCCCATAGCTCAGTTCCCGCCAAAGGCGGACAGGGTCCGAGCAGTGGAATTATTTTTTGAGGTAATGTAAAATAAATTAAATATAGAATGCGCCCATAGCTCAGTTGGTAGAGCAGTTGCCTTTTAAGCAAACGGTCCCAGGTTCGAGTCCCGGTGGGCGCACAAAAAAAATCCTCTTCATGAGGATTTTAAAATTACTTCTATTTTTAATGGTCCCGGAAATCGTTTTGGTATAAACTTGGATGTTTGCGCACTACTTCCAAATTTCTACTTCCACGATTCCGGGCAGGTTAATTGTTTAGAGGGTTTAGATTTGTGCAAAAACTGGCGGAGGATTATTTATGAAATGATCCTGCTCGATTTTTGCATCTCTGTTGCCTGCCAGAATCGCTCCCTTCTGAAAAGTGCGGAAAGTCAATTCATCTATTAACACTGAATAACTTTCCTTATCGTACTTTTTTTCAGCGAGAGACAATACTATTTCATTGAGTCTTCCTTCGACCACTCTCAATTCTGGCATCATAGTACTCTTTTCTCCTCTTTTAAAAAAATTTTTAACCCTCTCGCGTGCCTATGATTCTAGGCTAAAGCATATACCATTATATGCTAACGCTATAAAAATAATAGCACATTCATGCTATTTTGTCAAAAGTAAAGATGCTTTAATTAAGCCTTTTTCTAATAAGATAGACAAAAAGCAAGGGGATAAATAGCCAAGTGAAATGGAAGATTGGAGAAACTAAATAGCCATAGGCGTTGGGAGAAATGTATTCCAGGGCTATTTTTTTAGGCGTAATTGTAAAAACAATACTCAGCATCAAAACTACTTCCAAAAAACTTACCACAAAAATCCGCCACATAAACTCGGAACTGGAAATATATATTCCAAATATTTTTTTGCTAAAAATTGTGACGAGGGCTAGTGCGACAAAAAAGAAAACCAGTTCGAATGAATAATCGCTCAAATATTTTTCCGGAAAAGCCGAAAAAAGCGCCAGCGCCACATAGGTGCCAAAAAGCATTTGAATGAGCCGATGGCGCCCAACCAGAAAAGCAACCGCAACGGTCAAAATAGCCACTACCAGCAGAAGAGTGAAATCTTGCACAAAACTTTGCGAAATTCCAATTTTAGAAAGTAATAAATCTAGGTTCATTTGGATAAATTTATTTTATAGGCCCACTAGCAATTTTTTCCTTTTCCATAAAGCTTTTGATGTCAGAAACCGTTGACATAAACTGTGCGGGAAAAATGATAGTCGAATTCTTCTCAACACTGATTTCTGACATAGTTTGTAAATTTCGAAGTTGCAAAGCAATTGGATGAGCAGCCATAACATCTGCCGTTTCAGCTAATTTTTTGCTAGCCAAAAGCTCTCCTTCCGCCGCAATCACCTTGGCTCGCTTTTCTCTTTCAGCTTCCGCTTGCTTAGCCATAGCGCGTTGCATATTTTCCGGTAATTCAATATCTTTTATCTCCACAATGGAAACTACCACGCCCCAAGCTTCAGTGTGTGAATCCAGCACTGTTCTAATTTCTTTGTTGATCGCATCTCTTTCTGACAACACTTCATCCAATTGAAATCTGCCGACGATATTTCTCACGGTTGTTTGAGCAATTTGATTTATAGCGCTCATTACATTTTCAATAGCGATAATACTTTTTTGCGCATCTACCACCTTATAGTAGGCTACAGCTGAAATATCCACCGAAACATTGTCTTTGGTGATAATTTTTTGGGTTGGGACGGGAAGAGTAATGGTTCTAAAATCAATTTTGACCATCTTATCAACATAAGGAATCATCCAATTTAAGCCCGGTTCTCGACTAGAAATTATTTTTCCAAAACGAAAAATCACACCCTGTTCATATTGCTTCACCACCCGAAAACCCGGCAAAATAAGAAACACGAAGATAGGAATGAGAAACGGCATTAGAGCAAATATAATTGCCATATATTTTTTTAAAAAAATTATTTATTACATTTTTATTATACCATCTTTTTTTGTCTTTGTCATTCCCCTATTTTTTCCAACTCTTCAATCAGTCTTCTTTGTTCGCGATTA
This sequence comes from Candidatus Moraniibacteriota bacterium, assembly GCA_049303905.1. Taxonomy (GTDB): domain Bacteria; phylum Patescibacteriota; class Minisyncoccia; order Moranbacterales; family UBA2206; genus UBA2206. The sequence continues at coordinate 24,851 of JBAQNP010000004.1, forward strand.
AGTTTTTTTGGAATACGCACAATTATTTTCACCAAATGATTTCCTCGGCCTCGGCCATGAACATCCGGGACGCCTTTTTCTCTAATACGAAAAGTTTCCCCTGATTGCGTTCCAGCTGGAATTTTCAAAATTAATTTTCCCTCGATTGTTTCAATCTCAATTTCCCCACCAAGAGTAGCACACGAAAAACTGATTTCTTCGGTACTCAAAATATCATTATCCTTCCTTGTGAATTTTTTGTGATTTTTGACCCGCACTAAAATATATAAATCACCTGAGCGCGCACCTTTTCCACCAGCCTCACCTGCGCCTTGCATAGAAATCGTTTGACCGCTAGCAATTCCAGCCGGAATATTTATCTCTATCTCTTGTTCTTTTTTAATTCGGCCATCACCCCCACATTTAGAACATTTTTTCTCATAAGTCTTGCCTTCGCCCAAACAATCCGGGCAAGTTATCACCTGAGAAAAAGAACCGAAAAAACTGCGTGTATTTTTTTGCACCTGTCCCGCGCCTCGACAAGTGGAACAAGTTTTGATGCTCGTTCCCGGTTCTCCACCAGATCCGTCGCATTTGTCACACACCGCGCTTTTATATAAATTTATTTTTCTTTTCGCCCCACTCACCATTTCAGAAAAATCTATTTCCACATCCACCTGAATATCCTGTCCGCGTTTTTGCTTTCGACTTCGCCCGCCACCAAAAACATTGGAAAAAATATCCTCAAAATCTGTTCCACCAAATTCAAAACCGCCCGCGCCTTGACCAAAATCGAAGCCAGAAAAGTCGAAGCCAGAAAAGCCTTGTCCGCCACCCGCGCCACCTTGATCAAAAGTTTTTCCAAATTGATCATATTGCTGACGTTTAGTCTTGTCCGAAAGCACTTGATAGGCCTCGTTAATTTCTTTGAACTTTTTTTCGTCTCCGCCAGACTTATCCGGATGATGCTTATGCGCCAACTTTCGATAGGCCTTTTTTATCTCATCATCCGATGAACCCTTGGAAACCCCTAGAATTTTGTAGTAGTCTTCTGACATAATAATTAGATATTGCCCTACGAATTACGAAATTTTACGAATGTACTAATGCGAACTTAATAATTTTCGTTATTTTATTAAATTATTAGTATTTCGTATATTTGTACAGATTCGTAATTCGTAGAGAAAGAGGCTTAATAAATTTCCTACTAACTATACCACCATTCTAAAAAATTAGCAATCCCTGCCAGTGAGTGCTAATCGTTATTATTGCTAAACTTCTTTTTAGTCTATATAATAATACTAATTAATAAACGTAAATAATATTAATATGTCTGAAATAAAATTTTCTCAAAATGATGTTAAGCCAGAGGACATGGAAGCATTTAATTCGCTTCTGACACAACTTTCATCTAATCCAAAAATAGCAACTTTTGATCATATCTCAAATGTTATGAAAAACGGTGTTATTTTTACCGCAAGAAACGAGGATGCTCTCGTGGGAATGGCCACTCTAACTTTTGTTTATAAACCAACAGCTTTTTTTGGCACCATCGAAGATGTAGTAGTTGATGAAAAGTTTCGTAGTCAAGGAATCGCAAAAACATTAATGAATCAGATGATTCAAAGAGGCAAGGATTTAGGCATGGATCGCATTGACCTAACAAGTAAACCTATTCGCGAAAAAGCTAATCTTTTCTATTGTTCAATCGACTTTGAAAAACGAGACACAAATGTCTACAGGCTAAAACTTTAATATTTTTTACTTTCTTTTCCTTCTCTCTTTTTCTCTTAAGGGATAATTTTTAATATTTTTCATAAACTCCTGTCTGAGAATTTGATTTTTATCCAAAATTGTTTCGTGTCCGCCGTCGGTTGTCGAAATAATTTTGGCAAGAAAAATCAGATTCGAGTTAGTTTATGAAAAATATTAAAAATTATCCCGACCCTCATTCCACCATTTCCATCTCCACCATCTTCTTTGAAACTAAAACTAAATTAGCTTTTCGAAGTATCCAAAAAATAAAAGCGCTGAAATATCCACAAATGGAACCCAAGAAAGAACCAAGCGAAGCTACTGTCAAAAAAAGTATAAACGAAGCGATAAAAGGCAAGAATGGCAAACTGTCTTTCTCAAGGCTGGTGGAAAAAAATTCATTTATCTTATTATTTATCATCTCAGAGAAAACATCTGAGATTTTTTCTTGACCTGTAAGCGGTACGCCTGCGATTTCACTGAAACTTTTTCTTTGCTCCGCGATAATTTTTCCCTGATCAGTTGCAATTATTTTCTCTATTTGAGACTTACTAACTCCAATCTGCTTTTCATCTAGTCCCTGACTTTCCAGAATATTCCCCAAAAAACTATCAGAATTTTCTTTGGACATTTTCAAGATAAATTCGTCTACCGTCAAGTCGCTTTTCCCACTATCTTTAAGTTCAGGATAAATCCTCGGCAAAATTTGATTGACAGCGTCCCCTACTTCAAATTTTGGAATAATATTTGTTTTTCCTGTATTTTTTACTTCAACATAATATTGAGAAGTAATCATAATTGAAAGCGCTAAAATAAGCATTGTTTTCCCAGTGCGCACTGACTTAGTGATATCAAATTTAATGTTAGATTTTATGTCTTTGGAAATTCTTTCCAACCCCGCTAGTGCCACAAAAAAAGAAAAAACTAAAATCAAAACATGCCAAAAAGAAAAAGCAAAGATAAGATTTGCAAGAAAACTAAGCGCCAAAACAGAAATCAAAACAACTTTATCCTTAATCAAAATAGCACCCAATGCAATTGCTATATAGAAAAGTATAAACCAAATTGACGGCACCAACCACGTGCTTGAACTTGGCACATTAATCGCCCGCTCAACTGAAAACCAAGCGAGTGTGCCAAAAACAATCATGAGTCCAGCAATCACATATTTTGTAATTTTTGTTTTCATTTTAATAGTTTTTTTTCAATTCTTTTGGCAAGTCTTTCAGATTTTTCACTTTCCAAGTCAAACCAACTTTGGCCATTTCTTCCAAGAAAATTTTTGAATCTAGTGATTTATCTTCAGAATTTTTTGTGCCTATACCATTCCATTTTCCTTCCAAAACTAATTTTGCGCAAGTGACCGTTGGAATAGCGGTGGTATAGCCAATTGCATTTCCATTAGTTTCTCTGAAAGCTTCGGCGTGGTCGCAAACGTTATAGATATAGACAAATTTTTTCTTGCCATTTTTGACGCCAGAAATGATGTTGCCAATATTTGTTTTTCCTTTGTAGCTACTGTTGAAATCTTCGCCTTTTGGCAAAATAGCTTTGAGAAATTTCACCGGTATCACATCGCATCCGTTATAGTCAACCGCATCAATTCTAGTCAGACCAACATTATATAGCACTCGCAAATAGGTGAGATAGGTCGTGGAAAATGTCATCCAGAAACGAATTTGTTTCAAATCTGGCATATGAGTCGGGATCGTTTCCATTTCTTCGTGATACATCAAATATGGGTCAAACTTGCCTGCTTCTGGAAAATTAAATTCAAAATGTGGAGCTTTCTCATCAATCAGTCGCCCTTTTTCTTCCCATTTTTTTTCCTTCCAAAATCTGATCGGCAAAATCAATTCTCGCAAATTTATCTCCGGATCAAAATTCGGCGCAAATTTTATTTTTTCATCTTTTGAACCACCGTTGCAATCTAGGATATCTACTGTATAAACCTTGTCGAAAATATAATCCCTGGCGTAGGCGCAAAAAATATTGGTCACTCCTGGATCAAAACCCATACCCAAAATTGCCAAAAGTCCTTTTTTCTTGAAGGCTTCATTTTTGGCTAATTGCAATTTATAGGAAAAACCATATTTATTTTTGTCTTCATAGCAAGCCGTGTCGATATAATTCACCCCATATTCCAAGCACGCATCCATCACCGCCAAATTATCATACGGGCTTCCCCAATTGACCACAAGGTTTGGTTTCAAATCTTTCAAAAGTTTGGAAAAAAATTCCTTGTCGCTCACATCTCCAACATGAACTTTGAGATCCATTTTGCCTTTTGATTTCTTTTTCACCGAAGCGCGAACTGCTTCCAGTTTAGAGATAGTTCTCCCAACCACATGAATTTCCGAAAAAGTTTTCGGAAACTGCGCCATCTTATGTAGCCCCACACTCCCCACATTTCCACAACCAATAACGAGTACTTTTGACATATTTTTTTAAGCTAAACTTATTAACTTTTTTATTCTAGCAGATTTATTTTATTTTACCAGCTTTTTTAATTTTTTTACTAAATTTTATTTAATAAGTCTCAGCGGACTGTCCGCTCTTTTAGCGGACACAGTCCGCTACAAGTTAATTTTCCAAAATATCCTCACTAAGCTCTTTTTTAACTATAAACTCATTGGCATTTTCTTCAGTAAATTTTTTATATTCTTCGATATTATTAAACTGACTTAAGATTCTTAATTTATCACACAATGTTCCACTTCTAATTTCCAAATAATCTTGATAACTACACCATTTATAATCTTCGGCTTTATTAATTAATTTGTGAATTTGTGCATTAGCATTTATATAAGCAGAAATATAAAGAAAATTATTATCATCAAGCATTGCCTGCTTAAATCTATCCTGAAAAAGTGGGCCTACTCGATTATATTTTTTATTATAATATTGTCCGTAGCTCGTATGAACCGCTCGCATAAATTTCGTAATCGGATATTCACTAAGTTGCTCCAAAATATAATGATAATGATTTGCAATTAAACTATAACAAATTATACTAATATTAAATTTTTCTTTGTATTTTCTAACTCTTTTCAAATAAAAAATATAATCTTCATCGTCTCTAAATATTTTCTCTTTATTCACGCCTCTATTATAAACATGACAAACTATTCCAGGAAATGATTCTTTAATTTTATACCTTGCTTCACCCATTTTTTTGTTTTTTTATTTTAATCACTCAGAGCGGACAGTCCGCTCTTTTAGCGGACTGTCCGCTGAGCTAACACACGCTTGCCGACAAGCATATTTTTTATTTTTTTAATAATTATCGAGTTCTCTACGTTTATGATTATAAAAAACACCACTTGGAGAAATAGCCTGCACAGAAACACTCGCCCCAGAAATTAAATTACTTCTCTTCATTTCCCATGTCTCCATTTTAAAGTTTTTAAAAAAATATTTAGTATTATTAGAATATTCCTTAATCATATTATCTAATCTTTTTTGCATATTATTTTTATTAGCATCATTCACAACAAATTTATAATATGAATTTTTAAAATCAGAAAAAAAACTTCCGACTTCAAAAGATATTATTCCTCTTTCCTTATCAATAAGCTCTATAGATTCTTTTGAATCTTTATATATCAAAATATTTGGCTTAGTCATAAAACTATGAGCGAGTCCATTTCTAATTAAGTCTCTCACTAGTCTATCCAATCCTTCAATTTTATATTTTTTATTAAATTTACAAAAATAATTTTCCCAATAATTTTTAAAATATTCACTTCCATCTTTTGCTTCAAAACTACTATTTCCCAACAGAAAACCAAGCAGTTCCATACCCGATAAAATTGTCATCATTATTGGATACCCACAAGCACCACAATTTTCGGATTTATTCAGTTTTATTTCTAACATTTTTTCTACATCGCAAAATAGATACCCCTCTATATTTTGCTTAAGAAATTCTTCTATTTTCATTTTTTTATTTTAAATAAAAGGCGGACATAAAGTCCGCCTTTTCACATTTATTCCTTTTTCTCCCCTTCCTTCGTCTCCGCGTCCTTCACCTCCGATTCCGCCTTAGCCTCACCTTCTTTTGGTGCTCCATCAGTTGCTCCTGGCGCTGGTTGCTCTGGCTGAGATGCCTTATATAGTTTCTCGCCAATCTTTTGCGCTTCTTGTGACAATTCTTCGCTGGCTTTTTTGATAGCTTCAATATCATCGCCTCCGCCAGCTGGCGGATTTAACACTTTTTTCAAAGCTTCAATTTTTTCTTCGACTGGTTTCTTTTCGTCAGCTGTGATTTTGTCGCCAGCTTCGCGAATCGCTTTTTCGGTGGTGAAGATCAAAGTATCAGCAATGTTTTTTGTTTCAACTACTTCTTTCTTTTTCTTGTCTTCTTCCGCATGAACTTCAGCGTCTTTTTTCATTTTTTCCACTTCTTCCTTGGAAAGCCCAGACGAACCTTCGATTCTAATTGATTGTTCTTTGCCGGTAGCCTTGTCTTTAGCTTTGACAGAAAGAATTCCATTAGCATCAATGTCAAAAGTCACTTCTACTTGCGGAATGCCTCGTGGAGATGGTGGAATGCCGTCTAGGATAAATCGGCCCAAAGTTTTGTTGTCAACGGCCATTTCTCGTTCACCTTGCAAGACATGAATTTCTACTGATGGCTGATTGTCAGCGGCAGTGGAAAATATTTGCGATTTAGCAGTCGGCACAGTAGTATTTCGATCAATTAGTGGAGTTCGCACGCCACCCATTGTTTCAATCCCAAGAGTAAGCGGAGTGACGTCCAAAAGAAGCACATCTTTCACATCCCCCTGAAGCACACCACCTTGAATAGCGGCGCCTAAGGCCACAACTTCATCTGGATTCACAGTGAGATTAACTTTTTTTCCAAAAAATTCCTCCACGGTCTTAATGACTAATGGCATTCTGGTCATTCCACCCACCATCACTATTTCATTAATATCCTTGGCTTCTAGTTTTGCATCAGCCAAAGCTTTTCTGGTTGGCTCAAGTGTTTTTTTGACTAAATCTCCTACCAATTCTTCCAATTTCGCTCGAGTAATTTTCATCACGAGATGTTTTGGACCATTAGCATCGGTTGTAATGAAAGGTTGATTAATTTCAGTTTCAGCTGCAGTGGAAAGTTCAATTTTAGCTTTTTCCGCCGCTTCCTTGATTCTTTGCAATGCCAAAGAATCATTTCCCAAATCAATGCCTTCTTGTTTTTTGAACTCTGAAATTATCCAACTGATTATAATTTGATCAAAATCGTCTCCACCAAGATGCGTGTCTCCGTTGGTTGATTTTACTTCCACTGTATCATCACCTACTTCCAAAATAGAAATATCGAAAGTTCCACCACCAAGGTCATAGACTGCAATTTTCTCATCTTTCTTCTTATTGAAACCATAAGCCAAGGCCGCAGCTGTTGGCTCATTTATGATGCGTCGCACTTTCAGTCCGGCAATTTCTCCTGCTTCTTTCGTAGCCTTTCTTTGTGAGTCGTCAAAATAGGCCGGCACGGTAATCACCGCTTCTTCGATTTTTTCCCCCAATTTTTCTTCAGCGTCCGCTTTGAGCTTAGAAAGAATCATCGCGGAAATTTCTTGCGGTGTATATTCTTTGTCACCCATCAAAACTTTCACGCCACCATTAGCTTTGACGATTTTATATGGCATCAATTTCAAATCTCTTTGCACTTCTTCGTCTTCAAAACCTCGACCAATCAAACGCTTGATTGAATAAAGAGTGTTGCCTGAATTTGTCACAGCTTGGCGCTTAGCTAAAAGACCGACCAGTCTTTCTCCGGATTTTGAAATAGCTACCATTGAAGGTGTAGTTCTTGCCCCTTCTTTATTTTCGATTATTGCCGGACTTCCCCCTTCCACAATTGCCATCGCAGAATTAGTCGTTCCGAGATCGATTCCTAATATTTTGCTCATATGTTTTATTCAATAATCAGCAACCAAAAGATCGATGATTAAGAATTAATTATTAATTATTTTATACTTTTTATAATTTCCTCTTAGCGCTACCTTTAGTTTTTCAATAAAAACAAAGGTAGCTAAAGAAAAAATTATTTGACTTTGACTGTAATCTTTTTTGGCTTGGCTTCATCCGCTTTTGGAATGGTAATTTTTAGCATTCCTTTAACACTCTGGGCTTCAGCTAAATCTGATTTTACCGCCATCGGAAGAATAATTGAACGAGCAAAACTTCCTTCTCGAACTTCCTTGCGATAATAATCTTCTCTTTTTACCTCTTTCTTTTCTTCAGTTCTTCCGGAAATGGTAAGCACATCATTCTCAATCGATATGTCCACTTTTTCAGGATCAATGCCAGCCAATGGAGTTTCTATGATCACATTATCCTTGTCTTGATATACATCCATCGCTGGAGTAAAATCAGCTCCGCTCCAAATGTCCTCATCAAAAAATTTGTCCATGTCTCGCATTGGAGACCAATTAATTAGTCCGCGCATATTTCTCACCTCCTCTCTTTTTTATTATTTTTATTCCACGGCCACTCTTGCCGCTCTAATTACCTTATTATTAATTTTATACCCCTTCATCAAAATCTTCTTAACTTTATTTTCAGATGTTTCTTGTTCACTGTCTCCTGATTCCTGTTTCACAGCTTCCATAATACTTGGATCAAACTCATCACCAATTTTCACTTCTATTTCTAATACACTATAATCTTGTAAAACTTTTTCTAATTGTTTTTGAATATACATTATCCCAGTCACCCATGGATTTTCTTTTTGTTCTTCAGGAATATGCTCAGTTGAAGCATGAAAATTATCTAGAATCGGGATTAATTCTGAAATTAAATTCACGTTAGAAAAAGCAATCATATCTTTTCTTTCTTCGTTTTGTCTTTTTTTATAATTTTCAAAGTCTGCCATGCAACGTTTCCAGCCTTCCAGAGAATTTTTTAGTTCCAAATATTCTTTAGCTCTTCTAATTGTTTCTTTTTTATCTTTTGTAAAATCACTATTACCAAATTTTTCTAGAGCTCTATCAAAATCCAACCATTCATATTTTTGATGCTCATGAGATAATTCTATTTCTCCATCTTCATAATATGCAATAAATCTCAAGCCTTTTCCTCCAACCTTAATTTTTTCTTTTCCAAATTCATACTCTCGATCATATTTATTTTCAAAATCAAATGCATAAATTATCGGTCCAAGCTCAACTTCAATTCCCAGCTCTTCCTTAATTTCTCTTTTCATAGCAACTTCAATATTTTCTCGATAATCAATATTTCCTCCTGGCAAATCATATTCCCCAGCCTTAATAGCATCGTCTTTTGATCTTTTAATAATCAAAATTTTCCCTTCCTTATTTATAATCGCCACCTTAACCGTTAGACTAAAAAAATCTTTTTTTCTTTTTTCCATAAATTTAATATTCGCGTGTGCGCATTCGTAGTGCGCTATTCGCATACTTTATTTTAAAAATATTATTCCACCTTCCACTATAGAAATTATTACAATCGAACTACCCAAAAGTTTTCGGGCATAATCCAAAAGTGATTTATTCTTGGCATATTTCATTCTCTTTGGTCCGACGATTGCCAAAATTCCTCTTTCACCTTCCTTGGTTGTATATGGACTTACCACCATTGAACAATTGGAAATTTCTTTGATTGGATTTTCTTTGCCGATAAAAATCTTTGTTTCGCCGTCCTTGATTTTCGAAAGAATTGTATCTACATTTTCATCGATATAGTCTAACGCTTCGGCAATTCGGCAGAACTCATCAACATTTTGAAATTCTGGATTCTCTAAAAGCTCACCGATTCCAAAATCATAAAATTCTTTTTCTGATCCGCTGATTGCCAAGCTTCCACTGAAAGACGATAGGAGTTTGGCCGCTGTGCGAGAAATTCTTTTGTTCTGCGCTTTGAGTTTCAAAACTTCGGTTTGTAATTTCTTTTGATCAGAAAGACTCATTTTTTGGTCAGTCATTATACTCTCCACAAAAAACCGATACCCCTTGTCAGTTGGGATGCGTCCAGCGCTAATGTGCGGTTGGTAAAGATATCCTTTTTCCTCCAATTCCGCCATATCATTTCGAATCGTAGCCGAACTCACATTCAAATCATACTTGTCTTCCAAAACTTTCGAGCCAACGGCAACAGCCGAATTGGTATATTCTTCAATCACCGCCGCTAAAATTTTCTTAAGTCTATCGTTCATAGTTCTTCCTACCCCCTCTCCTTTATAAGGAGAGGGTTGGGGTGAGGTATATAAAAAATTATTTTCTTTTTACATTATACATTCCCCCTTAGCACTCGTCAAGTCTGAGTGCTAATCCAATTTTAGCAGATTGTTTTTGGCTGTCAAGATTTGATTTTATCCGAAACTTAAAGTATTATATTGAAAGTAGTTTTTAACCTATTATTTGGAGAGTAGCCAAGCGGTAAGGCAACGGGTTCTGGTCCCGTCATCGGGGGTTCGAATCCCTCCTCTCCAACAGTATCTCAATAATTTTTTGCAAACTCTTGCAATTTTTTTTGTTTTATGATAATTTACTATATTCCATTATTGACAGCTGTTTAACAACCAACCCAAAAAAACCATTAAACCCTAACAACAAGGAGAAAAAATGGCCACAACTGATTGTGCATGCGGAGAAATAAAAAATGGAACTTGCGGATGCCAAGATACGGAAGGCATCCAAACTATCAAAGACTTAAACGAAATAAAATCCTCTGTTTTCAAGTTTACTCAAAATGAAATCCGAAGAATTTTATTTTATGCCGGAGTCATAAGAAGTCATTTTCAACATTCCAGCATCGTCCAAAATTTTGGTTACCTCGAAAAAAACCACGCCTGCCCAGCGTGCAGAATCAAACAGGCAAAAAAAATTCAAGAAGGAGGTAAAAATTTTTATGTCTTTTTCCAAAAAACTCCAACGGGTTTAACCAACGGAATCTGCACTATTTACCCCGCAGAATAATTCCGTCTTTTTGCCCCTCTGTCGTCGGCGAACGACAGAGGGACTTTTTTTACGCAAAAAAACACGCCCATCGCGTGCTTTTATTTTTTGCTTTCTACCACGCCTCATCCTGCCTCATCGGCAGATAAACGGCGGGCAAGCTTTCTACTAAATCTTCAAATACTTCTGCATCGCAATCCAGCTACTGGTAATTCCCAAAAATGCACCGATAGCAATTTGAAGACCAAGGACATAAAGCGCGTGTGAAAGATAGAATGAGAATAAGTTTCCGGAAGACACCACTGAAGATGCATATACGTTTATAAACTTAATGGCAATCATTAAAATTAGCGAGGCAATAAGCGAAGCGATCATGCCGTAGAGTATGCCTTCGAAAATAAACGGCAGGCGGATAAACATATTTGATGATCCAACTAGTCGCATCACTTCAATTTCTTGTTTATGCGTATAAATTGTAATTCGAATTGTGTTGAAAATTATGAGAATTGAAACAGCCCCAAAAATTCCCGCTACTGCCAAGCCGATTTTTTTTGATTGAAAAATAATTCCATTTAAACGATTTATCAAATCCTTATTCTTACCATAATTAACTCGACTCACATCATCTTTGAAGGATGCATTTGATACATAATCAGCAATTGCTTGGTATTGGCTGGGATTATTAGCTTTAATAACTAAAGATGCCAAAAGCGGATTTTCTCCAATTTCTTCCAGCGATTGCATAATAACTGGCTCATCAGCATTGTCTTTTTTGAAAATTTCTAAAGCTTTGTCTTTGGAAATATATTCTATTGAACTTATTTCCTTGAAACTTTCTAAATCTTTCTTATTCTCCGCTATTTTTTCTTCACTCACATCGCTTTTGAAATATACACTCACATTAACTTTCCCTTCTACATTTCGAAGAACATTATCCGCCACCATCCCCATCGTGAAAACTGCGCCCACTACAAAAAGTGAGAGCACAAGCACACTCACTGCCGCCACTGACAGCCAGCCATTTCTCCAAAAATTTGTTAGACTTTCTTTTATTGTTCTCCCTAAAATTAAAAACATAAATTTATTTTTTTAACACATTTTATATTTCCCTTTGGCATCATCACAAATTATTTTTCCGTGATCTAAAACAACTACTCTTTTTGAAGCCTTATTAACAATATCATGATCATGACTAGCCAAAATAACAGTTGTTCCTAGTTTATTTATATCCAAAAGTAATTTCACTATTTCCATAGAATTCATCGGGTCCAAATTTCCAGTCGGTTCATCCGCCACAATCACCAAAGGCTTATGAATAAGTGCCCGTGCTAAAACTACTTTTTGTTGTTCACCACCAGAAAGTTGACGTGGAAATTTTTCCATCTTATCTCCTAAGCCCACAATATCAAGAATTTGCGGTACATCTTCCAAAATTTCCGCTTTTGGTGCTCCGCAAACTTCTAAAGCATATGCCACATTTTCAAAAACAGTTTTCTGGGGAAGTAATTTGAAATCCTGAAAAATCATACCGATTCTTCTTCTGTGATATGCCAATTTTCGCCGGCTAATCATATCCAGAGAAACACCGTCAAAATATACCGAACCTTCCGTTGGCGATTCCTCAACATGAATCATTTTCAAAAGAGTAGATTTACCGGCGCCACTATGTCCAACGATTGAAACAAACTCTCCCTTTTTAATTTCCAAATTAATATCATCCAAAATAGCTTTGTCGTTTTTGAAAATTTTAGTAACATGATCAAATCGAATAAGCGCAGAATCATTTTCCATCTCTAATTCTTCAATCTTGTCCTCCAACTCAATATTATTCTCTTCTTTTTTTATTTTACTTTTCATTATATTTTATTTTTTCACATTATTTATTTGTATATTCGTACATTCGTATAGATTCGTAATTCGTAGTATTATTATAAACTATTTTTTCAAATACTTCAAATAGCTTTCCATAAATTCATTGAGATTTCCTTCCAGAACGCTTTCTGCCCCCGCAGTTTCGTGTTTCGTGCGATGATCTTTGACCATTTTATATGGATGAATCACGTATGAACGAATCTGACTGCCCCATTCTGCGCTCAGAGATTCACCACGCAGTTTTCTTTTTTCTTCTTCTAATTCTTCTAGATATTTTTTATGCAATTTAGCTTTCAATATTTTCATTGCTTGTTCTTTGTTTTGCAGTTGCGATCTTTCATTCTGACAAGAAACAACGACACCCGTTGGAATATGCGTGATTCGCACTGCACTGTCCGTCGTGTTAACGCTTTGTCCACCCGCGCCACTTGACCGATATACATCAACTCGCAAATCTTGCGGGTTAATTTGCACTTCTTTCATTTCGGAAATCACCGGCATAATTTCAACGAGCGCAAAAGATGTTTGGCGAAGATTATCAGCATTAAATGGTGAAAGACGCACTAATCGATGCACACCCGCTTCACTCTTAAGGTATCCGTATGCGTATGAGCCAGAAATTTCCAGTGTCGCACTCTTTATCCCCGCTTCCTGTCCGCGAGTTTCATCAAGAAGTCTCGCCTTGAAATTATTCTTTTCCGCCCATTTGAGATACATTCGAAGAATCATTTCCGACCAATCCTGCGCGTCCACTCCACCCGCGCCACTCATGATATTTATAATGGCATCATTTCGATCATATTCCTGATCGAATAAGGTTTTAAATTCTAGTTTCGAAATTATTTCACTAACTTTTTCTAATTCTTTCTCAATTTCAGCACTGTCCGCCGGAGAGGCGGGCTTGTCCCCCATCATTTCCACCAACTCCTCCAAATTACCAAGCTTATTTTCAATTTCTTCAACTTCCACAATTTCTTTTTTTAACTCTTCAATTTCCTGCATAATTTTCCCCGCATTTTGCGAATCATTCCAAAAATCAGATTTCTCACTTTTTTGCGTTAATTCCGCAATTCTTTCCGCTTTCTTATCCAAGTCAAAGATAGTCCCGAATAGTCGGGAGTTTAATTTTTAGTTCTTCGATTTTTTTCAATATCTCCTGCATATAATATGAAACCTACTGAAAAATTAAAATTTAGAAAAATTATTGCTTGAGAACTTAAAAATTATCTAAAATTTTCCTTTTCCGCCGTTGATTGAGGGAAAATTTTAGTTATAATTTTAAAGTTCGAGTTCAATTTTTTTAAATTTTAATTTTTCAGTCTGGTTTTAATATTACTCCAAAAACAACAATCCCGCCATCAATCCCATGCCCAGCACAAAAGCAATTGTTTGCCAAAAACCAGCCCTGAACGAACGATGTTTGTGAAGTTCGGGAATCAGATCGGTTCCTGCGATATAGATAAATCCGCCGGCGGCAAAAGGCACTAAAAATGCGGTCAGATCAGTCACATTCAAATTTATCGCTAAAATTAATACTGCTCCGAGGACAGCCGTGAGAGCTGTGATAAAGTTAAAAAACAACGCTTTTGCTCTGGAAAAACCAGCATACACCAATGAAGCAAAATCTCCAATTTCTTGGGGTATTTCATGGAAAATAACCGCCGTTGTTGTGGCTATTCCCAATGGGATGCTAACCAAAAAACTAGTGGCAATAATCATTCCATCAATGAAATTATGGATAGAATCTCCAAAAAGAATCACATAAGAAAAAGGATGCGGATGCTGTTCACAAGGTTCTTCATGACAATGACGCCAGCGAATAATTTTTTCAATCATAAAGAAAATTAAAATTCCTCCTAAAATTGAAAAGGAAATTTCGATAGTATTTTGCGATTCTTCAAAAGCTTCTGGGATAAGATGAAGGAATGCATCTCCCATTAAAGTTCCAGCCGAAAAACTAACAAGATAAATCAAAAATTTATAGAGTTTTTTTTTATTAAACGACAAAGCAAAAACACCAACCAAGGAAATCAGACTAATCATTAAAACTGAAACTATTGTATAAATCCAAATCATAAATAGGTAGTAAGTAGCAAGTAGCTAGTAATAAGCTTAATTAAAGCTTTATACTTTATACTTTCTACTTTATACTTTCTATTAATTCTATATGTCCTGCTTCCACTTGCATCAACGCTCCGAAAAATTTTCGAATATTTGGCTCTGTTGCTTCGAGAGTAAATTTTCTATAAAGTTCCACTGCATGATCTTCCAGCTCAATTGTTTTTTGAAAATTTTCTTGCGTTTCATCCGTGCAAATTTCTGGATTTATCTCCGGCATCGAAATTCCCAAAAGCTTTGTCACAATCACCGCGTGTTCCAATTCCACTTTTGCCAAACGCTTATACATAGCCTTTATTTTATATTCCTGCGCTTTCCCTGCCATACAAAGATACATCGCATTGGCTCGAGTTTCAAGTGCTAATGTTTCCATTAAATTATTTTTGGAAATTTCAGAAATTTCCCCGCCTCGCGTCGACGAACGGTCATCTCCGCGAGTCGAGGCGGGAATTTTTTCTTCTGTAATCGGTTTAGCTTCGTCCGCCTGTTTTATAAAATTATTCCTCGCCCCACAAAACGGGCAGTCCGTCGGCTTCTCCTCCCCAATATACGCGTCCCCACAAATTTCACAAATGTATAGATTCATAAATTTGAATTATTTTTATTATTATGCAATTATTAATAAAATGCCATCTTAGCTCAGTTGGTAGAGCGACGGTATCGTAAACCGTAGGTCATCAGTTCGATCCTGATAGATGGCTCAAAATAAAACTTTACATTGATTATATTATAGCAGGCTGGATAAATATTTGCCTAATTAATCCTACTACTCCATAGCCACTAACCACAGCAAATATTGCAATAATTATCGCAATTAAAACTATTTTTATCTTTTTTGATTTTTGATTTATTTGTTCCATAAAAATTAATCAAATTATGAATTATAAGTACAAAGTGGAAATTCATCATAGATATCATTTTTTAATCCTAAGGTGACTATCCTACATCCCCCTTCACAAACCTGTTTCATCTTACATTTTTTACATTTTCCCTTTAATTTATTTGTATCATATTTTCTAAATATTTCAAAAGTTCTTTTATCTTCCCAGAGGTTCTTGAAACTTCTCTCACGAATAGATTCCTCCAGAAACTCGTCTGGTAAAGTAGGACAGGCTTTTAATCGACCATCTGCGCTTATTGCGCAATATTCTTTTCCTGCACGACAGCCATCCCACTCAACAAGTTTTAAATCTTTATCTTTTTGTCCACACCATCCAGCGCTTTCCCCTATGTATACATTAGGAATTAATCCTCTCATTTTTATCACAAATTCTTGAAGATACTGCATTTGCTTCAAAGACAAAAGAAGATCTTTCTTAGCTCTTCCTGTTGGGATTATAGGGAATAATCGCCATGAATCAATTTTGAGACTTATTATAAATTTTGCCATTTCATCTAATGATTCTATGTTTTGCGGACAAACACATGTTGAAACTATAGTATAAATATTATTCTCTTTTAATTCCTTGATTCCATTAACAACTTTATCAAAACATTTTCGTCCTCGAAATTTATCATGAAAATCTTCTAGTCCATCAAGACTAACTGATACCTCACTTATTTCTACTTCCTTTAATTTCTTAGCAATTATTTTAGTTATCAATATTCCGTTTGTACTCAACGTTGTAGCAAGGCCTTTATTTTTTGCGTAACTAAGTATCTCAAAAATATCTTCCCTCAGAAATGGCTCTCCCCCAACTAATCCAAAAACAAACACTTTCATTTCTGAAAGCTCATCAACTAAATTCTTTATTTCATCAAATGATAGTTCATCGTATTTTCCATTGTTTGCATTTATATAACAATGCTTACAATTCAAATTGCATCTTCGTGTAATCTCTAGAACAACAAATTTTGGAGATAAGCTTACTTCCATGTTATAAATTTTTCCTTACTTAATTTATCCAAAAAAATAACGGAGTCTTCTGTGAATTTATTCAATAAAAAACCTTTATAAATTTCTTTGCAGATTTCTTCCGTAGTCATTACTCCATCACACTTATCAATTATCCTCTTTGAATTCTTTGTCAATTCTATAAGTTTCATATTTTTTCTGTTAAATAATTCACAAATTTCCTTATCCATTCTAACTATTATTTCTTCATCTAATTTTGGCTTTTTTGTTTTTCTATCAGCCACCAAAAAAATAATGTCAGGGTTTTCCCTTTTTGAAATTTCTAGTTTTATTGTCTTAATAAAGTTTGCTATTATCATTTTGAAAAATTTTATAAATCTATTCTTCACAAATACTAGCGATTCTAGCGAATTCTTCGTTGACTAATTTTTGAATTTCTTCCAAGTGAGGCTTGTTTTCCTCTTTGAAAAGATGTTTGAAACGGCCTTGGGTTTTCAAAAATTCCGCGACAGGAGTTATTTTCTTTGGTTCGAAATTTAGTTTATGCACTCCATTTTCTATTTCATACAGTGGCCAAAAATTTGTTTCGGTCGCAAGCTTTGCCACATTCACATATTGTGAAGTTGGAAATTTCCAGTTGTTGGTGCAGGGTGAAAAAACTAGAAGAAAGCTTGGCCCATCAGTTTCCAGCGCTTTCTTAGCTTTCTTTTTTAAATCAGCTAGATAGGCCACATTAGCTTGAGCTAAATAGGCAATTCTATGAGCATTTACAATCTCCATCAAATTTTTTCGCGTCTCAATTTTTCCAAAAGATTCTTTTCCGGTTGGTGTCGTTTCGGTAAAAGCTCCATAAGGTGTCGCGGATGATCTTTGATTACCCGTGTTCATATATCCACCATTGTCATAACAAACATAAAGAAAATTGTGTCCACGCTCAAGTGCTCCTGACAAACTTTGCAGTCCAATGTCATATGTTCCGCCATCTCCACCAAAAGCCACGAATTTGATTCGCTTTTGCGAATCATCCTGAGCTTGTCGAAGGATCCCCTTCCTATTTGGCAATTTGCCTTTCTTTTTCAAAGCTTCATAGGCTTTTTCCACTCCAGAAATTGTGGCCGCTGCATTTTCAAAAGCATTGTGAATATACGGCGCTTTCCAAGCTGAATATGGATAGAGCGTCGAAGTCACCTCCAAACACCCTGTCGCATTGGCGATAACCACATCAGTCTTAAGCTCCCCTAAAACTGTCCGCACAATCGCCGGAAACCCACACCCCGCGCAAGCACTGTGCCCTGCTGAATAATATTTTGTTAGTTCTTTGTTCATAATTCAGTATTAGGAGTTAAATTTAAATGTGTTAAAAAATTTTGTAATATATACAATAAGATTAGTAAAATTAAAATAATCAAAAATATTTTAGCCTTTTTTAAAGACTTTTTTGTTTTAATTTTTGAAATATCATCCGTCTTTTTTCTTATTAAAAAATATTTTGCATAGAAAAAAATCATAAGCAGAAAGGAAAGGGGAAATAATAAAATAACAATCGCCCAATTAGAAACCTCCACTATAAGAGATCCGAGTGTCTGAGTTGGAAGTCCTGCTGTTCGCTCACCACTATCAACTAATTGAGCAAAAGATCTTTTGCTGAAACTTAAGATTACTAGACTAACCACGACTATTTTTACAAAAATTCTTGAAATTATTTTTTTCATTTTTTTACTTTTTAAAATATTTTTGCCAGATTTTTTTAATTAAATAAAAAATAAATAAATATACAATATAAAAAAATACGAGTAGAAATAGAAATGAAAGGATTGGATAATCTAATACTGGGTGATCATACCGACTGCAAAGATCAAATTCTGGACATTGAGAGTGAAAATAATTTATAGCATTTATCCTAATCATAATAAATGTTCCCGTCGCTGAAATAAATGCCAGAATAATTTTTAATACGATTGGCAATAATTTTTTAATCATTTTTTTATACTTATTTTGTTTAGATAATAATGATTTTGACAAAATTTATATTCTTTTTGTCTATTTTTCTGAAATCCTTTTTCCCAAATTTCTTTTATTCTATTCTCCCTTACATTACCAATAATATCATCTTTTTCTTGATTTTGCACACAACTTGTGATATCGCCATTATGCAAAACGCTAAATGTCGAGATTCCAGCCGTACATCTCTTGCACTTTCCGATTTCTTTCGATTTTTTGAAAATATTCAATCCAGAATCTTCTTCAAAAATTAACTTAATTTTTCTCTTTTTCTCTAGCCTAACCCTATCCACAAACTCACATAATCTTGCGTAATCCTTCATAGACAGCATATCTTTTTTGTTTTCATTCGTTCTGCCTAATAATTCCATTGGCGAAATTTGCCATTGTACAATTCCCAGTTCTTTCAAAAATTCATAAAATTTTTCCAGATCTCCAATATTTTTTCTAAATACCGTTGTTTTAATTGTGGGAATTATTTTGTTTTCTTTCAAAAGTTCAATGCTTTCCAGTGTTTTTTTATAAAAATTGCCACTTCGCAAATAATTATGGCTTTCTTCAAAACCATCCAAGCTAATAGACATTGCAGAAACTAAATTCTTAATTTTTTCGATATTTTTCGGATTAATCAGAAGCCCATTGCTCACAACGGAAGCTCTGAAGCCTTCTTTTTTCAAAAATTCTAATATCTCAAAAATATCTTCTCTTAAAAATGGCTCTCCCCCTGTGATATATATGCCAATTTTTCTACCAAAATTACTCTTAACTTCACTAAAAAAAATTTCCACTCCTCAGTTTTCAATTCATTTTTTCTTGCTACCAATTCAGAACTCATATAGCAATGCTTGCATTGCAAATTGCATCTTCCGGTTATCTCAACGCCAATACCCCTTAAATCATGAATTGATTTTTGTAAGCTATGATGACAATCCGATAAGTTCAGATATACTTTATTTTTTAAACTTAATACCATAATTCTGAATGATTCATAATATAATTATTTATCATTTTGAGTATTATATATAGCGTAATCAATAAAATTGAAATAATTAAAAATATTTTTGCTTTTTTCAAAGCTTTTTTTGTTTTAATTTTAGATATATCATCTATCTTTTTTCTTATTAAAAAATATCTAACATAAAAAATGATTGTGAGCAGCAAAGACAAAGGAGCTAGAATGATTAGAATAATTGAATTTATTAAATCAAGAATATCTAAATATGATGGCGGTGGCAAAGCAACTCCTGGCGATGGAACGCCAGGATCATCTAACAATTGTGCGACTACATCTTTCTTGAAATTTAAAAAAATCATACTAACCGCAACCATTTTAATAAAAATTCTTGAAATTATTTTTTTCATTTTATTATGTTCAAAAAATTATTTTATACTTCGCTTATATTTTATCTATAATCACATCACAAGCGCTGCGCCCTGTTGAATAATATTTTGTTAGTTGTTTGTTCATAAAATTTTTAAATTTTTCTTTAAAAAGGTACCTCCCAAGGACAACTTATTGTTGTCTGCATAGAAGTTGCCATAATTATAGCCACTATAATACCAAAAGCTATGTAAAAAAAAGTTCTTGCTCTGATTATATTTTTCTCCGTTTTAATTCTAATTGATTCGTCTTTATTTTTTATTGTTAATAAATATAAATATCTAATACTAAAAAAAAATCCAAATATAAAAGAAGATGCAAGTGAAAAATGAATTATAAAACTAGCTATTTGATTTCTATAACAACGACCAGATATTCCATACACAAAAAAAGATATTAATAAAATAACTAAATATATTGCTATAAATATTTTAAAAAGATTTTTTTTCATGCTAATAGAATTTGAAAAAATTATTTTATATATTCCCCTCCAATTTTACCTGCAAACACATCCTCGATTTGTTTTTGGAAAATATCGCGTCCGCCGAGACCATAAACATAGGATTTAATGTTTTTTATTTCTTTTGCTTCGTATAGGCTTTTTGTGATTTCACTATAAAACGGTGGGTACGTTCCGATTGATTGAGCGCGATCAAGCACAATTATTTCTTTGGCATTTTTCAAGCTTTCGGCAATTTTTTTGTGCGGGAATGGTCGGAAAAGTCCGATTTTCAAAATCCCAACTTTTTCTCCCATCTCTCTGAGTTTATCCACTACCACTTTTGCTGTTCCGGTTGCACTGCCCGTGAGCACCATAATTTTTTCCGCGTCTTCTGTTTTCTTGCCCGCCGATGAGGCGGGATATTCTTCAAAAATATCATATTTCCTTCCGCTGATTTTTTCAAAATCTTTTGCAATTTTTTCATATTCTTCTTCTACACTTTTCATTGCTTCCTCCTGATCAATCCTAAATTCAAAATATGAATTTTGCAGTGCCACCGCGCCATAGGTCACGGGATTTTCGGTGTCGAGTAGTGGATTAATCGCTTTATATTCTCCCACGAATTCTTGCACGACTTTCGTTTCCAAAATTTCCAAATTTTCCACGCTATGAGAAGTGTTGAATCCATCCATAATTACCATGATTGGTAGTTTCACTTTTTCCGCGAGTTTCATTCCGATAATTGTTTTGTCATAAACCTCCTGGCCATTTTCACAAAAAAGTTGAATCCAGCCGGAGTCACGACAACCCATAACGTCAGAGTGATCTCCGTGAATGTTTATAGGCGAAGCCAACGCTCGCGCACTCACTAGCATCATAATTGGCAAACGAAAACCACTAGCGATATAGAGGACTTCATGCATCAAAGCCAAGCCTTGTGAACTGGTGGCTGTGGCAGTCCTTGCGCCAGCCGAACTTGCGCCAATCGCCGCACTCATGGCTGAGTGTTCCGATTCTACCTTGATTATCTCCGTATCCACTTCGCCATCCGCCTCAAATCCGGCATAAGTTTCAATGATTGTGGTTTGCGGAGTAATCGGATAGATCGGCATCACGTCCAAATTAATTTGTTTCAAAGCCTCGGCGGCGGCGGCTCCTCCCGTGAGCGCTATGCGTTTAGTTTTATGTAGCATGTGTTTTGTATTTAATTTTGTTTCATGTTTCATGTTATATGTTTTATGAAAATTATTTCTTTTTCATAATTATCGCTTTAACTGGGCAAACTTCCGCGCAAACACCACAGCCCTTGCAATACTCATAATCAACATCTGCTTTGTCACGTTGCCCCTCTTTGTATTTTTTCATTTCAATGCACGCGTCTGGACAAAACGGCACACAAGTTCCGCAACCAATACATTTTTCTTTATCCACTTCCGGATGCATATATCGCCATGCTCCGGTTTTAGGTGATTTTTTTTGATCATGTTTTATAACTGCTCCATGTTCTGCCATAATTGTCTATGAGCGTTAGCGAGTAGCTACAATTATGAGCATCCCGCAAAAATTCGCTCTTTTAAATTTTAATATTTATAAACTAGCCGTTAGGCGAGCCACACACAAAAAAACTTTAATCTACATCAATTTTTATTGGAATTTTGTGCGGGACACAGTCACTGCTATATCGCATCATACGCCTTCTCAATCGCTTGAATATTTTTGTCACAATTTTCTTTGCCTAGTTTTTTCTCAAAAATACGCCTAAATTCTTCTATCATACTTTCCATTTTTACCACTCCAGAAACTTGCACAAATTTTCCTAAAATCACAGTATTGGGACGAGGTTGACCGATAATTGAAAGTGAAATTCCGCTCGCATCAATTGGGTGAATTTTTCCTTCAAATTTTCCACCTTTTTGAATTAGTTTTTCTCGCACTTCATGTTCGGCCATTTTCGTGTTTATAATCAAAAATTCATCTTTGTCTAAATTAAAAGCCACCTCTTGTGAATTCAGGAGAGTGTCATCGAGCACTACCACCAAATCCGGATCAACAACCGGCTCATGAGTTCTAATTTCATTTTCCGAAATTCGCAAATATGTTTTAGTCGGCGCGCCAGATCGCTCGGGTCCGAAGCTTGGAAAAGCTTGAACAAATTTACCTTCATATGTTCCCGCTTGCGCCAAAATTTCCGCTGTTGTCTTGGCACCTTGTCCGCCCCGAGCAAAAAAAATAACTTCAAAAATATCTTTATGGTTTTTCATTTTTTACGAAATACCCGCCTCGACTCGCAAGACGATTGCTCGTCGACGCGAGGTGGGCGAAATTAATATGAGATCTATAAATTTATTATAGCACAAAATGAAAAGTATAAAAATAAGCATAAAAAAATCGGGGTTCTGTCATTTAGACCAAAACCCCGATTAAGCTCTCGCAACGAACATTCGAAATTATCCCTTTTATAATTTTTAAGCACTGAGCACTGGAGAAATATTGCGCCTTCTCCTATTTGGTAATTTTTTATTAGAATCAAGGATATTTTGTTGTAATATCCTTTTTTCCTTTTTCATCTCCTCACATTTTCTTTCAAAAAAATCCCTCTCTTCTTTTATTTTTGAGAATTCTCTTCTTTTTTCATCAAGAAAAATCGCCATCCCGTTAATTTCTGCATTCAACGAAATTAAATCATCCAAACGCTCCATTGATTTTCTTTCGCTGTTTTTGTAGAGATTTCTGATTTCCCTAAAAAAATCTCCCATTCCATTCAGAATCCTTTCCTGGATCTTATCTAATCTGCCTAGCTTATCCAGTTCATTGCTTATTTTTTTTGCTTTTGTTTTTACTACAGGTTGATTTTTAACAGGTAAAGGATTCACTCCTCCTTTCTTAACTTGCTCCCAAGATGTAATACCCTTTTGAAGAAGACTTTCTATCCCCAGCAAAAGAGATTTTTTGTCTTTGGTTTTTGAATATTCTTCTTTTATCAACTCTCTTTCTTTATCGGAAGAAAGAAAGAATTTTTTTGTCAGTCGAAAGGCTCGGATATGCCTCTCAACTGTCGCTTTGCTAACCGAGATGCCATCGGTATTAATTTTTTTTATTATTTCTGGTATCGTCGACAATAAACAGTAATCATTGTCTAAACACTCACAAATAATATTATCAATTAAGATGGCTTTTTTATTTTTCTTGCCATAGTAGCCACCTACGCTACTAAATAAATTTTCCGCCATAGCAAATCCTCCCTTTTCTTCTAAAATTTTTAGAGTTTAGAGTTTAGAGTTTTTTCGAAAGGCTATTTTTCAATGAACTTATATATAAAACTTAAGATTAAGTTTTTAAATAATATTTTTATACTTTACTTTGCCAGCTGTTCTTCGATATCCTTTTTCAAATCCTCCGCGCTAAGCGCTCCGGTTTCTACTTTCTCACCTACGAAAATTGTCGGCGTTCCTGTGATGCCAAAGTTCTGCGCTTCGCTAACGTCAGCATTTATTTTATCCTGATATTTTTTGTTATCCAAGCAACCATTAAAATCATTGGTGTTTAGTCGAAGTGTTTTCGCATATAATTTGAAACTAGCATTATCTTTTGTTTCTCCCCATTGTGATTGCTTAGCATAAAGAATGTCGGCGTATTCCCAAAACTTTCCTTGCTCCTGTGCGCACATTGAAGCCAAAGCGGCGCTTGAAGCTTGCGGGTGAATTTCGGTCAGTGGAAATTCTTTAAAACTAAACAAAACCTTGTCTTGATAGTTTTTCATGGTGTCACGCAGTGATTTGTAGAAAACTTTGCAATATGGACATTGGAAATCAGAAAAAATAACAACCTTGACTTTGGCATCAATATTTCCAAAAACAGCATCGTTTGTGCTTACCTTCGGCAACTCCAAATATTTTCCTACGGGCGCACCCAATGTTTGCACATTCAAAACATACTTGTCGCCTTTGGCATAGAATAGCGCCTGGGCTTCAGTATAAAATTCAGTTCGATCAAGATTTTTGGCAAAAATAAAAGCTGGTAAAGTTTTTATTCCAAATTCACTGATCAAATTTTTTCCTTGTTCGCTATTAGAACTTATTTTTTCCGCGCTAATCGTCGGAGAAACTCTTCGAAGCCAAGCTAAAATTTCTCCTGGGTCGCAAGCTTCGCAAGTATCATCCGTGATAACAGAAATTGACACCGCTGGATCGCTATAGGCCACCCACGTTTTTCCACTCGCTTCAAAAATATCAGATTTATTGAGATTTTTTTGTGAATAACCACTGCTTTTTATCATTTGCCCAATGTCCACAAAAAGACTACCCAAAAGAAGTCCGAACAAAAGAATTGCCAGAGAAATTAGATTCTTAATTTTATTTTTTTCTTCCATAGAGTTATATACTTGTCATTCCCGCGTAGGCGGGAATCTAGTGCAAAATTTTAATTATATTATATTTACTTTATGCTTCCTGCATTATTATCAATTTGATTTTCCTCGGTTCCTTTTTGCGCTTCATCTTTTTGTTTTTGCAAAATATCTTTTTCAATCTTATTTATATCAAAATCACTTTTCATAATTTTCATTTTATAATCATCATATCCAATCGTAATTCTTTTCACCGCTTCAGTCTTAAGAGCAATCCCAATCAAAATTCCCAAAATCAAAAACAACCCGAGTTCAACATAGAAATCGTATTTCCCTTTTTTCGGTTTTTCTTCCAACATTTCTTCTTCTTTTTCAAACTCGGAAGTCACCGCTTCTTGAATTTTTTCTTCGTAATTTTCCATACCACTAGGCTACCACACATCAAAAAACCCCGCAATCTTGCGGGATTTTGACTTTATGGCGTAATAAAAAAACAGCTCTGCCAATCGTTAGACGACTGGCAGAGCGAAAAGTGTTATCAATTTTAAAAAATATAAGGCATATTCACTTTGGCCATGGACATGCGTCATTCAAAAAAACATAGCAGGGGTTACTTGAAATGATAACGATCCAATATATAAATTCGCCCTCCATCTTATCTTGAAGACGAATTTCTACAAAAAAGTTTTGATCCGATATGATGAATATTTTTTCTGAAATTTCATCCATAAAAAACAAGGGGAATTCCGACGCATCTTTATTCATTTAGACATCTCCCATCTTATTTGATTTAAATATTTAATGTTGATCAAAAAAATTTTGAGGATACTCTTTGATCTCAACTTCAAAACTTGGCAATTTAGCCTGGAGTTTTTCAATCTCCTCTTCAATTATAGACACAATTTTTTTGTCGAATATTCTTACCCATCGAATACCAAAATCATTAAGATCTCTAGAAATAGAGAAAATTTTTCTTCTGAGGATGCCCTTAATTATGGCAACTTCGACCATAATACTCTTCAGTTGTTCTCTGGGATATCCCTCCTCCTCAATATAAACATAGAATTCGGATTTATTACTAGAGTTAGGCAATTCCATCTCTAATTGCCCGCGATATAATGGCTGACATCTTTTCAATATTCCTTCTGTCATTTGACCAATTGCATCGTCTAAAGCCTTATTTACGTTTTTCATAATTCCCTCTTATTTTAATTTTCTAAAATTAATAATTTGAATTTTATATATTTAAAGCAGAATTTATCCTGCTATTATTTTTAAAGGACCACTAAATTATCAAAACAAAAAGCAAAAAAGCCAACCCTCCTTAATTGGTTTAGCTTTTGTTTCTGCCTAAAACATAGCAGATTGAGGGGGTATTAGTCAAATATAAAGGCCGTTCCAATGTTGCAAAGGAACGGCCAGTTTGATAATCAGGAACGAAAACTTATTCTATTTTTGACCATTTCATAAAATTTAAATGCTTCCTTAAATTCATCGTGCTCTTTCTTCCTCCTATGTTGATCAAAATTTAAAATATCCAAACTTCCAACCATAATACTTTCAGCAAAATCAGCATTTAAATAAGGCAGCATCCTATCGGAAAAATCTTGTGATCGATGATTAAAATCAACACAAAGATAAGCTGAGATTAACACTTGCTTATGTGGCTTTACCATATCCTTACACAAAACCAACTCGATAAACAATAATTCTCCCTTAATTGTTATGACTAGCCAAGTCTCAAAAAAAATATTTCCTTTCATTTCACGATGATCAATCTTTTGAGAAAATATACAAGTGACATCTATAAAATTAAAGAAGTGAATATATTCCCTTTCTTTCATTATTTCAGGACAAATAATTCTATCCCCCGCCAAACTCAAATGAAAATTCAAAGTTTTCATTTCAGATCTAAAATCAGAATTTTTTTCGAAAGCTTCCTTGAGGAATTTTCCGCAATTTTCAAAAACTCTTCGAATAATCATCAACCATTCATATGGATTAATTTGATTTGAAGATATCGCGTTGTCTTGCCTAACAATCGCATAATATTTGTTCGTTAAATTATTCATGATAGCACTCCTTTATTTAATGGTTTTATTCAGTCTGTATATTAAATTTAAAAAGAACAGCCACCATGACTGCCCTCCTTCCTCCAGCCAAAGTTAACTAAACCTTAGCTGAAATGCAACAAAAAATCAAATTTTTTGTTACTTAACGTGTTACTTAACAAATTACGTAATTTAATACGTATTATTATAATCTCTCCACTAGAAACTCCTCGCCATTTTTCTTTTCCCAAAAGAAAAGTGGCAAAAAAGAAAAAGGCCATCCGAGCTCATAGAAAGATAAATTTTCAACTTTTTCGCTAAAATTTATAACTCGGCCCGACCAAATGCGT
>JBAQNP010000005.1:0-126108 GCA_049303905.1 Candidatus Moraniibacteriota bacterium
CAGCTTCCGGCCTCAGGTGAAATTGTGCTGGCAGTGCAAGAAGTGATGTTGTTGCCATTTACCGTCCAAGTTAATCTGGTTTTTTCTGCCAGAGAAATTGCAGTTGGCAAAGCGGAAATGGAAACAACGGGAGCGGGGGTAGCACAAGATATAATTTCTTTAACTGGTGGTTTATTCCAAAAATCCTTTATTTGATTATTAACTAAATTATCTATTTCATTTTCCATTAAAGCATATACCCAAATTTGATACTTTTTATTAATTGGCCCCAAGTGAGTATATGTCGGTACAGTCAATTTATTTAAAATGACATCATTTGAAAAAGGTGTACTGGGCGGTATATTCCAACCATTGCTAACATCATTAATTCTCAAAGAATATAATATGTTATTTTTGGAAACGGACGTCCAATCAATTTTAACTTTTCCGTTGCTATCGCAAGCGGCAATAATTTTTGGAACAACTACTATTGTTCTAAATGGAGCATTTTTTGACCAATCTCCATAGTCATCTTTAACTCGAAAGTATACTGTTTCTGTTCCAATAGTTGAAAATGTTTTGATGAACTCCTTAGTTCCTCCGCCCTCAAAGAAAGTGCTAGCATCAAAAGCCGGACCGGAATGCCATTGATACTGAGCAATGCTTCCGTCATCACTCCCCTCCCCATTAAAAATAATTGAATCCCCAATATTAACAATTATTCGTTCTTCATCAATTGGATAGTTTGGCAGAGTGATAATGGCGGTTGGAATTACATTTTTAACTGTTATTGTTACGCTTGGCGCATCAGTTGGATAAGTTGTAGTAGCTGACCAAGTGCCACTATCATCTTTAACTCGAAAGTATATTGTTTCTGTTCCAATAGTTGAAAATGTTTTGGTAAATTCTTTAGCATTCCCGCCATCAAAAAAAGTGCTGGCATCAAAAGTATTACCGGAGTGCCATTGATATTCTATGATATTATTTCCATCAGTATCGGTTCCATGTCCACTGAAAGTAACTTTGTCGCCAGTATGAACAGTTAGATTTTTTACTGGAGTATCGATTATAGCCACAGGACGAGTTGCGCTAGCCTGATTCACAGAAAAACCAAAGAATACTATTATACAACAAAAGAGTAAGCCGATGATTTGTGCTTTTTTAATTTTCATTTTTTAATTATTTTTCTATTTGACTATTATTAACATTAGCTCATTATCCTGACTATTATATTGAATATCAACTTCTTGATTTAGAGGAACTTCTGCTATGCTGATTTCCTTCAATAAGCCATTGCCTTCTCCTTGCTGAATCTGCTTCAAAAGAGAAACTCCTTTTTGAGAAATTTTAAGACTTAATTTTTCACCATCACTACCAACTATCTCAGCAGTACCAATATCAATAGATGAAACCTTTCCTTTGATATTTTGGATTTTATTTTTAACAATTTCCTCTTTTTGAGAAATGTCCTTAGCCATCTCTGTTTCTTTTGGAGTTTGACTATTTTTTTTGTTTCTAATTACACCCACCGAAACAACGATCAAAATTATAATCATCACTACTCCGCCAATTATAATGATTCTTTTTTTATTTTCCATTTTTTTAAAAATTAATAAATTATAAATTAATATTTATTTAACCATAATCAACATAACATCATTAGTCTTGCTGTTATATTGAATCTTAACCTCTTTGTTTTTCATAATATCAAATAATCCAATTTCTTTATTAAGAAAATTTCCATCTTTTTGAATTATTTGCATCACAAACGAAGCTCCTGCTTGTGGCACATTAAGTGTTAACTTCTCTCCTTTGCTTGTAATAATTTCAATATTATCAATATTAATAGAGACGATCTTACCTATAATGTTTTTGGCATTTGCTATTTCTGTTTTCTTGTCTTCAGTGAGTAAAACAGGCGGGGCTTGCACATTTTGACCTGAAGAAGTACTTATTTTTTTCTTATAGTTTCTATTTATTATAAATAGAAAAATAACCGCGAACAAGACAACTGCAATAATTGAAATTATTAGTATTTTTTTGTGTTGTTGCATTTTTTAATCTTAAAATTTTTTTATTTTTTACGGTTGTACTTCTTTCCAATTACAATCTTTAGTACCAACCCCAGAAGTGTTTCCACATTCATTTTTGCAAGGCTCTCCTTTGCAGAAATTTTCACAATGATAAGTAGTATCGCAAGGGAGTGCGCAACCAACAATTTTAGTTCCGCCAGAACAAACTATAGGATTACTACAATTATCAGTTTCATTCCAAATACTGCCCGGACAATAATTCGCACCATTTTGACAGCCAGCGCTAGTGCAACAAGTAACTGACTGCCTTGGCAATATCTCCGGATTACCCGTGCCACTATTATTTATCCCCCAAGCCGAGATATCATAAGTTCCATCTGGCAAGGGCGTAGTGTTAGTATCACAAGAAAATCTATGATTGCCAATAATTCCTTCCGTATTATTAACAAATAAGTCATATTGGTTTGCTGAACAACCTCCTAAAAAAACTCTATCGGCAGGAAGAGGTACTTCTTTATAGAAATGAACATCTATAGATTGAGAACTCACATCTGGATCATATGCCCAGCCATTAACATTTATTATGCCGTTAGCGCAGGTTGCGCTTTCAAAAACTCCAACAGGGTTACCTGCAACTGCAATAGTGACATTTTTTTTACCGGTTGATCTACCATTACTTGCCCAGCATTCAATCTCATAAGTTGTTGAAGCAGTAAGAGGTCCGGTTGCTTCAACTCCATCAGTATCATGCCATCCCGTACCACTTGGAGTTGTTCCCCAACAATCTCTTACGTTTGTAGTGTTCCAACGCACTGTAGTGCCATATCCACTCGCTACATTATAATTATCTGCTCGAAAATTAAGCGTAGGAATAACGCAAGATTTCGTTCCAGAAACATAATTACAACCATTCCAGCAAGAATCATAGGTACATATACCAGCCAAGGCAGTAGCGTTACAGCTATTATTAGAAATACAACTGCAATCATTACCACTGCAATCAACGCAAGTAGTTCCAACCATCTTGTACCCCTCAGCGCAAACAACATCTTTTCCAGTGCATGTTTTTTTGTCATCTGGTTCAGCGCTATTCCAAACTTTATAATTGCAAGTTCTTGTTTGGGTTGAATTTGATTTATTAGTATATAAATTATTAGACATAATAGTACCTTCGCCTAAGGGAAATGGATATGGTCCGTAGTTTTGTGTATAAGTCGGAGAATTATATGTGCATTTATATCCTCCACATGAAAAACGAGAACAAACGGCACTCCAAGAATCACTATTGGAAGCTGAGACTGATCTAGTGACAGTTTCACCTGAATTTAGATAAGTAGTATATCCAACACAACCAGGTTCTGTGATTGGTTTGGGGATGCCACTACTAACTGATGTTGTCCCTGTACATTTTCCAATCTTAGTTGGATCGGCACTATTCCAAACTTCGAAGTTACATGTTCTTGTTTTAGTTGAGCCAGAGCTATTATAATATTGATTATTTGCAAAAAGTGAGGTTGAAGAAAATGCAGTGCCAATAATGCCCCCCGAATAATTTTGAGTTTTGCCAGCAGAATAATCACATATGTAGTTTGAGCAAGAAAAATCAGTACATGTTGCTTTCCATGTGTTGGCGTTTGCAGCTGAAACAGATGCGAGATAGGAACCACCAGAGGCAATTGGTCCCCCATTCCAAGCGCTACAACTTGGATCGGTTGGATTAGGAGGCGGATCACCAGGCTTCACAGTCACTGACTGAGTACATGATGTCGTTAAACTAGGGCGAGCACTATTATAAAATCTAAAAGTACACGCCCTTGTTTTGTTTGTAGCGGAAGTATTATAGTGTGTCATTGTAGAAGAAATAGTTCCATTTGTAATAGAACCTTCCGGATAAGTCTGAGTAGTGCCAGTATAATTACACACATAATTAGAACATTGATAATTAGTACAAGACGCCGTATATTTGTCAACACCGGAAGCAGAAAGGGATATATTGACAGGTTCACCTGAATCTACGGTAAAAGGACCATTAGCCGTACAACTTGGGGTGTCAACGCAAGTTCCGCTATAGCATTCCATTGGTCTTTGAGCTGTCCCACAAGATGTTCCGTTGGGGGCATCGGCTGTTGTGCAGGTATTAGATGCTGTGCAAGCTCTTACCTTACAAGTCGGAGGAGTTGGACAATGTGTTGCATCACTAGGGCAACAATCTACTGCGGTAGCATTTATTGAACCAGCTGTACTGCTAAAAGTACCACTGCTAGTCCAGCACGCCGCATCCATCGTACATGAAGCACTACTGCAGACACCTACTAATTTACCGCCCTTTACATATCCAGCATTACCACTATATTTATTAGATACACTACACCATTTACAACTATTTGTTTTAGTGTCAGTGCAAGTTTCTCCCAATGAACAGGTATCGCTAGCTCCTGCTTGATTATTTGCTAATAATAAGAATGCTAGTGAAAAGACGAGAGAAACAAAATATTTTTTCTTCATTTTTTTATTTTAAAATTTATAATGTATTTATTTTTTTATCATTCGGATCAGATACCGCAATATTTATATTTATAGTTTTAATATCTCTTGTTTTTTCATTATATTCAATAGTAACTTCTTGACCTGATTTCAAATCAGCCAACTTAGCCCATACTTTATTATCTTCATCTCCCCTAGTCACGGGCGTGGCCGGAGAAGCTAGTTTTATATTAAAAGATTCTTCATTTTTTTTCTTCTCTTCATCATTAGTTGCTTTCATGTCATTTTCTACACTTATGAAAGTTATTGATTTTTCACCTAATTTTACCAAATAACCAGTTGTTTTTTTTATGTTTTCCTCTGTTTTCTCTTCTTTCATTTTTTCCTGAGAATTTTTTTGATTTAAAATGTTAGCTGTTTGCGTTTTTATTTTGTTTAAAAATATAAAAATAAAGTATGTAATCGTAAGAAAAACGACAATGCTAACTAGAATTATTGTGCGCGTTTTGTTTTTATCCATTTTTTTTGTTTTCATAAATTTTAATTTTTAATTTCTATTAAAATAATATCACATTTGTTTGAAAATACCAACTGTTTAGTTATCCACACCCCGCCGGAATTCCTGTCCTCGCAATTTTCTGTGGTAGCTAATTGCAAAGCGATGAGCTTCGTTTCTGATTTGTTCGATTATATTTTGGTCTAATTCTGGAACATTGCCAAATCTTCGCAAATCTATTTTTTTTCGAGTTGGTCCTTTGGCGACCGCTAAAAGCGGAATTTCCAGTTTATAATTTTTGAGAACTTGGCGCGCCATATTAAGGTGCCCCGCTCCTCCGTCAAGCAAAATCAGATTTGGTAATGGCCAGCCTCGCGTCGACGAGCGGTCGTCTCCGTGAGTCGAGGCGAGCCAACTATTTTGAAATCTTCGGATCAAAACTTCCCGCATTGCGCCCACATCATCTGCACCATCAAATGTTTTTATCTTGAATTTTCGATATTGACTCTTATTCGGCCCCATTTCGCCATACGAATTATCAAACACCACCATTGATCCAACATTAAATTTCCCAGAAATATTGGAAATATCATAGCCTTCAATCCTTAAATTCCCCCTCTCCTTAATAAGGAGAGGGTCGGGGTGAGGTTTATCCGAAATGAGGGCTACATCCCTGATATGTTGCAAAGCAAAAATTTTGCTTCTAACTTCTCCTGCTTTTTCAAATTCTTCTTTTTTTGAATACTCAGTCATTTCTTTTTTCAATTTTGCCAGTAAATTTTTCTTTTTTCCTTCCAGAATCATTCTGATCCCTCGAATATTTTTTTGATAATCACTTTTTGAAATAGCCCCCGCATACGGCCCAGGGCAAAGTCCCAACTGAAAATCCAAACAACCTTTTTCCGAATTTTCTTTTTTGTTATGATAGGGAAAAATCTTTCTGAGAATTTTCAAAGCAATTTCGATTTGTTTTTTGGAGGTATATGGACCATATATTTTCTCCGTAGGGAACAAAAATTTTTGTTCCCTACCGCGGAAAATTAAAATTCTAGGAAAATCTTCTTTTGTCATAACAACGTATGAAAATGACTTATCATCTTTACCATCAACATTATATTTAGGCTGAAATTTCTTGATGAGTTCCTGCTCCAAAATATACGCCTCCAAAACCGTCTCTGTCTTTCTAATTTCAATATCCTTAACTTCCGAAATCATCATCTCAATCGGTCTTGAGGATTGCCCCCTCTCTCCTTTATAAGGAGAGGGACTGGGGGTGAGGTGGCGGGAAGCGAAATACGACCCAACCCGATCCCTCAGACTTGTCGCTTTTCCAGCATAAACAACACCACCCGCTTTATCTTTAAAAATATACACTCCTGGTGAGTTTGGAAAAGATTTAATTTTTTTGGAAATATCTGTCATTTTTTTGCATAATACTTTCTACTTCCTACTTAATACTTCTTTTAAGTATTTCCCCGTCCAACTTTCTTTGTGATATTTGGCCACTTCTTCCGGCGTGCCGGAAACAATTAGTTTTCCGCCACCGTCTCCCCCCTCTGGTCCAAGATCAATTATCCAGTCAGCGGTTTTGATCACATCCATATTATGCTCAATAACCACTACGGTATTGCCAGCATCCACCAAACGATTCAAGACTTTCAAAAGTTTTTTAATATCATCAAAATGCAAACCGGTAGTTGGTTCGTCTAAAATATAGAGCGTATCGCCTGTGGCTCGGCGAGAAAGTTCAGTCGCCAGCTTTATCCTCTGCGCTTCTCCACCAGAAAGAGTGGTGGCGCTTTGCCCGAGCTGAATGTATCCCAGACCAACATCTTCCAGGACTGCCAACTTGTCATGAATCTCAGGAAAGTTTTGAAAAAATTCTCGCGCATCTGTTATCGTCAAATCCAGCACTTCGGCGATATTTTTTTCCTTATATTTTACTTTCAAAGTTTCACTGTTATATCTTTTGCCGGAACATATATCACACGGTAAATATACATCCGGCATAAATTGCATTTCAATTTTGAGTTGTCCATCCCCTTGGCAATTATCGCATCTTCCTCCCTTAACATTAAACGAAAATCTCCCAGGAGAATATCCTCTACTCTTGCCGTCTCGCGTCTGGGCAAAAAGTTCGCGAATGGGAGTAAAAAGTCCAGTATAGGTGGCTGGATTAGATCTAGGCGTTCTGCCAATCGGACTTTGATCAATCATGATAACTTTGTTGATATAGTGCGCACCAACAATTTCGTTGTGTTTTCCAGGACGATCAAGTGTGCGCATAATGTCACGCGCCAAAGATTTGTATAGAACATCTTCGACTAATGTTGATTTTCCCGAACCGGAAACTCCAGTTACGCAAGTCAAAACTTTCAAAGGAAATTCCACGGTGACATTTTTGAGATTATGCTCACGCGCTCCACGCACAATGATTGATTTTTTGTTTTTCATACTCCGTCGGGAAGTTGGAATTTCAATGGATAATTCTTTTCGAAGATACTTAGCTGTAAGTGATTTTTTGCTTTTCAAAACTTCCTGCGGTGTTCCGGAAGCGATAATTTCTCCACCATGACGCCCCGCTCCTGGACCAATATCCACCAAATGATCCGCTGCTAACATTGTTTCTTCGTCGTGCTCCACTACAAT
This sequence comes from Candidatus Moraniibacteriota bacterium, assembly GCA_049303905.1. Taxonomy (GTDB): domain Bacteria; phylum Patescibacteriota; class Minisyncoccia; order Moranbacterales; family UBA2206; genus UBA2206. Next base: position 7,642 of record JBAQNP010000005.1, read on the forward strand.
CAAGGTATTGCCAATGTCTCGCAGTCGAAGAAGTGTTTCCAATAGCTTTGTGTTGTCTCTGGCGTGCAAACCAACTGACGGTTCATCAAGAATATAGAGCACGCCCACTAGTTGCGAGCCAATTTGTGAGGCCAAGCGAATTCTTTGTGCTTCTCCGCCTGCCAAAGTGGCCGCGCTTCGTCCTAGCGTCAAATATCCCAGTCCGACATTTTCCAAAAAACTCAAACGATTCTTAATTTCAACAAGAATTCTCCCAGCAATCAATTCTTCTTTTTGGCTAAATTTTATCTCCCTAAAAAATTTCAACGCTTCAAAGATACTCACTGAGGAGATTTCTGAAATATTTTTGCCATGCACTGTCACCAAAAGAACTTCTTTTTTATATCTTGCACCCAAACATTCTGAACAAGGATTTTGCGACATATATTTTTCCGTATCCGCCCGCACTGAGTCTGATTGCGTTTTCTTATATTTATCTTGCAAATATCCCACCGCTCCGCGCCAATTCATGTTATATTTCCAAACTGCTCCAGTTTTGCTTCTAAGCGTGACTGGAATTTGTTCCCCACCTCGCGTCGACGAGCGATCGTCTCCGCGAGTCGAGGCGGGAGCTTCGTCGCTTGAAATCATATCTTTCGCATCCCTATCCCCGTAAAGCAAGATATTAAAATCCTCTTCCGACAAATCCCGTAGGCGCGTATTTTCTGAAATATGAAAATAATTTGTCACAGCCCGAAGGATTGTTCCTTGCCAATTATTTTTTTTATAACTCCATGGCATAATCGCCCCTTCAGCAATTGTCTTATTCTTATCCGGTGCCACAAGTTGTGGATCAATTTCTTTTTTTGTCCCTAATCCTTCACAAGCTGGGCAAGCTCCATAAGGGCTGTTAAAAGAAAACAATCGCGGTTCAATCTCCGGAAATTCAATTTCATGAATTGGACAAGCTAGATTCTGATTGAAAACCATTTCATTGACCTTTGACTTTTGACCTTTGACTTTTGACCTTATTTTCACCAATCCTTCTGATAATTTCAACGCTTTTTCCACTCCTTCAAAAATCCGCGATATATTTTTGTCCGTGATTTCAACTTCGTCCACCAAAATATCAATGCTGTGTTTTTTATATTTTTCTAATTTCATCTGCTCTTTTATTTTGGCGTTAAGTTCAATTTTTTTTCCATTGACATAAGCAAGGGAATATCCGCGCCGAAACATTTCTGAAAGCATCGTGCCATATTCTCCCTTTCTTTGTCTGACAACCGGCGAAAGAATTTCAACAAAACAGCTTTTTTCATTATCTCCTTCTCCTTTATAAGGAGAAGGTGCCCCGCCTTTGCGGGGCGGATGAGGTTGAGGGATGCACATATCGATTATCCTATCCACAATTTCATCCGTGGAAAGTTTCGTAATTTCCTGTCCGCACTCCGGACAATGCGGGATTCCAATTTTGGCATAAAGTAACCTGAGATAATCTTGAATTTCCGTGACTGTTCCAACAGTAGAACGCGGATTATGTGAAGCTGCTTTTTGATCGATTGAAATAGCCGGCGAAAGTCCTTCGATATAATCCACATCCGGCTTGTCCATTTGTCCCAAAAATTGCCGAGCATAAGAAGATAAGCTTTCCAAATAGCGTCTCTGACCTTCCGCAAAAATTGTGTCAAAAGCCAGCGTACTCTTGCCAGAACCGCTAATACCCGTAAAAACTATAAATTTGTTTCTCGGAAGCTTAAGATCAATATTTTTCAAATTATGCTCTCTTGCTCCTTTGATAATAATCTCGTCTTGCATATTTTTTATAATTTTATCTTATTCGTACATTCGTACAGATTCGTAATTCGTAAGGAAAACCAAAAACCTTCCCCTTTTGAGGTACTTAGTATTTAGTTATTATCTCTCAGTCATATTACACCTTAGGCTATAAATATATTCCTGGCAAATATTTTATTACAGTTAAAAATTCATTTTTTCCCTCTCTCCCTTTGGGAGAGATGTCCCGATGTACTCATCGGGACAGAGAGGGAACGAACTTACAAAAATTCTTCGATCTTTATAAATACTTCGACTAAGTTATCGTTAACTTCATTATTCCAAAATCTTATTATTCTAAATCCTTGTTTTTCTAAAAATTCAGTTCTTGTTTTGTCATATCTTTCTTGATTTTCTTCTTTGTGTTGCCAGCCATCTAATTCTATTATTAGTTTTTTGTCTAAACATATAAAATCAACAATATACTTTCCAATCTGATGTTGTCTTCTGAATTTTAGGTTATGGAATTTTTTGGCACGAAGATGAGACCAAAGAATTATTTCTTGCGGTGTGGAATTTTTTCTTAGATTTCTGTTTCTTTCTAGGGTTTGCTTGAATAATTTTGTTTTTATTCTTTTCATTTGGTCTTTTCCCTCTCCTGTCCGGAGTACCGGACATCCTCTCCCTAAGGGAGAGGTGGAAAATTATTTTTTATTTGTAATTTTTATTCTAATCAAGCGCTACAGAGTCACAAACTTCACTGGCAAAACTTTTTTGAAAATTCCGGCGATGAGAATTGAATCAGATGAATGAATGAAAATTGGTTGATGGATTGTGTTAGTAGATTTTGGAAAAAGTCCAATGATGTCCGAGCTAACTTTTTTGTACCGCTTAATGGTTGCCATGCCATTTATAACTGCCACCACAATCTTTCCTTCAAGATCTTCCCCGCTAGAATATTCGTATTTTTCAAAAATAGCATAATCCCCGTCGTTAATTCCGTCTTTATCCATCGAATCCCCTAATGTTTTCACCGCAAAAAGTTGAGCACTATCACTTCCGCGAAAAAGCGCTTTGGAAATTTGCAAAAATCCATCGACATTATCTTGCGCATAAGCCAAAGCTTCACCACAAGAAGCCAGACCATAAACAGGAATGGAGAAAATATTTTTGAGATTGGCAAAGCTTTCATTTTCCACTAAATATACTTTTCTATCTTTGTCTCTTTTGATCAAATCTTTTTTCTCCAAAGCTTCTATCACTTGCATCACCGATTTCAAACTATCTCGCACACCTTGTGACTCTAAATATTTATGCAATTTATAGCTAGTTGGGTTTTCCCCGCGTTGCGAAATTAGTTCGCGGATGTTTTCCAAAATACTTTGTTGCTTGGCTGTGAGTGTTGGCATATTTTTTTATTTGTCATGCTGAATTTATTTCAGCATCTTTTTTTATTAGATCCTGAAACGAGTTCAGGATGACAAGTTATTATTATTTACAGTGATATTCTAGCACTTCTTCCTTATCACTGCAAGTACCCCCCCTGTGGATAACTTTACCCCATTGAATAATTTTGCTTTAACAAAATAAAAAATGTACTCATTTTTTATTCAACAGGGTGAATTTAACAAAAAAAATCCCCATTTTATTGGGGATTTTTACGCTTTATACTTTACCCTGTTGAATAATTTTGCTTTAGCAAAATAAAAAATTTACTCATTTTTTATTCAACAGGGTGAACTTTCTACTTAATTACAGCTTCCACCCTGAGTTGTAGTTGTGCTAGTATTAAGAACTTTCGCACATTCAGCCGGCGCAGTATTGAAAGCCGCACAGATAGCTTGTTTATAACTTTCTGAATCAGCATATTTATAAACAGCTTTAGTTGAAACACCATTAATTAGCATTGTTGGTGAACCACTCGCCTGCGCATCAGTAGAAATCTTTTCATCCGCTTTCATAAGAGCAACTCCTTCCGCTTTTACACAAGCAGCAATCTTAGCCGAGTTTAGACCAACGCTCTTTGCGCCCGCTTCCCAACAAGCTCCATCTGATCCACAATTCTTGTTGACATAAACCACAAAATTCATCCACTTGTCTTTACCAAAATATTTGAGCACACAAGCTTCTCTTTCATTTTGTACTACTTCCGGTTCTCCGTGTAAAGAATTTATAGTATCTCCGTTAGAACTCACGATATAACGAAAATTGAAATCAACTTTGTTTTTCAAAAGTTCATAAACTGGTTTCATTGTATCTTCAGCTTTGTTGCCATAAGGACAAAAACTCATCACAAACAAATCAACCTTTGGTTTGTCAGTTTTTGGGACTTCCTTTTCTGCCTCAGCTTCTTTTTTCTTGCTTTCTTCAATTTGCTTTTTTGTTTCTTCTATATCCATCGGAGCGCTTGGAAAGAACTTTTTTCCATCCAATGAAAGATAAGAATCGATTTCTTGCGTCTCCTCGCCTTCGCCAATTTTTACTTTCACCTTAAACATTCCATTTTCTTTTTTCACTTCTGCTATTTCCGCTTTTGTTCCTTCTTGCATCAAATTATTATTGATGAAATCTTCTACATGCGCTTTGGCGGATTTTTGTGTCAAATTGTTTTTCTTCCACACTTTCTCATAGTATCCCACTCCAGCAATAAGAATAATTAAAATAATTACCCCGATTATTTGTGGCAAAAATTTCTTATATTTTTCGCAACCACACTTTCCCTTTTCACAGCAATCGGCTGTTTCTGCTGTTTCGGGTTCCTTTTTTTCTGTTTCCATTTCCATAATTTTTTATTATTTAACTAATTACTTAATTACTGTTCCTATATTATAAATAATCACTCAATTTAACGCAAGTGGTCGATTTTTTTGGTTTTTTGGGAAATAAATAAGAGAGCATGACAAATGTTTGTCAGCTCCCCGCGTAAATACGCATTGTTTTTTTTCTTTCTTAAAAGGTTGCTTGGCGCGGTTTATCCAAAAAACCGCCGCCAGGAGCTCTTGGTACCCCTAAAGCATCTTTCGTTTGAAAAATTATAATTCCTTCTCCGAAATAAGCATCGTTTGCTTTTTCCATAAGCTTAAATCTCGTATGCTTACTTATGGAAGAAAAAATTATTTTTTCTAAAATTTCTCTCATCTCACTCACCCTTTTCCTTTTTAGAGGTTAAAGAACAAAAAATCACGCCTAAACAATAGCGTGATTACCCATAAATAATTTTGTATTTATTTTAAAAATAAAACAAAACATATTTTTTACCCCGTGGAATAATTTCTCAATAATCCTCAGGTATTTTATAAACTAATTTGTTTTTCTATTTTTATTCACTTTGTGCGTCCGTATTCCATGGGGTGAAATTTTATTTTTTATTTCCCCCGAAACCCGTAAGTCAAATTTATATTTTAATCAACAAACTTTTCAAGTGCATTTTTCAGAACTTGTGTATCTTCTGTCGCAGTTTTCCATACTGCCATCAGATCTACTCCGAAATAATCATGAATCAATTTATCCCTCATTCCACATATTTCTTTCCAAGGTATTTCCGAAACAGAATCGCGCAACTCATCAGACAATCTTTTCGATGCTTCTCCTATAATTTCCAATTTTCTCATAACACCGTCCTGAACAAGAATATTTTTTGAAAAACTATCAAAATCCAATCCGTTGGTATAACTTTCTATATCAACAATAGCTTTCATTATATGTAGGACTTACGCGTTTGCCAAATAATCAGCAGTTGCCATTCTAGATATCGACCATTTCTGTTCATACCAAGAAATACCATTCTGGATACGTTCCCATTCCAATTTCAGGAATGCGAGAAACGCGCACAGAATATGATTTCTTTGGGATCGTTCCAGTGTCGAATAGCACCTTTCAATTCCGCAACATTGTTTAATTCCTCGATGGAAAGTTTCTATCTTCCAGCGACAGTCGCTATGGCTTTTTAATGTCTCAAAATCAGTGAGAGACAAATCATTCGTGGCTACGTAGGTAATGTCTCCGTTTGTGAAGACAATCTTACTGACCAGAACGAAACCATAGGCCTTGAGCCAGACTTTGTGGACTTGTTTTTTAGTCCAATCCAAATCTGACACTGAGAGATAGGTTCCTTGAACCAAGGAAACCAAACGATTTGATTTTAAAGCGGCAATCCATTTCCAGTTTTTCTTGTTAATATTTTTCAGATTTTCGATGGAAGAATACCAACTGTCCATAAGCACGTAATCTGGTTGAAACCCTCTATTTTCCGCATAATCCAACATATCTTGCGCGTGATCATTCTTGGTTTTCCCATCTCGAGTCAGATCATACACTCGATAATCGACAGGAATAATTTTCTCACTATCCGTCCAAAGCATGTTGACCAGATTTATACCATTTGCCAAGCCATGATGTTTGCCGGAATATTGTTTTTTGACTAACGCCATTTCTCTAGCATAGGGTTTATCTAGGAGAGTATCGTCGATCACTAAATACCCACTTTTCATTTCCACCATCGACTGACTTTCTTTCCAGACAATTTTCGGAGTTAATTTGTTTTTTGATAACCAACGGTTAACCGAATCGTGAGACATTTCCAGTGGAGCAACTTTGCTCAACTCTAAACCAGAATATTGTTTCTGGGAGGCGATTAAAAAATCAACGTACAAATCCAATGAACATTTTTGGTGCTGCATAGTGATAATGATAATTTTTAATTTTTGTTTTACCCCCGTGGGTATATTATCTCATTATCACTAAACAGAATCAAATTTAATCAAACGCGTAAGTCCTATCTTTATTAAACATAAGAAAGTTTAGAGATAAAAGTATATTTTAAAAAAAGACAATTATTTGTCAAAATTACTTGACTTTTAAATATAAAAGGAGTAATATATGAATATTATTACTAATAAGTGTAATTTTATATACAAATATGTTAATAACAAGAATCAAGGCAAGTAACTTTTATGGGATTAATGACCCAATAGAGGTATCATTTACAGAGGGTGGTGAAAAAGAAAAAATAGGATATGTAAATAAAGGAAAAGAAAGAGTCTCTCTTATTTCTGGTTTTTATGGTGCCAATGCCTCAGGTAAAAGCACAGTATTAAATATTATTGATACTGTAGCTAGAATTATGGTTTCAAAACAGCAGGAATTTGTACTTGCTCCCAATGGAATAAAACAAGAAACTGTCATATCTCTTCCTAACTACACTATCGCGATGCAAAAAAAGCCCATAGTAATGGAGATGGATTTTATCATCGAAGAAGATAAGTATAATTACGCCGTTTCTATTATAAATGAAGGTAAAGAGATTTCAGAGGAAGTATTACAAAAAAACAATAAAAAAATCTATAGCAGAAAAGATCATACAATATTATTTGAAAGTAATATAGAGAAAAATATAGGCACTTTAGCGAAAAATATTATAGCCCCGAAGAAATCTTCTTTTCTTTCAGTGATTTTAGATGATAATTCTGATGTGTCTGTATTTGCAAATATCAAAAAAGAGATTGGTATCTCTAATCTTAATCAAGTAAAAACTAATTTCTGTTTTATCACCGACAAGAGAACTGTTCAGGCGGGACAAAATAATTTAAACGGATTATTTGCCTTTGCAATCAATTATCTCAATAGCAATGATGCTCAAAGACAAAATGAGATGCTTGGCACAGTTAACTCCATAGTGAAATATTTTGAGCCGTCTTTTGAAAGTCTTGTTATTAAAAAAGAAAGCGATGTTAATCCTATAGATAAATTTTTCGCCTTCACTTACGAGGCAAAATATAGCAACTTCTATAAGAATCTTGGTGTTACTGAACTTTCTGCTGGAACACGCGAACTCATAGCATACATAGGTGATATTCTTAGAATATTAAAAATAGGTGGTATTGTTGTTTATGACGAAACCAGCAAATTCTATCATCCAGATATGGAGATTGCTATCCTTAATCTTTTTAAAGATAAAGATATAAATAAAAATAATGCTCAGATATTCTTTTCTTCACACAATCACGAAACCTTTGATCTTTTACAAAATGATCAAGCGCATATCTTAGAGAAAAAAAATGACAATATTGTTATATCAAAAGTATCGGACTACGGTGTCAAAGAGAGAGATAATGTAAAAAGAATCTATCGCCTTGGCTCCCTTGGCGGAGTTCCGGATACTATCGATTTCAGTAGAATTATAAATAATCTCTTATAAGCTTATGAATACAAAAAAAAGCTTTAAGATATATTATTTATTACTTGTAGAAGGAACAACAGAATTTAATCTTTTTGCTTATTTAACTAAAAATAAGTTTAGGGATGATTTTGAAAAATCAAATATAAAATTTAGTGACAAGATAAATATTACAGACATCGGCATATCAAAAGGAAAATTAAACGGCTTCGGAAATTTGTCTTCATTTAAAAGAAAATACAATTCCATAAAAAAAGACATTGCATATAAAGGAGAAAAATTATTTTTTGTTATTGATAAAGATTTAAATGATTCATTGGCAATAGAGAAATTGATTAAAGAAAATAATGATATTGTTCAATTTGTGGAATATAATTCTGAATATTTACTATTAAGATTTGGAGGCAAAAATCCTAAGAGACCTTCGGATTTCACTAATCTGGCGGATTTTAGAAATTATTGTAAGTCAGAGTTTCAAAAACAATTTAAAAAGAAAGCTTCGGAATTCAAAGACTATGATTTTGATTTAGTATTTAGTAATATTGAAGATATAAAAATACGTAAAAGTTTTAGTGAATTATTCTCTACGCTTCAGTAAGAGTCGTTCTACGGTTAACGAGCATATTTTGAATATTTATGCCGAAAAAGAGCTAAATGAAGCTGAATCTGTGAGAAAAATCGGAATTTCCGATTTTTCTACCAAACCGACCAATTTTTATAATCTAGATATTATTATTTCTGAACGAATATAAAAAATATCAGGCAAAAACTTTTTCATTGGTAGAAAAAGATTATTTGGAAAGCATTAAAATTTTAGAGAAAAAAGTTAAAAATAATAAACCAAAAAAATAATATGAAAACAATTTTAAAAACCGACATTACTGTCAAGGATGTTTGTGAAGGGTTCATCTATAACGAACTTGAAGGCAAGGGACTTTTTGGTTTGTCTGGAAAATTAACCATTCAACCAGAATATCAACGCAATTATATCTACGCTTCCGATGGTGGAAAAAGAGAGATGGCTGTTATCGAATCAATCCTTAAGGGTTATCCGATAGGTTTGATTTATTTTAATAAAGTTTCCGAAAAAAATTTGGAGGTTTTGGATGGGCAACAACGCATTACCAGCCTTGGACGGTTTGTGACTGATAAATTTGCCATCAAAGATGAAAATGGTATGGAGCAATATTTTAGTGGTATCGCAAAAGATAAGCAAAAGAAAATTTTGGAAACAAAATTACTAATTTACAAATGTGAAGGCACTGAAAGTGAGATAAAAGAATGGTTTCGGACGATTAATATTGCCGGTGTGCCACTTAATAATCAGGAACTTCTTAATGCGGTTTATTCTGGTCCGTTTGTAACTCTTAGTAAGGAAGAATTTAGTAACAGCCAAAACGCCAATATTCAAAAATGGAGCGCTTATGTATCAGGTAGCGCCAACCGGCAAGAATTTTTAGAATGCGCACTAGATTGGGTAAGCAAAGGAAATATTGGTGATTATATGAGCAGTCATCGTAATGATAAAAATATTACTGAATTAAAAACCTATTTTAACAGTGTGATTGATTGGGTATCTAGTGTATTTACTGATGTTGAGAGTGAGATGAAAGGCCTTGAATGGGGTCGATTATATGAGGAGTATCACAAGAAAGCTTATGGTCCTGCTAAAGTGTCGGCAGAAGTGAAAAAACTTTACGGTGATCCGTATATCAAAAATCGAAAAGGTATTTTTGAATATATTCTCGGTGGATCCGTCAACACAAAATTGCTTGAGGTTCGAATTTTTGATGAAGCAACCAAAAAATCGATTTATGCTGTGCAAACTGCCAAAGCCGAAAAGAAAGGCAAATCAAACTGCTCGCATTGTGCTATTGGGCATGATGCTAACAAAAGCAAGATTTGGAAGTTAGACGAAATGGACGCCGATCATGTGACAGCTTGGAGTAAGGGTGGTGCAACTTCTATTAAAAATTGCGAGATGTTATGCAAGACGCATAATCGAGCGAAAGGGAATCGATAGTAATAAATTTAATTTGCATACAATTATGAAAAAACAGGACGAATATTATTACGATGCTTTAGAGCTACTGGGCGCTGGAAGGGCGGGAGTGAAAAAGGCTATAAAACTTTTGGAATCTGCTTTGGAAATGGATGAAGATTATGTCCAGACATACATTGGTTTTATTTCTGTCTATGGAAATTTAGGGAAAAAGAAAGAGTATGAAAAAATGGTTAAGCTGGCATATGAAAAAACATTGAAAAAATTTCCGAAATGGCCAAAAGAAATGGAATGGGGATGGCTGGAAAATCGCGCCTATTTAAGAGCGATTCAATATATGGCGGAGTGGTATTGGGATAATGAAGAAAATGATAAGGCTGTAGATTTGTTTAGGCTTTTATTGAAATTAAATCCCAATGATAATCAAGGAGTGAGATATGAAATCGCTGGACTGTATGCGGGATTGAACGGTGAAAAAATTAATAGAATGTTTGATGAGGGAAATGCTAATCAAAATTGGGATGCTTTGGAAAAACTTACTGATGATCAGAATAAAAAACATAAGTTTTGGAAACAGCCGAAGTGTTAAACGCAAAAGCATTATCTACTATTTTAATTACATACCAAATTACATATTAAATTAAAACAAAACTATGGCTAAACGCGCGCAAAATGAAAATCAGGTTAGAAAATTGACTAAGTTGGGCAAAAAAAGTCTCTGCGTCACAATTCCGATTGAAATCATCCGTGAATTTGGCTGGCGGGAGAAACAGAAGATGGTCGTCAAGAAATCCGGCCGGAAAATCACAATCGAAGATTGGCCCGCTTCGACTCGAAGAAACATTTCGTCGAATCGAGGCGAGAAAAAATAATTCTGAAATTATGTGCTATACTAGATAAGTAATTCGACTGTGCTCGCAGTAATATTCGCATGTCCGGCATTCGCAACGCCGGTTCACGAACGAATAGTGAGTGAAAAACTATGTTTTTAAAGTTGCAACCACTTCTATACACTCTACTTTTTCTAGCTGGCTTGGAACTCATTGTTTTTTTTCATGAACATGTTCCGCTAATCATCCTTTTTTTGCTCTCGATGGCGATGTTTCAGGGCTGGAAAATTGGGAGGAAATGGAAATTTTCCGTTTTGCCAATTTCTTTTGTGCTTTCTTCAGTGGCGCTACTCTATCTCGTGACAATTCGCTATGAGCAACAAGCCTTCATAATTTTGGCTTCGGGTATGTATTATCTTTCTCTTTTGGGCGCGTATCGCTTGAGTTTATATGAAAATGATCAAACTGCTAGAGGCATGAATATGGCAGCCACAGTTTCTACTATTTTTTTTGTGTATGCTAGCGCTTACGGATTGTATTTGAATTTTTTAGTTCCACTATATTACCTAATACTAGTTTATCTTTTTGTTACTCTTTTTGTGAGCTACCAATATTTTTCTATAATCTACCCTCACAAAAAAACCGCTTGGATTTATAGTTTGCTCATTGCTCTTATAATGTCGGAGATTGTTTGGACTATAAGTTTTTGGCCCTTTGGCTATTTGACGAGTGGAGTAATTGCGCTTATACTATATTTTATACTTTGGGACATCATTCAAAGTTATTTCCTGTGTATTTTAAGCAAAAAAAGAGCAGTCGCTAATTTAATTTTTTTCTCTATTCTAATTGGCCTTGTGCTCATTAGTTCTAAGTGGATACCAGTAATTTAAATAATATTTATGTTTAAAAAAACAATTCTCATTTTAGGAATAGTCCTAATTGCAGGACTGAGTGGAATAATTGCCGATCGTTATTTTTTCCCATACTTGGCTAATAGTCGATTTTTCGCAAAAAATGAATTTCTAAAAAAAGCCACAGAGAACGTGACTGTTATTAACAAAACGGAACAAGTTTATATCAAGGAAGAATCTTCGATAAATAAAATAACCAACCAGATCGTTCCGACTATTGTAAATGTCGTTTCCTATCAAGAAAATGCAAACAATAAAAACAATCTAATATCAAGCACAAATAATACTGGGGAAATATTAACTAGTGATGGAATAATTATGACAAGTGCCAGCGCTATTATTCCAAATGGAAATTATAAAGTCATCTTGAATGATGGCAATATTCATGACGCAAAAATTTTAGGCATAGACAAATGGAGCAATTTAGCCTTTTTAAAAATTATTGCCAGTAACTTGCCCGTGATGCCTTTCGGTAATTCGGATGAATATAATCCGGGAGAAAAATTGATTGCAATTAGTAATAACACACCAAATTATCAAAATAAATTCACCGCCGGGCTTCTAAGTAGTTTTGACACCTCATTTAACATCTCCGGTGAAGCGCTTTCAAAAGCAGAAAATATAGAAGGAGTTTTTTTGACTGATTTTAATGAAAAAATACTTTCAATCGGTAGTCCAGTTATCGATTATTCAGGTCAAATGATGGGTGTCACTGGCTCAGCTATGAAAAACGGGCGTTTGGAATATTTTCAAATTCCATCGAATAAAATAAAACTTATTTTAGAAAAAGTCATCGATAATTCATTGGATTCAAGTATCGCTCTTGGAATTTACTATTTACCGATAAATAAATCACTTGCATTGGCGAATAATCTATCAACTGAGCAAGGGGCATTGATCTATAGCGCTTCTGGCCAACAAGGCTTGGCGGTAATTTCCAATTCTTCAGCTGATAAGGCAGGACTAAAAATAAATGATATTATAAAAAAAGTTGGAGATGAGGAAATAACTAACAAAAATAATTTGTCAGATATTTTATATGAATATAAAAAGGGGGATAAGGTTGAATTTACGGTTTTACGAGTGGGGAAGGAAATGAAATTAGAGGTGCAATTATAATAGCGATGCGAATCTACGAATACATGCGAATGCCACGAATTATTTTGCATAATTCGCATGAAATTCGCATTGTTTGCATCGCTTTTTTTATTTATATCTTAGCGCTTCCAAAGCATTTAGTTTGGCTGCGCGTCTGGCTGGATAAATTCCAGTAATCACACCCACAACTGTGGAAAATATCATTATAAAAGCGATAAACCAAACCGGTCTAGCGAACAAATTAGCTTGGACTCCTCCAAACATTCCAGCTAGGAAATTCATTCCATAATTTACTAGACTACTCAAAAGAAACCCCATAACTACTCCAAAAAATCCTCCGAAAAATCCAATAATCATTGACTCCGTAAGGAACATTCGCCAAATATCATAGGAAGAAGCCCCGATGGTTTTCATAATACCAATTTCTTGAGTTCTTTCCAAAAGAGCAATGGTCATGGTGTTAAACATTCCGATGGCACTAACTACTAAAGCGACTACTCCAAACAAAGCCAGTACTATTTGAGCAATAGAGAAAATTTGCTTCGCTTGATCAACTGTTTCTGAAACAGAACTAACGAAAAATCCTTTCTCAATGATGCGAGCTCGAGCCGGCTCAAGATTGGTGGTTGAATTTACCCGTACTTTCAATTTGTCATAAGTATTAAAAGTTATCTCAGAAACAGAAGAGTCGGGGATATACATGTATGCATTAGAAATATCAGCTACCACGCCAGCAATCTTGTAGGTTTTATTTATATATTCAACCGAAGCTGTCTCCATGACGACATTTTCTCCAGCCGGAGTTTCTTCAGTAGAAACTGCTTGGTTGTTTTGTTTTGGAGGATTTTTGGCAAGTCGGATAGTTATTTCATTATTAGCAAAATCATCCTTGTTAATATCTAATAATTGCAAAGCAGCCAAAGAAATTATCATCTTGTCATTTTCTCCATCTTTAAAAATCTTTCCTTTATCCACAGATATACCCTCAAGACTAAGGAATCGAGGGTTTACAATATTTATCTTAGCTGCTGAAGTAAGTCCATTGCCAGAAACTTGAGCATCTTGGGAGATTAGAGGAAAAATATCAGTTATTTCTGAAATTTCTTTGATAGATTTCACACTGTCTTGATTTAAGTCTATAGCTTCGCTATTTTGCGTCACATCCAAGGCAAGAAGAGAATCTTGCGTGGCGATATTTTCCAAAATAAGAGTTTGCAAACCATAGCCCAAAGAAACTAAAAAGAAAATAGTTCCAATACCGATACTAATGCCGAGAACGGTGAGTAATGTTCGCAAACGATTGTTTTTGAAAGATCGAGTTGAAATTCGAAATACATCTATGGATAACATATTATATTTTTTTTACTTGATTATTTATATTATTTTTAGATTGTTCATTGTTTTTTTCTGGTTCTATTTTCAAACCAAAACCAACAATTAAAATCAAATCTAACTCGCGCAGTATTTTATGCACTGTTTGCTTGTTGAGTCCTGCTCCACCGGCATTTTGTGGCATGTCTAATAGTTTTCTGAAATCGATAAATGGTATTTCATCATCAATTCTTCTTCTAATTAGATCAGCCACTTTCGTTCTAGAATCTTCAGGGATATGTATATTTCTTTTTTGAATAAAATAATTTATAACAAACTTGGCTTTTTCTTCAGAAGTATGTTTACCAAATACTTCTACAGCTGTTTTTGCTAATTCTTCTAGCTCTAAGGTGAAATTTTTTGCAATACGTTGGTCAAGTCCCGCACCGCCCTTTTCCATCGGTCTGTCTAATTGCTCAAAAAGATTTTGTTCGCTATAGACACCCGACATCTTTAGCCGAATTGATTCTTCGATAACTTTCATCTGATTTTCCTCATAAGGAATAAAGAATGATTCTGCAATAAGCTTGGCTTTCAAAGGTTCCATAAGAAAACTAATTTGCTTTTCAGATAGTCCACGGAATTTTTCCATAATCTTATCAAAGACTGATTTGCCTTCTTCGGCCTTAGATTGAACTTCACGGGAAGTTCCATTTGCATCTTTCCATTCTTCTTTAGTGATTTTTCCGTCTTTCATGTAGATGATATGTGTTCCCCAGTCAACATTTTCTGGATTATGCGTGACAAGAATGATTGTTTTGCCTTCTTGCTTGTTCAATTCTCCCAAGATTTGCATCACATTATTAGCCGAAGCGCTGTCCAAGTTTCCTACCGGTTCGTCAGCTAACACTAAAAATGGATCATTTACAATTGACCTAGCAATACCAATTCTTTGTTGCTGTCCACCAGATAATTGACTAGGCACTTTTTTCCATTGTTCCTTTATCCCAAATCTTTCTAGGAGCATCATAACTTTTCTCTCTCTTTCGCCCTTCCGGACATTAACAAAAATTTGTGGCAAAGCCACATTATCCAAAACGGATAGCGTTGAAATCAAATTGTAAGACTGAAAGACCATTCCAATTTTACTGCGATGAAATTGAATTCGCTCAGTGGCCTTCATTCTCAGAATATCAATATCATTTATCCGAACATTTCCCTCGTCTGGATCTTCTAGTCCGGCGATAATATTCAAAAGTGATGATTTTCCGCAACCAGATGGTCCAAGAATCACCACAAACTCTCCTTTTTTAATTGTTAAATTAATGTCATGCAAAGATTGAAAAGCATTGTCTTTTCCACGATTGTAGGTGAGATTAATATGCTCCATCTCAACCAATTTTTCTTTTAGTTCCATTTTTTATTTTAAAGTTTGTTAGAGACTAATTTATGATGAAATTATACTACACTTTCTGATATTTGACAAACTCTTTGTTTTCTGCTACTATCTCTGACTAAGGATTTTGTCTTAATTTAAGGCCTAAATTGTAGTATTATAATAAAGTTAATTAATTTTTAAAATATATGAAAAAAATCACAAATTACACCAAAACATCCATCGCTTTGATTGCCACATTTTTGTTTTTGGCTAGCACTGCTTTTGCGGATGTGTCTATCGATGTAGAGAATAAGTCTACTAATAATGTAACTGCGACAGGCGGAAGCGCTACGCAATCACAAAGTCAAAGTCAATCTCAAACACAAAATCAAGGAAAATCAAATGGAGGATTATGCTCAAATTGCGGATCTTCTTGCGGTTCATCCTGTGGTTCATCTTCAAGTTCTCAGTCTCAATCACAATCTCAATCAGCGACAGGCGGGAGTGTTTCTGTTAACCAAAGTTCAAAAACAGAAGTAGAAGTTGATGTTGACAATGATGGCGATGATGATGACGATGATGACAATAAAGATCATCACCACTATTCTTACAACAAAGACGGAAAAAACCACACAAAAGTAATTACAGTCACAAAAAATTTGCCAGCTACAGGAAGTTCAGTAACAGGACTTTTTGCTCTACTTGCAGTTTCAATTCTAGCAGCTTTTGGAGTGAAATATACATATAAAAAGTTTGCCAAATAATTTTAGTCTTTGAGAGTTTTTGAAAAAAATTATGCGCGGATTATGGCAAAAAATAAAAGGCAGTTGGATAGGTTCTCTTCTTTTCAGCTGTCTTTTTATATCAATCTTTATCGGCTTATTCTATTTAGTTAATCTTGATTTTAAGCCTGATTCAAAAAACAAGCCGATTTCGCAATCATTGGCTGGTTTGAATTTGGATGAGGAGATAAAAAAACGTCTTGGCTCGACAGATATTTCAATGGAAAGTTATTCGGCCTGGGCGATTCGCCTTGAATTGGATGCTTCAAATTTAGGACTCGATCAAGATCCTGACGGAGATGATCTGGCAAATTATCTAGAATATGTTTATGGTACTAATCCTTTGTCAAAAGATTCTGACAATGACACCTATTCAGACAAATCAGAAATTGCCAATGGATATGATCCGGATGCTCCCGGAGACAGCAACATCAAACCGCGAGTAGAAATTTCTATTGCTAAAATTTCAATCTCAGCCCCGATGATTTGGTCAAAGAGTGAAAAGGAACAAGATATGCTCAAAGAACTGGAAAATGGGCTGGGACATTATTTTAAAACATCCGCTCCCGGACAAGTTGGCAACATGATTGTTTCCGGTCATTCCAGTAATTATATTTGGGCGAAAGGGGATTATAATCATGTCTTTAAGGATTTGGATAATTTAGAAAAAGGTGATGTTATCATCGCCACCACTTTTCAAAAAAATGGGAAAATTATCATTTATCGCTATGTGGTTAGCGAGAAATTTGTGACGGTTCCAAATGACGCGAGAATTTTTGAAAATTCTGAAAACCCAATCCTCACTCTTTCTACTTGTTGGCCAATTGGCACCAATCTTCGTCGACTTATCGTCAAAGCTGAGTTGCAAAAATAAAACCAGAGGAGACACTGGATGTCTTGTGGTCGTTTCGGTCGAGAGACATCCAGTGTCTAAAAACTTGACAAAATCTCTATTTTCTGCTAGTATAGTTGGTTAAATATTGTGCCCTAAAAATTGTCATGCTGAACTTGTTTCAGCATCTAAACTAAGCCAAAAAATACATAGATCCTGAAATAAATTCAGGATAACATAAAATATTATCCCTACGCCATTTTTAGTTATTTTTAGCTAAAAATAGCGTGCTGATAAATGACGCCGAGCGACCTTTGAAAAACAATTTCGAGCCTTCAAAAGCTCGGGTTCATATATTAATATATTATATTTAAAACAAACAACAAACAAACTATAAGAGGGCGAAAAGCCCGGGAGGTTTTACCATGAAACAATGCGTATTAGTAATTATGGCAGTTCTGGCAATGGTTTTCTCCGCGAGTTTTACTTTTGCGGAAGAAGGTGATATTGGAATCGGTGTCGCAGTTGATACCGAAAATAATATTGCGATTGAGGGTCCAAAAGTTGAGCAAAATCAAAGCATGGAACAGGGATTGACCAACACAAATGAAATATGTGTTGGCGGCGGAGCTGGCGGAAAAGGTGGTGAAGGTGGAAAAGGCGGAGAGGCTGAAGCAAAGGCGACCGTTGGTAATGTTACCGGCGGAACAGTCGGCGACACAACTGCAACCGGTGGAAGTGTTGGTAATACGACCGCCGATGCCGATGCGTCGGCAAATATCGGCGATACAACCGCCAAAAACGAAACTAAAGTGACAGGAGTAGAAGGAGATCAAAATATAGATAATCAAAACGTCTATATCTCTCCCGAGAACAAGCGTTCCCATATCAACGCCCCTACCGGACCGAGTGGAAATTTTCTCAATGCCACAGCGATATCTTCAGATGGTTGGCAGTTATTTATTTGTCAACCGTTGTATAAAAGATTTTACGGTAAAGAGCTGAAGATTATGGCAAATGGCGCTGGAGGATTTTTTTCATCCGGAATTGAAGAATCTCTTCGTATTGAAAAGGTTGAGTCTTTTGATGAAGCCCCTTTGGTACGATTGGATTTTATTCCGAATGGAGAAAATGACAGAATAATCGGCGAGTTTGAATTTCAAGCTGATGAGCCGATACCATTTGGAAAGGCCCTTGCTTATGTTCTCCTTAAAGCAAAAGAAGATACAAACACTCACCGAGTGGTGGTGTGGGCACGAGTAAAGGGTGAAGTAAAAAATTCGGGTTTTTCAATTGGTTCCGGCGTTGCTGGTTCTAAATTGTGGGGTCCTGGTGAAGATTCGACTGCTGGTGCAATCGGTTTGGGTGGCCTTATTGGCACAACAACCGCACGTACACAGGAAGTCTGGATGATTCGGGTTATTGCTTTTAACGATGGATCAATTGATCCGCCTCCCGGTATTGAAGTGTGCGGACTTACAGTGTCCGCGCCGGCGTCTGAAGAAATCATGAAAGAAGAAATTCTTCCGCAAGAGCCGGAATGTGACTCGAATCCGATTCTTTCAAAAATTAGACAATTAGATGAGGGCACGAAATATTGCCCAAATGATTGTTTAAACAATGAAATACTTCGGAAGCAAATGGGGGATGCCTATTTGGATCTCTTCTACTGCACGGGTGATAAAGACGCACTCGTGAAAGCAATTGCGGAGTATAAAAACGCCGAAAAGAATTTCCTTGAAGGTCGCGAACCAAATGGAACGCGCACCAGCACCCTTCAAGGTGCACAAGAGATTTTGTACAAAGCGCATTACAATTCTGCGCTGGCAATCCTTGAACTTAGCGGGCCCGATGCAGAAACTGAATTTGCTCAACAGAAAAAGTTGGGCGAACGAGGCGACGGCATGATGCCCGATAACCAAAACGATATCAAACGATAAAAAGGGAAGGTGACCCATGAAAAAAATAGTAGCTATTATTTTCATTTTCGTATTTTCAAGTTCGGTGGCATTTGCCGCAAGACCGGTTCCGACACAGACTGGTTCTCAAAAATTTGTACCTAAAAACGTCCCTATCACCCCCGCCATGGTTAATGCGGGGATAGCCTACACCGACGCCCAGAGTATTCGGGCGGAGGTTGAAAAACTTAACAAAAAAGTCCAGAAGCTTGAGGCAGCCGACAAAAGTCTCTGGGAGAAAATATTCGGCAAGAAAAAAGGAGCGCTGGTCGCCCTCGAAGGTCGGCTTCAGTCGGCCATCAAAACGGCAACCGATAACTCTACCGCCGCGCAAGCCCGGGCGGAGGAGGCATTCAAAAAGGCAGAAGTGGCTGATAAAAAAGCCACTGATGTTGGAACGAAATTGGATGGGATAGCTGACATCTGCAAGAATGGGATGACTGCTATGAGGGGTGAGGTCGAGACCCTCCGCAAAATCGGCCAATATGCATTAGTGGCATTTACACTGGGCATGATATTGTTATTTATCCTTGCTCTCAGGAAACCAAAACCTTAACGCAAAATTTCAAAAACTTTTAAAATAAAAAAGGAGGTGAATACGGGCGGTTGCTTTTAACACAAAGCAACCGTCCACCCAAATTTATCACAGCTAGAAATTAGGCTGTTTTTTTATTTTTAAATTAAAAATTCACTGATGTGTGGATAAAAAGCATTTGTGCTAATTCTAAAAATTTAGTATTATATAGATATAAAAAAATAATTCAAAAAAATGGAAAATAAAAATAATCCCAATCTTAATCTAGAAACATTTGTGAGTCTTTTGATAGAAGAAAAAGGTTTTGAAAATGTTGATCCGGAAATCGAAGAACAACTCAAAGCTGATTTACTTAAAAGAGTTGAGGATCGAATTAATGTTGCCATCATAAATAATCTTCCGAAGGAAAAAATGACAGAATTTAATGAGTTATTAGACAATGCTAATCAAGATGAAATTCAAGATTATTGTAACAAAAACATTTCCGGACTGGATGAAATAATTGCCCAAGAGCTAATGAGTTTTAGAGCAACTTATTTAAATCTTTAATAAACACAAAAATATGGCCTCAGAAAATATGCCCAATACTTCTCCTAATAACTCTTATGGAGAAGAGGGTGTTGTTTCGCAGCAAAAAAAGAAAAAGCAAATAATTATTGCCGGAGTTGATTATGAAAAAGAAGCTATGGACGCGGCTGAAGCTAGGATGACTGCTAACAAAGAAGATTTGAGTGGCCCGCGTTTGTTTCAAGGAGAGGACAGAACTAGCAAGGAACAAATAAAAGGAATAGGAAATGTTCTAAAAAAAGTTTGGAAACATAATCTTTTTCATGAATATTATCGACAAAAAGAATTATCCAAAGCAAGAAGAGCAATAAAGGATTCTGGTAATCTATATGTAGCGGAAAAGGGAGATCAGACTGATCATGACAATGCGATGCAAGCAATTGTAGACCGTTTTTCTAGTGAATATGAAGAGGATATGATTCATAGTGAAGCGGGAGAAAAAAAGAAAACATTAGGCAATGAATCTACTGAGGAACAAGAATTGAAAGTTGAAATTCAAGATATAATCAGAAAATACGCCACGGGAGAAATTGACGAAAATGAATTTCTGGAAAGAAAAGACAGATTGTTCAATAGAGATATTCCAAAAATAAAAGGAGAAGGAAAGAGTAGTTTATTAGAGAAAAGCAATCTGTATGCTAGTAATATATTAGAAATCGCCAAGGAGGTTCGCCAAGCAGTTGAGCATGGAGAAGCTTTAAATAATTTAGATTTAGATTTTGAAGTAATAGTCGGAAAAGCTAATGTAGGAGTGCGAACAGAAAATAATTTCAGTTCGGTTGATAAAGTAATAGACAAAATACAGAAATCTAAATTGGGAATGGTATTTGCTAATGAAACTGCAATTGCTTTAGGTGTGGCTAGTCTTTATAGTGTTTTTGTCAAGGGTTCAGTTAGTACAGCGCAAAAACTTTCTAAATTACTTGGACCGCTTGGTCTAGGAATAAGTGCTGGAGTTGGTGGAGCAGTAGCAGGGATTCGAGAGGGAAAAAGAGTTCAAGAAGAACGAACTCAACATTCGCGCGATATGGCTAAAGGGAAAAGTTTTGAAAAAAATGCCGAGCGAAGAACAGAAATGGAAAAATATCGCCATGAAACAAAAGGTGCCACTGAACTCACAGAGAATTTGGAAAAAAGCCTTGGGTTGCTTGATGAAAAAGATGGAAAATCGATTAGGGTTGTCTTGGCTCATCTTAATGAAATAGAAGCTCGAATTTCTTTGTCTGATCAAAAAAGCATTGATCTTATTCAATATTCGGACGCAAAAAAGATTGAACAGGAGAGAATGCAACTTGATTTAGTTAGAGCAAAAGCTAAAGTTGAGCTAAGAAAAATTAATGGGGGAAATGTTAAGAATATTAAAGAAGAAAATGTTCCCTTGAAAGAATATCTGGAAGGAATAAAGGGTGCTCGTATTAATGATTTTCTAGAAGAAAAAACAATTAAGGATGAAGCTTTTCATAAATTTCGCCAGAAAAAAATGGGAGGTGCTTTTGTTAAGGGCGCATTAATAGGTGCAGGAGTAGGAATCGCTGTTCAAGAAGGCATGGCTCTTCTTGGTGGAAACTCAGAAGGACTCTTGAGTGCTAAAGAGGCTTTTGCTGGCAGTGGAGCACCAGAGGCACATCATTTCACCGCGCTGGAATATTTACGTCGATATGTGATGGGTGATTTGCCGAGAATGGACGCTTCTCAAATGCATGAGGAAGTTTTTGGCAATACTCATTTCAAATTGCCAGCCGGTGTTGATTTCCACAAAAATGCCAATGGCAGTTTTGATTTATTGCAAAATGGAAATCCAATTGCTAAAGGTCTAACACTAGATCAAAATGGTCATCTGACTAATGAGGCTCATCAAATATTAAAAGATGAAAATATTCTTACTAGTGATTCTACCCAACAAATTTCTTCGGGCGGTACAAAAGAAATCATCCATTCACCAAAAGAATATGTGAAAAATCATGAAAATTTATTTGAAAAAATAAAAAGAGGTTCTTGGGCGGATAATGATACGCTAAAACCAGATAAAAATGAACTTAAATTATGGTGGGGAGGAGAAAAAGGAACCGGGATAGATAGTAATGGAAAATATGTTTTTAATATGAAACATATGATACCCGCTGGTTCAAGTCACGCAGGAACGCATTGGAATCCAGAGGAATTATTAAAAGAAGGAAAAATGAAACTGCTAATTTCTCTTTCGGAAGATTCACAAAATCAAGTTGTGGAAATCCCTATTGATGCCAATGGAAACGCTATAATTGATCCAAATAGTGAAATTGGAAAAATTGCTTTTGAAAATGTTAATGGACATGCTAAGTTTCTTGGAAGATTTGCCGAGGTAGCTGTTTTCGATGGACAAAAAGACGGAGTTGATGTATTTAATCCGCTAGCCACTTACGAAGGAAAGGGATTGGCAGATTGGAAAGAAATAGTAAAAATCCCTGGAGAAGAAATTTCCACAACTATTCTTGAAATTCCAGCCGAAAACACAGTCGATTGGCCATACGCGATTCCGGTTTTAGGAAGAAATCCACTTGAAAGAACAAGAGGAAAAGAAAAGACACCTTCTTATTTATATTATGGAGCAAGTTCAGCAGGGGAAATTTTGGCAGAATTTCAAAAAAGAGGTATCGAACTAGATTCATATAAAACTATAAATGAGAATGGAAGCAAAAAGTTAGTTAATAAGGAAGGAAAAGAAATTCAACGAAATGTCGATCGAGAAAATCAAAGAATTAAAGAGTATCTTTCCAATCAAGATTCTGATTATTTAGAAGAGTTAGAAAAATTAAACACAAATCTAACCCCAATGCATGAAGATTGTAGAGTTTGTATTAATATCCCCGCAAGAATAGAAGAAAAACACATTGCTAATTTATTAGAACAATTTTCAAAACAAACCGATTCAAAAGGCAACCCTATCGACACTTCTCAGTTTGAAATAAATATTATAGTAAATAAGAAGAAATCAGAAACTGCTGATAAAACAATGGAAATTATCGAGAAATGGAAAAAGACACACTCAGAAGTTAAGGTAAATGCGATTGACGTTTCTTTTGATGATAATAAGGGTTGCGTTGGATTAGCAAGAAAATATATAACGGATTTATCTTTACTACGTTCTGTTTCAAGGAAAAAACAAGCTGGTCCTCTTTACATAGAATCAGAAGATGCTGACATGTTTGGGGTAGATAAACGAATGGTTTATGAATTGATTAATAATTTTGATAATAATCCTTCGACGGATGTTCTTCGAGGAATTCAAGATCGACAACCTGAAACATTACAAAAAAATGATTTGCTTTTCTTTTCAAGAAGACTATGGGATTTTATGGAAATTTTTGCAAGAAACCAAAAATATCGTCCTGAGAATAAAAAAGATGCAGATTTTGTATGGAATAGAGTTATAAGTGGGGGCTGGAATACAGCCTATACAGCTGAAGCATACGCTCAAATTGGTGGCTATACTCAAACAAAAGTCATTGGGGAAGATATGGAAATTGGCCAAAAAATTTCTGTCTTAAGAGGAATTAAAAATGATAAAACAAATGAATTTACTCCTAATACTCAAACAGCAAAAACCTCTGGATTACGAAGTAGTTCAAGTCCAAGAAGATTCATCGACGCCCTAGATAGAGGCGTCCCTCCTTACGATGATTTTGAAAATCAAAAATTAAAGCAGTTTAGCTTAGATGAATTATTAGATAGAATTAAAACATATGCCAACGCTGACAAAAACAATTTAGATAGATACCAAAAAGAGTAAGGATATGTTTAAAAATGATTCCGAGTGGACCAAAGTGATGAAAAGAACATTAACTATAGGCATGGGTCTAAAAGATAAAGTTCATTATAATATCAATAATGATGGGGTGGCTCTTACTCCAAAGGGCATGGACAAAATCATAGAAAATTTTGATCAATACAAGAAATATAAACGTTGGCAATTAGGATATAAGAATCAAAACTCTCCGCTTTAATATTACCACACCGAAATATAAAACAATCAAAAACGCCAGAAATGGCGTTTTTTGTGTGGTTAAATTTGACTTTTTTTGACGATGTGATATACTTTCAAGTTAAAAAATATTGAGAAATTAGGTCATGAAAATCGCGTATATTCACCAAAAATCAGTAGAAGAAATAGCCAAAAGGCTTTCCAAAAAAGGGCATCGGGTTTTTATCCACCCGTCTTTTTGGCGAGTCATTTTTCAGGATTTTGAAATAATTCATTTCCTGCCTTCTTTTTCCAAAACTATTATTTTTTTGATTTCTATTTTCAAAAGAAAAACCGCGCTTATTAGAACAGAAATTCCAAAGGGAGTGGATGTTTCTGGCGCGGAAAATTTTGAATATCTGCAAAAATTCAATTTGCAAAAAGGAAGCTATGTTCTGACCGTCAATCAATTAAACAGAAAAAGTAACATAAAGGATGTTGTGGAAGCTTTTAAGAGTTTGGAAGACCAGCATTTGACTCGTGAAAAAAAATTGGTAATCGTAGGAAGTGGCTCATTAGGGGATGAATATTTCAAAGAGATTAAAGATTCGGCAAGAGGTAGAGAGAGCATTATTTTTATTGGAGATCAAAACGGAGAAGCTTTGAATCAACTTTTTTCTTGGGCCTATTGCTTTGTTGATCCATCGGCAAAGAACAAAATGTCTCAAAATGTTTTGGAGGCTATGGGATATGGCAAAGCTGTCTTAGTTGGAAATACTAAGAAAAATATAGAGACGCTGGATGGTGAGTTTGGTTTTATTTTTCAACTTAGAAACATCAAGGATTTGGAAGAAAAATTGGTTTTTATGATAAACAATCCGGCGCTTATGAAAATAACGGGAGAAAAAGCAATGCTAAAAATTCAAAGGGAATTTAGTTGGGAAAAAATAACTAATCAAATTGAAATAAATTATGAAGACGCGCTACTTCAAAAAGGAAAAGCGCTCAACAAACCTTATGAAAGAAATATTTAAATCAAAAAAATTCTATATTCTTTTTGTTTTCGCCGTCGCGTTTGTTTTTTTGGCGTTAATTAATCTTGGTCAAGCTTATCAATCCCAGAGAGATTTGTTGGTGATTTTTAAGAGTGAAAAAGCTGCTATAAATGCTAGTATCATTCTAGAGAATCTAAGACTATTATCCAATCCAAATGAACAAATAAAAGTTGAACGAATTGGAGGAAGTTCTATTTTGAAATTTACCGCAAAAAATAAGACTCTCTATACCGCAGAAACTTTAAGCTCTCAAGCAGTTAAAAATTTCATAAGCACCATTGGGGTTTATTATGACATTCGAAATGATATTGATATTAGAATAATTAATGGATCAAAGACAAAATCTTCTTTTGCTGGTTCATATAGCTATGCATTTTTTGCAAGTTTGTTAGTTGGATTTTTTCTAGCTCTTATATTGAATTATTTTTTGTTTTTGTTCGAACAAAGCCAACCAAAAGAAAAAATAAAAACAAATCTAACTTGGTCATATAAAGAAGCACCGAAGGATGAAGTTAAGCAAGTTGCTATGAAAATAGAGAAAGTAAAGAAACCAATATCAGTAGAGGAAGAATATATTCCAATTTTTTCCAAAAAAGCCGTTGCGCCGGATAATTTACCAGTCGCAGAAGAGATGCCTGTATTTGAGCAATCCCAAAAAGAAGAGCCAAAAAAAGAGGAAACAAAAACTCCTCTAATTCATGAGGCTACCGCCGAAGAAGTCAAAGAAAGACTAAATCGACTTTTAAGTGGGAAATTATAATAGCTTATTTTTCATAAATAAAGCCCCGATTTATGTCGGGGCTTTATTTAATTTTTGGGTATGATAGAATAAGTAGGAAGTATAAAGCTTGCCCGCCGAAGAGGCATGGTAGTAAGTATAAAGTAAAATTTATGGAATTTATAAAAACCACTCTCAAAGACGCATACGTAATTAAACCACAAGTTTTTGGCGACAATCGCGGATTTTTTTTAGAAAGTTATTCTAAGAAAAAATTTGAACAAGAGGGGATTGGCGCAGAATTTGTGCAGGACAATCATTCAAAATCAGAAAAAAAAGGCACGCTTCGCGGACTGCATTTTCAACTTCCACCATATGCGCAAGCAAAATTAATTCGAGTTGTGAAGGGAAAAATTTTAGATGTAATCTTAGATCTTCGCCATGACAGTGAAACTTTTGGCCAATGGGAAGCTTTTGAATTATCAGCTGAAAATTTCCAAATGCTTTTTGTTCCACAAGGCTTTGCTCATGGACTTATGACATTGGAAGATAACACGGAAGTTTTGTATAAAGCTGATAATTTTTATGAACCCACTCATGAAGGAGGAATTGCCTGGAACGATCCAGATCTCAAAATTAACTGGCCTCTGGAAAATCCAATTCTTTCTGATCGCGACGGCAAATGGCCAAATTTTAAAAATTTAGATAATCCGTTTTAATTTTAAACTTATGAAAATATTAGTCACGGGCGGTGCAGGATTCATTGGTTCAAATTTCATTCACTATTGGATTGAAAAATATCCTAAGGACAAAATTGTGAATTTGGACGCGTTGACTTATGCCGGCAATTTGGAAAATTTGAAATCGATTAAAAACAATCCGAATTATAAATTTGTCAAAGGGGATATCGGAGATTTAGAGACGAATAAAAAAATATTAAAAGAAGAAGGGATAAATGTTATTGTAAACTTTGCTGCTGAATCACATAATGGTCGAGCCATGGTAGAGCCTGACATTTTTGTAAAAACTAATGTACTGGGTACGCAAATGCTTCTAGAAGCAGCTAGGATAGTGGGAGTAGACAGATTTCATCATATTTCTACTTGCGAAGTCTTTGGCGACTTAGGGCTAGAAGAAGACAGATCATTCAAAGAAAGCGACCCTTATGCCCCTAAAACGCCCTACAATGCATCTAAAGCTTCAGCTAATCATGAAGTAATGGCTTATTATCATACGTTTAAATTGCCAATTACAATCAGCCATTGTGCTAATAATTATGGCCCTTATCAATTCCCGGAGAAAGTTATTCCTAGATTTATTACAAATGCTCTTCAAAATCAAGAATTGCCATTATTTAAGAGCAGTCAAAATAAGCGTGAATGGCTTCATACTTCTGAACATGCTAGCGCAATTGATTTAATAATTCATAAAGGCAAAATAGGAGAAGCTTATAATATTGGCAATGGCACAGAAAAAAGTGTCGAGGAAATAGCAGATGCTATTCTCTCCCGATTAGGCAAACCAAAAACATTAAAAACTTATGTGGAAGATCGTCCTGGTCATGACAGGCGATATCTTCTTGATACGACAAAAATTCAAAACGAACTCGGCTGGAAGCCAGAAATAGATTTTGAAAAAGGATTGGATGAAATTGTTGAGTGGTATATTAATAATGAAGAGTGGTGGCGTCCACTCTTAGGAAAAGGCTTTGTAGAAAATTATAAAAAATTATAAAGATAGATAGAGCTGAATTTACTTCAAAAAAAGACTCCTTCTGGGGAGTCTTTTTTTATCCGCCTATTTCTACTCCAAAGAAAGTAGTTTTTTCGGGAAAGGTTATGGAAAATAGATTAGCAATGCTATTTTTTGTATCGATAAAATACATTTTTTCCAAAGCGCCATTATAGATAACAAAAGGATTTAGTGTTTCGGTATTGATAAAATCCATACAATTAGCATGATCCCGTGGATCAATTTCGATAATCTTTATCCATTTACCAGAATTGAAAATAACGTGTTCATAGTCCTTGAACCATTGAACATTTTTGATCGGCTCGCTATAACGAGTAATGTTTTGCATTTCATTTTCCTCACGAATTGGCTGAGAAAGTTGTTCGCGTAAGAAATAAACAGAAATTTCATTGTTTGACCAAAAAAGAATTTTCTTGCCATCATCAGAAAAATGGGCTTCTTCAATATTGTCGGCTAATTTTCTGAAATAATCTCCATAATCACCTTTGTTGAAAATATAGAAATCTTTGTTTTCCAAAATCAAAGCAATTCGCAAGTCATCATAAACTACCACGGAAGAAATTCTGCTATTTTCTCCATCAGGAAAATTGTTTGTAATTTGGGTTGGTTCATTTTTTCCGTCGAGACTATTTTTATATAACAGTCCTGAGTTTTGGGCATAATAAACATAGGAGCCAGAAAGATCAAAACTAGAAACATCCGAAGCGATTTGAACGATATCTTGAGAATTCTTTATGTCCGCGCGAAAAAGAATATTATTTTCCAAGAAAAACAAGAAACCACTGTCTCTTGGATCCCATCTAACATTATGAATTTCTTTTTTGTTTAAAATTTCAGTTAAATTAAGGCTGTTTTTGTTGGCAAAATCATAAATAAAATAACTATATTCATATTCCTTGGGCGTTTCATTAGCTAGTTTCTTAGTTGTATTTTTAACGATAATATTTTTTTCTTTTTGCGGTACGACTTCTATTAATTTTTTAACCGGAACAGACAAAAAAGAATTGTCAGGGGACCACTCGATATTTTCTTTTTTAGCCTCTTCGATAAATTGCCAACCAGAAAAACTAATTTCCTGATCGACTAAGTTTGTCGCTATATTGAAAATCTTCACCATTAAATCATTTTCTTTTTTTGTGATATAGGCCAAAAGATCATTTCTCGGCGAAGTGAAAAATTTTTGAATTTCTGGAGTATTAAGTTCGGTTTTTTCATAATTATTTCTGACAAGAAGCACGTTCCAAAATTCACTGGCTAGTCCACTATGTATCTGAGTTTTTTTGCTCCAAGTTTGAAAATCTGGAGCTAAAACCTGAACCTCATATTCTCCCGGAACAATACCCGAAACATTAAAAGAATTATTTATCCGATTTAATTTCTTCGATTCAAAAAGCTCATTGTTTAGTTTTACATCAACGGTTTGCGGATTAGATTTGAAGGTAATGGTTCCACTATGGACAAAAACACCTCGATCCTTATCGAAGCGATAACCTTTAGCATTGAGGATAATAACTGGTACTGTCAAAAGAAACAGTAGCACTAAAATCCAAAAAAACACTTTTCTTTTCCAACTTTCCATATTTAATATGCTACTATAGAAAGCGCATTTTGTCCAGAAACAGTTGACAAATTAGCGTCCGTGCGATATAGTATTTAGGTAGTAATTTACCCCACACCAAAGCCTTTCTCGGGTTAGGCAGGGTAAGTATTACAGAAAATTAAATGTAGATTTCCCAATACCAAAAATTATAAACTTTGGTGTGGGGTTTACTTATAAACAACTCATAAAAACAGCTATGTTGGCAATTATAAAAACTGGAGGAAAGCAGTATAAAGTTTCGCAGGGCGACAAAATTAAGGTAGAAAAATTAGAAGGTGAAGAGGGGAGCAAGATTGTTTTTTCTGAAGTCCTTTTTTTAGGCGATGAAAAAGACGTCAAAATTGGAACCCCAATTCTTACCGGCGTCACAGTCGAAGGCACAATTTTGAAAACTGCCAAAGGCAAAAAAGTGACTGGAATTAAATTTAAACCAAAGAAGAGATATAAAGTGAAATTCGGACACCGACAAACAATGACAGAGGTGGAAATTACTAAGATTGGATAAAGCAAAAACAGGCGAAAGCCTGTTTTTTTAAAGTCTGGAAATTAGTTGTTAGAAATTAGAAAATAACTCAGGCAATTTGAAATTGGAAAATTGAATATAAAAAAACTTTTTTCTGCTTTCTATTTTCTTGAACTAATTTCTAATTTTCTTCTTTACTTATTTCCTATTTATTATCGCGCTTCCCAGCGTTAACTCGTCGGCGTACTCAATATCAGATCCGGTAGAAAGTCCGCGAGCAAGCCTAGTGACGTTGGCAGGAGTTTCTTTTAGCATTCTGGCGATATAGAGTGCCGTAGCGTCGCCTTCGGTAGTTGGATTCATTGCTAGAATTATTTCTTGAGTTTTTTCGTTTGCCACTCTTTTTTCCAATTCATTTAATTTCAATTGACTTGGGTCATCGTTTTTTGAGATGCCCAGCGTTCCACCCAAAACATGATAGAGTCCGTCATATTTTTTCGTTCGCTCAATGGCAATTATATCAAGTGGTTCTTCCACAACACAAATCTTATGTTTATTTCGAGAATTATCTTTGCATATATCACATAAATTTTCCTCGCTGATATTGAAACACTTTTCACAATGACGCAGATTAACTTTCAAATTAGAAAGAGAATTTCCAAATTCAACTAGCATCTCTTTGTCTTGTTTGAAGAGATATAAAACCAGCCTTTCAGCCATTTTTGGTCCGACAGAGGGGAGTGAGGAAAAATAGTCGATTAGTTTTTTGAAAGATTTTGGATACATAATAAAAAGTTAAAAGTCGAAAGCTAAAAGTCTATAAAGCTAGAAAATAATTTACTTTTGACTTTATGGACTTTATAGACTTTACAGACTCACTATTCCGTGTGTACTCTCTCTAATGATTTAAATGTGGTGGAGTTTTCTTGGAAGTACAAGGAGAATCTACCAACCGGACCATTTCTGTGCTTAGCAATATGCACTTCAACGATATTTTTGTTTGGCGTATCAGGTTTTTCACGGTCTTCTCGATAGAGGAACATCACAACATCAGCGTCCTGCTCGATCGATCCAGATTCTCGAAGGTCAGATAGTTTTGGAATTTGCGGACTGCGAGATTCCACTGCACGCGACAACTGAGAAAGAGCAATGACTGGAATATTGAGTTCACGCGCCAATTGTTTCAAAGCGCGAGAAATTTCGGAAATTTCATTGACGCGATTATCTCCACCACCATTTCGGCCTTCCATAAGTTGCAAATAGTCGATAATGATTAGTCCCACATTATGTTCTGATTGCAAGCGACGCGCCATGGTACGCATTTCCATCACATTAGCTGAACCAGCGTCATCAATGTAGATTGGCGCTTCAGAAAGTGTTCCCATTGCTTCACCAATGCGTTGAAAGTCATCATCTCCTTCGCCGGTTTTGAGCCGTCCCGTGCGAAGTCGCCACAAATCCACTCCCGACTGAGCCGAGAGCATCCTATCAATCAATTGGTCGGCGCCCATTTCCAGCGAAAAAATACCCACAGGCACTTTTTCCTTAACGGCAATTTGACGAGCCAAATCCAAGGCTAAGGTTGTTTTTCCAATAGAAGGCCGGGCAGCTAAAATTACTAAATCTGATTTTTGAAAACCAGCCAAAATATTGTCCATATCAGGATAGCCCGTTGGAACGCCACGCAATTTATGATCACCCTTATGAAGCTCATCAATTCGATTGAAAGCCGCTTCCAAAATTGATTTAATTGGCACGAAATCTTGCTTGATATATTTTTGTGAAACTCCAAAAAGTTTTTGTTCAGCACTGTCGAGAATTTTTTCCACGTCTTCATCTTCACGATATCCAAGCTCCACAATTTCACTAGCTGTGATAATTAGTTTTCGCAAGGTGGATTTTTTCTGTACTACCTTGGCATAATGAGCAATATTTGAACTAGACGGCACGGAATTTACAAGCTCAGTTAGATAGCTGGAACCTCCAATCTTATCCAGTTGTTTTTTTTCTTCCAAACGATTAGACAAACTCAAAACATCAATCGGCTCGCGTTGTTCATAAAGCTCCATCATCGCTTCATAGATGATATTGTGGTCATCCCGATAAAAATCACCCAGTCGTACTAGATTGGCAATCTTAATAACCGCATCCTTATCCAGCATTAAAGCCCCCAAAACTGACCTTTCAGCCTCAATGTTTTGCGGTGGAATTTTTAAGTCGTTATTCGATTGAGTATTTTTTGCCATATTAGTCTATACATTATACCAGCTTCATATAAAAAAGCTATGTTGACTACCTGTGGATTATATGATATCTTAATACATCAGTAAAATTGATGTTTTTTAATAAAAAATAGTTAATTTTAATAGAAATTGATTATTAATATCTTAATTTATCAGGAGGTGTTGAATGAAAAGTAAGAATGATGGCATGTTGTTCTTTGTTATTATAATAATAATCTTTCTGGCAATGGATGATGATGAAACAATAACATCAAAACAAGCCCAGCCTCAAAAAATACCAACCGAGGCTACCTCAGTAGAGGCCTTACCAAAAATTAAAAATGGCATAACTGTAGATTAGACCTGTTGCTTAATAACAATGCTTTCGCATGGAATCATCCTAATGATTCTGGAATGATCAGCTCGTAGAATCGAGATGGTAATTCCAGAGTCCGCAGGAGATTAGCATAGCTGTGTCGTCAAAATCTTTTTTCTTGTTGCGATATACATCTGAAACGATTCGAAGTCTTTTGACACCGGCTAAAGCATTTTCAACTAAGACTCGCACTGATGATTTTTTCTTGTTTTGTTCTTTGATAAATGGAGTTAATTCTTTGGTTCGCGGTTTTCTTTTTGGCATAGAGATAATATGTCCGGGAAATTGTTTGTCTATTCCCTTGAATCCCAAGTCAAGATGTTTCTTAACATGCTTTGGCATAAGATTGGGAGGGGCTTCTGCTTTAAGAATAGTGAAATCATGTTCTTTGCCCTCTGTGGTATTACTGAGAAAATTCACTCGTTTCTTTCTGGTGGAGATGATAATATTTTTTCTGGTATGTCGTTTCTTTTTGCCGGAATAGTTATCTTTCTGTTTAGACTTATCTTTGGGCCTTTGAATCGGTCTCTCAGTTCCATCAATGAAAACTTCTCTGGCTCCGGGAAAGGCTTGAAAAAATTCTTCCAAGGTTTTCATTTTTCTGACTGGCAAAGCTAACTTTCTGTTTAATGTTTTTTCTAACACTTTACTTAGTTGAAATTGTCTTCGGCAAGCATTGGAACGATTGCAATCAAAGATTAAACTGGCTAAATCATAGGTGGGATAACATTTATAGTAAAACAGGATGAAAAACAGTTTTTCCGCAGTAGTTTTTAGAAATCCGATTCTGCCTCCGCCAAATTCTCTTTCTTTGGAACCCTTATTATGTTGTTTCTGTTTTTCTTCAAGATACTCTTGGAAAAAAACAGGGATAAGATTTTGAAATTCCTGCGGAGTTACACCTGTAATAGCCAGCATTAAGCGTTTGTTAGCTAATGCTCGTTCGATGTTGAACATATTATTTGGTTGTATTTTTATTTTTTAACTCTGTCTAAATTTTAACATTGTTGTTTAAAAAGCAACAGGTCTATTATTTAACTTTTCATTTTCACTGTCCACCGCACTTTGAATATCTTGCGCCGCTTTCTTGTTTAGATCAACCATCCCTGGGACATACCCGACAGGGTCACTAATTGGATTTGGGATTGTGTCTTTTGACTTTTCTTCTTTTTGAGAACAAGCAGATAAAGTTGTGATTAAAAATATACTCACTAATAATACCAATGTTTTTTTCATAGTTTTTTATATTTATACAATTTAAATTTTAAAGGCTAAATTTTAAATTTAAAATGAAATCTTAATGATTAAATTTTTAATTTGTCATTTGGTAATTTAAAATTGATTTAGCATTTTAAATTTAGACTTTAGATTTAAAAATAATCTTTCTTTCTTTTTCTCCTAACCAAAAAAATTCTATCCAAATCGCATTAGATGGAATTATATTCTTTATCCTACTTGCCCATTCTATTATAACAATATTTTTAGGATTGGCTATAATTTCTTCCCAGCCTAGATTTAAAATGTCCTGTGCCTCCACTCTATATGCATCAAAATGATAAACGTCATGAAACATGAAACATGAAACATGAAACATTTTTTCTTTTTTTGTTTCATGTTTCATGTTACATGCTATATGATACTGTTTCATTATGAGAAAAGTCGGGCTTGTGTATGGTCCTTTAACTTTCAATCCCTTCAAAAGACCTTGAGTAAAAGTAGTTTTCCCCGCGCCTAATTCGCCATCCAGACAAAGAATTTCTCCACCTTTCAATTCCCGTACCAAAAGCTCGCCTAGTTTTTGCGTTTGTTTGGAATTGATTGTAATGAAAGTTTTTTCCATAATTTTATTCTAACTGGATTTTAGGAAAATTAAAAGCGGTCAATGTTAAAAAACACATCGACCGCGACTAGCCAGAAAGTTTATCGGCTAGTTTATTTTTCAGAAATTGGACCGTGCAACTCCCAGTAACGCATAAGATTACATTCCGGTTGGGATTTACACACCATCGGAAAAGGAATCTCATTAAATAAATCTGGGTGCTCATTAATGGCTCTTTTTGTTAACCAGTAAAATTGATCAGGAATTAACATCTCTTCATCAATTTCAGTGATTAGTTCTCCATTATTAGTGAAGATAAACTGATTATTTTTTACAACCAGATTTTCTTCTTCTGCCAGTTTACGAAAAACCTCCTTGTCCAAACAAGCAATAAGCATGGCGTACTCCTTTTTAGAGCTAAAGAGTTAAAAACAAAGAACTATACATATCAAGAAAATACTCCAAAAACTCCTTTTTTGTCAAACATTGACAATATATTTCCCAGATGCTACCTTATTTAACTAACTTAAAATCATTTTCTATGTCCCTAAATCCTCAAGAACAATTCAAAAAAATTCTGGAGAATTCCAAAGAAATTTTGATTCTTATCCCAGAAAATCCTTCGGCTGACGCTGTAGGCTCGGCTTGGGGTCTTTACTATTTTTTGGAAAAATTAAACATCCTTCCAACTATCGCTTTTTCTAATCATTTATCAGAAAAGTTCAATTTTTTGCCGAGACCCGAAAATATTCTCTCGGAAATTTCCGGTGCACGAGATCTTGTTCTTTCTTTTAATACAGCAGAAAACAAAATAATGAAGGTTAGCCATGAAGAAAAAGGCGATGTTTTCAATATCCTAGTCACTCCAGAGAAGGGCTCCGTTAATCCAAAAGATTTTTCTTTTATTCTTGCTAAATTCAAATATGACATTGTGATTGTAATTGATTGTTCTGACTTGGAAAAATTAGGCAAGCTTTATCTAGAAAACACCGATTTATTTTTTGAAGTACCGGTTATAAATATCGATCATAAAAGCGACAATGATAATTTCGGACAAATTAATTTGACTGACATTACCGCATCCTCTTCCTGTGAAATTCTAGCTCGAACTTTTGAAGAAATATTTCCTGGGTTAGTGGACAAAAAAATCGCCACTTGTCTTTTGGCTGGGCTTATTGGGGCAACTGACAGTTTTCAGAAAAAAAATACCACCCCAAAAGCGCTTCTTGCCAGTGCCTCTCTTATGGATAAGGGCGCTGATCAACAAGAAATTATTCGTTGGATGTATAAAACTCAGCCATTACATATCTTGAAGTTATGGGGGCGAGCAATGGCAAAAATAAATTGGGATGAAGCCAGCAAATTAGTTTGGTCAACTTTAAGCGTTGAAGATTTTGTGCAAAGCCGTTCCGCGAGCGAAGACTTACCTCTAATTATCTCAAAACTTGAAGAAAATTATAGCGAAGGACGAATTTTTATGGCTGTTTATAATGATACACCGCAAAGTTCTGTTGCAATTATAAAAATTTCTACTCCAGAAACAACCACAAAAATACTCTCTGAAATTTCGGGAAACTTCCAATATGGATTCTTGGAGATTAAAATTGAAAATTCAAATATTATAGAAGTCGGCCAACTTATCGCTGAAAAAATAAAAAGTCTACTTGCAAAATAATCCGACTTTAAAAAAACTTAACTCCGCCATATTTTGGCGGTTTTTTTATTTGTTATTTTTATGTTAAAATACTATCAATAAAACTATTATAAATTGTGTCATGCTGAATTTATTTCAGCATCTCTAAATATCTCAATCTAAATAAGATCCTGAAACCCGCCTGCCGGCGAGGCACGGTAAATTCAGGATGACACGAAAAAAGATCATGATAAAAATTCTCAAACCAAAAGTTTCTAATGTAAAGCCTGATGAAATTCAACAGCCTAATAAAACCGCTAAAATTCTTTCTACTTTCAGAAAAAAAGAGGAAGAAGAAATGGCCAGCGCTCTGGCAGCGGAACTCAATCTGCCTTATGTTGACACCAACCTAATTCCAATTTCAAAAGATGACATTCGCCTTCTAACCGAAGAAGAAGCAAGAAAATTTGGCATTGCTGTGATTCACAGAAGCGGAAAAGTTGTCACTATTATTTCTCGCGATCCAAGCAACCAAGAAACTCTTGATTTTTTAGAAACCCTAAAAAATGATAAGGGTTGGCAGATAAAACTTTTTGTAGTTTCCGCATCAAATCTAAACCGCGTTTGGGAAAAATATAAACAAATTGTTTTTGTGGATATTCTTGATCAAATGAGTTTGAATCTTACTGGAGATGATTTGACTAAATTTGAGGAAGAAATGAAAGATCTAATCACGCTAAAACAAAGAATCAAGGAGCTCCCGACTACTCAAGTTTTAAATATTATGCTGGCTGGCGGTTATAAACTTGGTGCCAGCGATGTCCACATTGAACCGCAAGAAAAAGAAATTCGCTTACGCTATCGAATTGACGGGACACTGCAAGACGTGGCATTTTTGCCACTTAATGTTTTTCATACTATTCTTTCTCGTATAAAATTAATGTCGGGAATGAAACTTAATCTTCGCGATATTGCACAGGACGGAACTTTTGAAATAAATTTAGCAGAAAAAAAGATTAGTCTTCGCGTGAGCATTATTCCGGGAAGTTTTGGCGAATCAATTGTGATGCGACTCCTAGATCCGGATTCAATCAAAGTAAGCGTGGAAAATTTAGGTCTACAGGGACTGGCTTATGAAAATATTCAAAAACAAATGCAAGCGCCCAATGGCATGATTCTTAATACTGGTCCAACCGGAAGCGGAAAAACTACTACTCTCTACTCCATTATCAATAAACTCAATACTCCGGACAAAAAAATAATCACCATTGAAGATCCAATTGAATATGAACTCCCAGGGATTTCTCAAACTCAAATCGAAAAAGACCGTGGATATACTTTTTCTCAAGGACTGCGGGCAATTGTGCGTCAAGATCCGGATGTAATTTTAGTAGGCGAAATTCGTGATGATGAAACAGCTGACATTGCAGTCAATTCTGCCCTCACTGGTCACTTGGTGTTGTCCTCACTACATACTAACAATGCCGTGGGAACCATTCCAAGATTTATCGAACTGGGAGTGAAGCCAACGCTGATGTCTCCTGCTATAAATGCGATCATTGGCCAGCGTTTGGTGCGAAAACTTTGTGATTGTAAAGAAGCATATGTTCCAGCAAGAGAGTCTATTGAATCAATCAAGAAAATTCTCTCCATTATTTCCCCCAAAGCTAAAGTGGAAATTCCAAAAAATATCGAGAAGCTATATCGCCCAAAGGGCTGTCCTAAATGCAATGGTTTGGGCTATAAGGGTCGGATGGGAATTTTTGAAGTACTCACCATCAACGAAGATATTGAAAAATTAATTTTGGAAATGGCCGGCGAAACAGAATTAGCTATGGCCGCTTTGGAATCTGGCATGATCACCATGCTTCAAGATGGAATTTTAAAAGCCATAGCTGGTATCACTTCCATCGATGAAGTGGAAAGTGCCACCGGTCAAGGAGAATTTTTGGAAGGAATTTATGAAAAGTTAATGTCGCAAACGCTGGGCAAAACAATTCTTATTGAAAATAATCAATATGCATCTGCTAAGGAAAATTTAACGGATTTCAAAAAACTAGAAGAAGTTTTGCGTGCCTCAAAAACCACCGACATTAACAAAGTTGTTTTTTCGGCCGCTACCATCTTGAATGTTGGCGACATCCATATCGAACCAGAAAAAGATGATGTGAAAATTCGTTTTCGCATTGACGGAATTTTGCAAAACGTTGCTACCTTGCCACTCAATGAATATCCGGCACTTTTAGGCGAAATCAAAATTCTTTCCGGCGTAAAAACTGAAGTGCGTCAAGGAGTGATTGATAGTCGCTTTAGTATAAAATTTGATGATGACATTGTGATTTCCGAAAAAAATATTGATGTGCGTGTTTCTATTATTCTCGGTGGTTATGGCGAAACAATCGTGATGCGACTCCTCCGCGGTTCCTCAATGGAATTGGATCTAACCAAGCTTGGTATCAGACAACAAAATTTAGACAAGATAATTTCGGAAATCAAAAAACCTAATGGCGTGATTTTGAACACTGGTCCAACAGGGTCAGGAAAAACTACTACACTTTACAGCGTTCTTAGTATGCTCAATAAACCGGAAGTAAAAATAATCACTGTGGAAGATCCAATTGAATACCAACTGCCAGGAATTTTGCAAACTCCCGTCAACGACAAAGAGGGCTACACTTTCGCCACTGCTCTTCGTGCTCTGCTTCGTCAAAATCCGGACATTATGATGATCGGTGAAATTCGAGACGACGAAACTGCCCAAGTAGCCGTGCAAGCTTCTCTCACAGGACACCTTGTGCTCTCCACCATTCACACCAACAATGCCGCCGGCGCTGTGGCGCGAATGATTAATATGGGAGTTTCCCCTTCTGACATTGCCACTGCCGTCAATGCCTTCATGGCCCAACGTCTCGTGCGTCGTCTTTGTGATTGCAAAGAAAAAGTCACGCCGAGTGAAAAAGAAAAAGAAATGATTGAAAAAGTTTTGGCTACTATTAGTCCAAAAGCGGGAGTGGAAATTCCCAAAGTTTTGGAAATTTATCATCCTAAGGGTTGTGAAAAATGCAACGGTTTGGGTTACAAAGGTCGCATGACCGTGAGTGAAGTTTTCCAACTAACTCGTGAAATTCAAGACCTCGTCACCCGAGGCGCCATCACCGCCGAACTCGAAGAAAAAGCCGTCGAACTCGGTATGCTCACTATGACGCAAGACGGAATTTTGAAAGTTTTGGAAGGAAATACAAGTTTAGAAGAAGTGGAGAGAGTGACTGATCTTTAGAAAATAGTGAAAAAGAAAATGGAAAGTAGTTTAAGAAAATAGAAACTTGAAATTAGTGTTCTTTTTTCTTTTTTCATATTTCCTGAACCATTTTCTAATTTCTAACAACTACTTTCAAAAAAAATTTATCTTCGGATTGAATAAATTGAACCCCTACATAAAAATTAACCATTAAAAAAAGGGCGCTTATATCGAAAAGCTAACCCTTTTTCTTTTCCCCACCAGACCCTCCGCGTCTGGTTATTTTTTTAGCGCTATAGTTCCTGCCAAACACAGAAATAATACTGAAGCTATAAGCTGTTGACCAGGAGTAACCGACAGGAGTTTTAGCCATTGAAGTAACGCGCTGGCAGAAAATGCTATTGCCATTCCTAAAAAAAGATATTTTACGTTTTTTTGCATTAACTTCCTCCTTTTCAAAAAAATTTTTTTATTTTTTATGTTCTCTTATCCACACAATAAAAGCAACTGGGGATAAAAAAACTGATACCACACCAACAGCGCCCAAAAACAAAACTATACCCGCCACTACTGTCGGTGGCTGACCCCTTACGAACGTCTCCTTGTGTTTTTAAAGAATTTATATTTCACGTGAAATCACGTGCGTTCACGTGATAATCAGTGGTTCTGACAATAATCTGCAGGCAAGAATTCAGGCTAAGAGCCCAAAAAAAGAAACAACATCGAGGAATAGCGCAGCGTGAACCACCCTACCCATATCTTGAAAAATGTTTCTATATTGATGACAAAAGATAGAAGTCACCAATTGCCTGCAATTTACTGCTAATCATCTCAAAAACATAAAGTTTCAAGATGACTAGCCAATATAGCATAGCTTGGTTTTTTTGTCAAGAAGTGCTAAAATTAGAAATAAGTGAAAAGGAAATTGGAAAGTAGCTTAAGAAAGCAGAAATAAGAAATTAGAATTTTTATTTAATCTATTTTCTATTCTCCAATTTCCTGAACTATTTTCTATTTTCATTTTAACCATTTTCTTATGATAACAACATCCAACGAACAACCTGAAGACCTGACTTTTGATGTCACTTTGCGCCCACAAAATTTCAATGATTATGTGGGGCAAGTTAAGGTTAAGAAAAATTTGGACATTTTGATTCAAGCGGCCAAACACAGAAAGGAGTCTATTGAGCATGTTTTGCTTTATGGTCCCGCGGGGCTTGGCAAAACCACTCTCGCCAACATCATTGCCAAAGAAATGGGAGTCAACATCAAGACAACTTCCGGTCCAGCCATTGAACGCGTGGGTGATTTTGGCTCAATTCTCACCAATCTTTCCGACGGTGACATTCTTTTCATCGACGAAATTCACAGGCTAAACAAATCCATCGAAGAAATTCTCTATCCAGCCATGGAAGATTATAAATTAGACATAATAATTGGCAAAGGTCCATCCGCCAGAACTATTCAACTTGATTTGCCAAAATTCACCCTGATCGGAGCCACCACTAAATTGGGCTCTATTTCTAATCCCCTGCGCAATCGTTTTGGCGCCATTCATCGTTTGGAATTTTATACCAATCCGGAAATCAAAAAAATTCTTGAGCGTAGTGCCAAAATTTTGGGCGTGACGGCTGATGAAACTGGTCTCGAAAAAATTTCCGAGTGCGCTCGTTGCACTCCTCGTGTGGCCAATCGTCTCTTGAAACGCGTGCGCGATTTTTCTCAAATTAAAAATCATGCTACCATTGATTCAGCAGTGGCCAAAGAAGCGCTAGAAATGATTGATGTTGATCCTCTCGGACTTGAACCAGCCGACAAACACATTTTGCGAGTGATCATTGAAAAATTCAATGGTGGTCCTGTTGGTCTTGGCACAGTCGCCGCCGCTACTTCGGAAGAAATCAAAACCATTGAAGATGTTTATGAGCCATACCTAATTCAAATCGGATTTTTAGCCAGAACTCCGCGTGGTCGCATTGCTACCGAAAGTGCCTATAATCATCTAGGAATAAAATATACTGGCGAGAAAAAATTATTTTAAAAAAAATGTCATTCCCGCGTAAGCGGGAATCTAGTGAATAGACTTTCTGAAATAAATAAGTCTTTGTAATAAATTAAGCCTTGAGACTAGATCCCCGCATTCGCGAGGATGACAATAATAAAATTTATGTTCTACATCATCCTCGCTCTTTATGCTGTTATCTTTATCACCTATCTTTTTCTCTTCTTTTTTATCATCTATCATCTTTCCCGCTATTCCATAAACGCCAACACTAATAAAATAATGCTTCCGATTTTTGCGGTAGTTTCCGTCTTGCTTTTTCTTTCCAATATTATGTTGTTTTTTTCGGTTGATTGGAACACTCTAATTTTAAAACTAATTTTTCAATCTTAATTTTATGCAACCAACCTTCACTCACTATCACTTTGAAGGACAAAAAAACGGCGAGGAAATTCTTATGGTCATTCACCGCCATTGGTTTAACATTCTCACTCACTTTTCCGTCATTTTCTTCATGATACTTTTTCTTTTCAGTAGTTATTTTCTAACTGCTTTCTTCTTTGATGAATTCAGCGAACAACTCCTTCTTAATCTCACTGCTTTTATGCGCAGTCTTTTTTTCACTTTTCTTTGGCTATTGTTTTTTGCCATTTGGATTGACTACTATTTTGATGTTTGGATAGTCACCAGTGAAAGAATCATCAACATTGAACAAAAGGGGCTTTTCACTCGCGTAGTGAGTGAGCTAGAACTGGAAAAAATTCAAGATGTCACCACTGATGTGCGTGGAGTTATCCCAACTTTTCTAAATTATGGCAATCTTCTTATTCAAACTGCCGGTGAAAGAGAACGCTTTATCTTTCGAAATGTTCCCGATCCATACAAAATCAAAGATACTATTATGAAACTGCAAAACGAATTAGAAAACAAGGAAGAGAATGAATTCGGCGAAATGCTTCGAGAAAAAATTCATCATGAAACAACTTAGAGCTAATTTTAGTTTTACTTTAGGGTGAAAAATAAAAATAAAAAATATTATTATTTTATTTTCGGGCTGGTTATTTTAGCTAGCTTTTTTATTTGGAAAAAAATTTGTCTAGCTGAACCAATTTTGAAAATTACCAATATTCAATATGATGGAGGATCTGGTAAGGCCGATGAAGATTTTATCGAAATTACCAACACTACTAATGAAAAAATAAATTTAAAAGGTTACAGATTAGTAAAAAGAGCAACTTCAGCTACAAAAGACACTTCCATAAAATCATGGACTAGCGATACATTTATTAACCCCAAAGAAAAGCATCTTTGGGCTTGTAGCAAAAATGGGTTTGCTGAAAATATTGGCGCAAATAGCGCTACTACCCAAACAATTTCCGAGACAAACAAAATTGCCATTAGATTCGGCAAGGAAAATGAAGGAGAGATAATTGATAGTATTAATTGGAGTGATGATTCAGAAGAAGAAGAAGAAGAAGAAGAAGAAGAAGAAGAAGATTATTCGGGAATTAGAATCAATGAAATTTATCCCGTGCCAGACACTAAGAATGGCGAGGAAGAATTTGTGGAGATAATAAATCTAACCGGAAAAGAAATTGATTTTTCGGATTATATAATCAAAGATTCTAAGGGCGCCAAGGGAAAAATTTCTAAAAAAGAAAAGTTTGGAAATTTTGTTGTTTTCTATGGTTCATTTTCATTTAACAATGATTCTAAGGGCGACACTGTTTTTCTTTATGACAAAAAAGAAAACTTGATTGCCAGCCAAAAATATGCGAGTGGCAAAAGCGCCCACTCTTTTTCCTTTGA
Source organism: Candidatus Moraniibacteriota bacterium (assembly GCA_049303905.1). Lineage (GTDB taxonomy): Bacteria > Patescibacteriota > Minisyncoccia > Moranbacterales > UBA2206 > UBA2206. The sequence continues at coordinate 50,400 of JBAQNP010000005.1, forward strand.
CGGATCGGCTTGGCGCTGGACATCCTTGCCTACCCCTGGGGGAGAAAATAATTTCGATAAAATTTTATCCGGAAAATTAATTTTACCAAAAAAAATCTACAAAAACACTTACGCCTATTTTAATGTTAAGGCTGATGAGGATGCCAAAAAATTTACTTGGAATTTTGGCGACGGCCACAAAAGTTATCTAAAATCTACTAAACATAAATATGAAAAAACCGGAAAATTCAAAGGCAGTCTAAAAATTACTGGGGATGGCGAAGACAAAACCTACGATTTTAGTGTTAAAGTGGAAAAATATGACGCGCCAAAAATTCGCATCATTAGTCTTTCTCCGAATCCCAAAGGGAGTGATACAAAAAATGAGTGGGTTGAAATTAAAAATAAATCCAAAGATAAAGTCAATCTTAAGGGCTGGTCAATCGCTACGGGAAAAGACAAACTGATCAACCATCCCATTCGGGAAGATTTCAAAATTAAAAAAGGCAAAACCAAAAAGCTCACCAAGAAAATTTGCGCTTTCACTTTAGGAAATGAAAAAACAAAAATTGAACTGCGCGACCCCTCTGGGAAAGTTGTGCAAAAAATTAAATATGATCGGAAAAAAAACAAAATCAACGAAGATGAGATTTATGGAAAAAATGACAACGGCTGGAGTTGGATAGAAACACAGAATGACATAGAAAATCCCCTTCTCCCTCTGGGAGAAAGTGCCCGCAGGGCGGATGAGGGAACCAGCGCCACAATAGAAGAAGATATTCTCATTATCCCTAACTCCGAAATCCAAGCCAGTCTTGGAAAATACACTCCCTCGCCAATTTGGCAAAAGAAAAGAGATAATCAAGAAAAATTAGCTTTTTCAAGTTCCAAAATATCAGTGCCTAAAATAATTCTCACCAACCAACCAAAAGTTCTCGGTGTTCAAAAAATAAAATTGCAAGATAATTATTATTCTTTCACCACCCCAACAAACCAAAAACATTGGGCAATTGAATTTTCAGATTCAATCTGGCTAAAAATCAATTCTTCCTTAAATCATATCCTCTTGAAAATTGCAATCTAAACTGCTAAGCTTAAGCTATGTAACATGTAATATACAACATGAAACATAAAACGATGATAACTGCGATTTTTACATGTTTTATGCTTCATGCTTCATGATCTTATGTCAGGACACTCACATTGGGCGGGAATAAAGCACCGCAAAGGGATAAACGACGCTAAACGCGCTAAAATTTTCACAAAATTAGCTAAACCGATTGTTATCGCGGCGCGAGATGGCGGTGGCAATCCGGATAATAATTTCAAACTTCGCCTTGCGATGGACAAAGCGCGCGAGTTTAATATGCCTAAGGAAAATATCGACAAAGCCATCAAGCGTGGCACAGGCGAACTAAGTGGCGCAGAAATTTCGGAAATTATCTATGAAGCCAAAGGCCCTGGAAACATTATGATGCTCATCAAAACTTCCACTGACAATAAAAATCGTACAGTGAGCGAAATCAAAAGTATCCTCACTAAAGCTTCTGGAAAATTCGGCGAATACGGCAGTTCTATGTGGAATTTTGAGCAAGTCGGCGCCATTACCATTGATCTAAACGGCAAAGATGCTGACGAACTCGAAATGCTCGCCATTGAGGCGGGAGCCAAAGACACCAAAATAGATGATGGATTACTTTTTGTTTATACCGAAACTCAAGATTTGCAAAAAGTGCAAGAAAAATTAATGGAAAATAATATCACCATTTCCGAATCAAATCTGACTTTTCTCCCAAAATCCACTGTCGAAATTGATGCGAATACCCAAGAAAGCTACGACAAACTTCTTGAAATATTGGATGATCAAGAAGATGTGGAGGAGATTTTTGATAATTTATAAATCAAAAAATAATATGGAAACAAAAAAAACGCTTATAATTTGCCAATCAATTCATCATGGGAATACTACAAAAATAGCTGGGGTTATTGCTGATGTATTAGAGGCAAAAGTTAAAAAACCTTTCGAAGTTAGCATTGAAGAGTTAGCTAATTATGATTTGATTGGTTTTGGCTCAGGAATATATGACGATATGCATCACACTAGCCTTCTTGAATTAGTGGACAAGTTACCTAATGGCGCTGGCAAAAAAACTTTTATCTTTTCAACAAGCGGAGTGCCTGTTTCAGTATTTGGCGATAAGTTTCTACAAAACTATCTCACAAAAGCTCACTCCAAACTTAGAAATAAATTGGAAGCTAAACACTACGAAATACTTGGCGATTTTATCTGTCCCGGCTTTAATACTAATGTTTTTCTGAAATATTTTGGCGGAATAAACAAAAGCCGACCGAACCAAAAAGATTTTGAAAATGCAAAAGAATTTGCATTGAAAATGAAAAATGGCCTTTAAGTTAGTTAGATGATTTTTGAAAATTTGTAATTTTTTCCTCACATATATTCCCATATGCTCACATAGATAAAAATGTGATATAAAAAAATTGGCGAAGGCAAAACGACGAGATATGAGGTTGTTTTGTGATTTTAAAAACCTCCCTTTTAAGCTATAATATATATACAAAAAATGAAATCTTAAAAAATCATTTAACTGCGATAAATTAATTGGATATAATTGGATATAGTTACTATGTCCAAAAGAATTGCCAGCATTCCAACCGAAATAATATCAAAAATAGCCAATGAGCAGATATGCGATAATTTATATACTAGATATATGATAACTAAATTATTAAAATTGATAAGTTGCGATTACGGTAAGGTCTCCACTCCAACTGTGTTTTTTGATTTACCAGCAAGAGAAAAGAAGAAAGTTATAAAAAAAGCCATTCATTTAGCCAATAAAGATCAACTTTCTTTAATCAATAAAGTCATAAAAAAAAGAAAGCTAAAAAAATAATTTACTACACTTTCTACAAACAAAATTCCGCCATCTGGCGGTTTTTTTGTTAATTTTTCCTCATATATATTCCCATATACTCACATAGATAAAAATATCATTAAATATAAGATTTGCTATTATTTTTTGTAAAATAGTTTCAACATCAGCAAGGAAAGTGTAAAAGTAGCTTCGATAGAAGTGAAAATCATTATTGGAAGACTTTTAATGCCAATGCCGTAAATTATAAACAAAATTAACCCAACCAGAAGCAACGAATTCCATAAAAGCGAAATATCCTCCGTTGATTTAGTCTTCCAAGATTTAATAACTTGCGGAATTAGTGCAGATGCTATTATCCCTGCTCCAATATGCCCAAATATTTCTATATTCATAATGTTATATCCAACTGTTAATATATTTCAAAAAAATATTCTGTTGCTTAATTAAATAATCCCCCATTACCAAATAATCAATCTTACTTTTTTTGAAAGTATCAATTGCATCTTGTGGACTGCAAACAATTGGTTCTTGGATGTTGAAAGAAGTATTAAGCAAAATAGGAACTCCTGTTAAATTTTTGAATTCCGATATTAATTTATGATATTTTGGAGAATATTTTTTACTAACCATTTGAATTCTGCTTGTGCTATCAATATGCACGACTGCAGGAATCAATTTCTTCTTTTTACTATTAGCATTAAAAGCGGCCAGCATATACTTTCCAGCATCGGGAATGTTTTTCCCAAGTTCAAACCAATTGCCTGCATCTTCTTCCAATACACTTGGGCAAAGCGGTCTAAATTCTTCTCGAAACTTTACTTTTTTATTAATTGTTTTTAGCATAGCAGGATTTCTCGGATCACCAAGGATACTTCGATGTCCTAATGCGCGCGGGCCAACTTCCATTGCTCCCTGAAACCACGCCACGATATTTCCATCTGCCAATAACTGTGCAGATTTTTTTTCTACATTGTTAATTTTTTCAAATTTAAGTTTGGATTTTTTCAATGCAACAAGAATTTCCTTGTCGGAATATTCTACTCCCAAATAAGCATGTGAAAAAGCTTTTGGTTTTTCTTGCTTTAAAATATTTGTCCACAAATAATATGCTGCGCCGATTGATCCGCCCGCATCATTTGATAATGGATGAATATAAATATCCTTAAAAATTTTTTGATAAATAATTCTTGCATTAGTGACACAGTTTAGTGCTACGCCACCAGACATACATAAATAGTTGTGTCCTGTTTCTTCCCTGAGAAATTTTGCTAAATTTATCACTATCTTATCAGTAATTTCTTGAAGAGAAGCTGACAAATCAATATATTTTTGATATTCTTTATCTATTTTTTTAATAGGTTGATCTAATTTTTTTAGTCCGAATAATCTTTCTATTTCTGCATAATTTTCATTGCGAAATTGCATAATACTATCATCGATAGTAAAAAATCCATTTCCATCCATCTTAACTATTTGCTCAAATTCTTTTCTATAAACTTCAGGATTTCCATAGGAAGATAAGCCCATAGTCTTAGCTGCATCATAAGCGCTAAAACCTATAAATTTAGATAATTTTTCCCACAAAAATCCCAAAGAATTTGGATAGTTAATGGATTTTATTTTTTCAAATTTTCCATTTTTTACATCATAAAAAGAAGTTGATTCATATTCACCTATTCCATCAATAACTAAAACTGCTGAATTTTCAAATCCGGAAGAATAGTATGCTCCAGAGGCATGACAATCATGATGATTTAGATAAAAAAATTCCCCTGCAAATCCAAGCTTCTTGAGCTTATCTTTTAAATTAATATTTTTTTTATAAAAAATATTTTCTCCTTTTTCCGTACCAAAATCACCTTCAGCTATTTCATAATCATGCTTATAGTTTTCATGAAATTTCAATCTTTTTTCCGGATTAAAATTATAAGCAATGTAATCAACATCTGCTAACTTTATTTTTGCTTTTCTCAGACAATATTTAATTGATTCCATCGGCAGTTTATCCGAATTATCAACCATAGCCGATTTTCCATGTTTTATACGATTAAATCTTTCTTCTTCGGAAAAAGCAACTAATTCACCATTTTTTATGATACAAACCGATGATTCATGGTAAACCGAATTAAGCCCAATTATGTATTTATCTTTTTTCATTTTATTTTTATTATATATTATATTCAAAAATGTAAGGGTATACTTCGAATTTTTTACCCATTGAAGATTTGTATAGATGTTGCGATTCGATATCATTACTACTTAAATTCAAATAGGTATATCCTAACATTTTAGCTTTTACTGCTAAGCGATAGAACAAATATTGAATCATCCCAGGAAATTCCGTATCGCAAAAACTGGCATTTACGCCTAAGGCGCTGGTGCTAATTGGATAGGCAGAAGTGAATGCCACTGGCTGGTCATTCAAAAATGTGAGATAGCAAAATAAATTTTTGTTATCTGCTTTTCCAGCATATTCTTCCAAAAAATGAGGATAATAAACATCCGCCATCCATTTTTTTATTTTCTCGACTTCATTATTTTTTTTAAATTGCTCGGCAGTTCGCTTGGCAATATCAAGACTCCATTTGTCAACTAGTTTTTCAAAAGGTTCCTTCAGGTCATTGGATAAATTTTCTTCTCGCATTTCACATTCATTCAAAAATATTTTCTTATTTATCATTTTTATATGTTTTTTGAATGCGGTCATCGTCAATTCTGTTGGCAATCCATAAGTAGCTTGAATAATATTATCCACATCACAAATTATCTCTGGATATTTATCATCATCTAATTCATTGAAATCATCGCTTTTTTTCATAGGTATTTCTTCGATGCTATTTTTCACTAGATAGTCCCGATTTTCTTCGCCATAAACTTTTTTGATGGTAATTTTTTCATTCAAAACTTTTGCTAGTTCTTTTACTACGAATGGCACACTCTCTATGGCTTTTATGCCAAGCGGTAAATAAATATAATTTGGCGTTTCACCTCCCCAAGTCGGAGCAATGGTTATTAGGTGTTCTTTTTGCTTGTCAAAATATTTAATGCCTTTACCATTGGTAATTTGACTAATAAAAACCCAGTTTCGGCAATAGTGATAGGGGTATTTTTTTGCTTCACATTTAAAAAACTCTTCGTAGAGTTTTTGATCTTCATTGGTAATTCTTGAGCAATTAGGAATACTCTCAATAATTTTATCTTGGATTGTTTTTTCTGACATAATTATTTTTTTGTGGAGAGAGAAAGATTTGCGCTTTCACTCCAAGCAAAGTGCTCATGTGCTACTTTACACTATCTCCCCATATTTATAATTTTATTATAAATTAAACATAAAAATTATACAATAGATTATTTTTAAAAATTTTTACTTCACTCAGATTCACTTGAACCATTCAAACGAACCTAAGAAAGTTGGGAAATGCTAGTCTTAGCAATTTCCCAGATTTTTTGTTATTAGCGAGTTTTATTTTTAGGCCGACTCGCTTTCACCTTGTTCATTTAGATTTTTTTTATATCGATAGTATGGAGCACCAAATGAATACTCCAACATCCCATCCTCCAGCCCGATAATGTCGATACCAAAACACTCCTCACTGGATAACCATTTTAAAATTTTACATCGATAGTTATCCCTTTCGTCAACTTTCACACAATAAATTGTTTCGTTATAATTATTACCGTTTTTATCTACTAGCATAAAAACGGCCATTTTTCTATCATTATCAGCAAATATATCCGAGAAGCATGTGGTGTGGTAAGACAATAATTTTTTGTAAATAGGCGCTTGAACATCACCCATAAAAGTCTCGACCTTTACTAGGGGCACATTATCTTCTATGTATCGAATTTTATACCCCAGCTCAGCAACTATGTCTTCTATTCTTGAGTCTGGGATAATTTTCCCTTCTACATTAGTAACAAACCCCCAACCTCCCTTTGGATTGTTAATTCCCGTAATGTGAAACTCTAATAACACCTTCTTGTAATTATACATAGAACAATAAATTCTCATTTTTCTCTCCTTATGTGCCTATGTTAAGTTTTAAAAAAACTTCTTTATTCTTTGCAATAAATCTATTTTATTGCAATATCGTATTATAAGCTAAAATAACCTTTTTGGCAATAGTTGTGTTAATTTTGTTTAGATTATTTTTTCGCTAAAATTTAATTTTGGCTTATATATAGACAAAATAAGCTATATATTCTATACTCTAAATAACGACGGAAATAGCGTTATTATATGCAAAATATACTTATTCAAAAACTAATCGACGCTGGCCTAGAAGAAAAAGAAGCTATTCTTTATATAGCTATCTTAGAATTGGGCGAAGCTACTATTGCCAAAATCAGCCAAAAATCAAACATTAAGCGCTCAACTGTTTATGACACATTAGAAAAACTCAAAAAAATTGGAATGATAAGCCAAACAAACAAAGGGAAAAGACCCATTTTCCTAGCAGAAAACCCTGAAAAACTAATAGAGTCACTAGAAACAAAAAAAAGAACTCTTCAAGAATCCATGCCGGAAATCCTTTCAATTATGAATTTGCTCGATAAAAAGCCAAGAATACGATATTTCGAAGGACTTGCTGGAGTCAAGGAAGTTTTTGAAGATACCCTGAAATATCCAGATCAGGAAATTCTTACCTGGTTCCCCTACCCTTATATAAACCTAGGAGAAGAATATTTTTCAGACTATTATCATCCGGAACGAAATAAGAAAAAAATCTGGGTTCGTGCTATTGTTCCTGATACTAAAAAAAATCGTGAGTTTGCTGAAGAAATTGGAAAAACAACGGCAACTAGAACAAAATTCGTATCAGATGAATTGTTTAATAAATTTGATATTGAAATAAAGATATACGGAAAAATTAAGTTTGGAATAATCTCCTACAAAGAAAGCCTTGGAATTATCATAGAAAGCCAAAAGATACATGAAGGAATGAAAGCAATTTTCGAAGGAATGTGGAATTTGCTTCCGGACAAACCAGAAAATAATCACGAAAAGCTTACAGAAAATGAATTTTAAGCTATAATATAGTTATGAAAAAGAAAATTGAAACTTCAAAAGAAAACTTACGAGTACTTGGAATTGATCCTGGGACGGCCACGACTGGTTGGGCGATACTCTGCGAAAAAGACGGCAAAATGGAACCCTTGGCTTATGGCCATATCGCCACTTCTCCTGAAAAATCCGACGAAGATAGAATATTTGAAATATCCCATGATTTGAAAAATATAATTGAAAAATACCAGCCCACCGAGGCGGGCGTGGAAGAAATTTTCTTCTTTAAGAATCAAAAAACTGTGATTACTGTCGCTCAAGCTAGAGGGGCGATTCTCTTGACTTTATGCCAAAATAATGTTAGAGTAGCTAGCTATACTCCCCTCCAAGTCAAACAAGCTTTGACAGGCTACGGCCGAGCGGAAAAAAAGCAAGTGCAACTAATGACTAAAAATATTTTAAATCTAGTAGATTTGCCAAAACCGGATGACACAGCCGATGCGATTGCAATTGCGCTTTGCCACATTAATAGTCGAAAACTGAAAAATTTAAGATAATTTTTCATAAATTTTCAATTCACAATTTTCAATTTTCAATCAATTTTCAAATAATTAATTTTCAATAAAAAAAATGAATACTAGTCCAATAATTGATTTCTTTCTCGGCCAAGGCGTGCCTTTTGCTACAGTCATTTTGATTCTTATGCTTCCGATAATTGCTACTTTCATCGCCTTTTTGCGCCAAGTAGTGGGAATTAAAGCTTTTGGTATTTATGCTCCGCTAATTGTGACTTTTGCCTTTTTAGCTACTAATGGACTCAAATACGGTATTGCAATTTTTGTCACTGTTATTTTCTCTGGAATGTTGATGCGTTTTGTTCTAAAGCCTTTTCGCCTGCTCTACCTTCCTCGAGTAGCTATTATGCTCACTGTGGTAGCAATGCTAATTTTGGGAATTTTAGTTATTGGTGGAGAATTTAAAAGAACGGGATTAGCGGCTGTTTCTATTTTTCCCATTCTTATTATGATAACAATTGTAGAAAAATTTGTAGCAGTGCAAATTGAGAAAGGAGACTTGGCTGCGATAAAACTAGCTATTGAAACTTTAGTTATTTCTATTGTCGGTTTTTTTATCGCAAGCTCCAGCACTCTTATTCATTTTTTAGCTCTTTATCCTTGGATAGTATTTCTCACTATTCCAGTTAATATCCTACTTGGAAAATGGACAGGACTACGCGTTAGTGAATATTTTCGCTTCCGCAAAATAATGAAAAATCTATAATTTTTATGTTTGAATTTTTTAAATTAAGCCGACAAATACTCGGAATGAATGCACGGAACCTGGATTATATCCGGCCTTTTAATCGATCGCGCGCTAAAAAATTAGCCGACAACAAACTTCTTAGCAAAAAAATTCTCGCTAAAAATAATATCTCTGTACCAAAACTGATTGCTAAAATTCGTACCGTGGAAGAATTGGAAAATTTTGATTGGCAAACTTTGCCGGAAGGTTTTGCACTAAAACCCAATCGTGGTTTTGGTGGTGAAGGAATCTTGGTGGTTTATGGTAAAAAAAAAAATTCTATAGATACATGGATTAAAGCCGATCGATCAATTGTCACGATAGAAGATCTAAAAACACATATTCGAAATATTTTAGACGGTTCTTTTTCACTTTCCGGCACACCTGACATTGCTTTTTTCGAAGAGCGTTTACAACTTTTAAAACTATTTAAACCTTATTCATATAAAGGTATTCCTGATATTCGTGTCATTGTTTTCAATAAGGTTCCACTGATGGCCATGCTTCGCCTACCAACCAAATCATCAGAAGGTAAGGCTAATTTGCAACAAGGTGCTATTGGTGTGGGGATAGACATTGCGACAGGTACAACCACTACCGCAGTTTTGGGGAAAAATAAAATAATTGAATATATCCCCGGCACTCGCCTTCTGCTTTCCGGAATTAAACTCCCCTATTGGAATGATGTTTTGAAGTTAGCCGTACGCGCCCAAGAAATTTCCGGCCTGGGCTTTTTAGGTGCCGACATTGCCATCGATAAAATTAATGGCCCAACGATAATCGAACTCAACGCCCGCCCTGGTCTTTCTATCCAGGTAGCTAATCTTTCCGGTCTTAAAGAGCGACTCAAAAAAGCTGCCGGAATAAAAATCAAAACCGCCGAGAAAGGCATCCGCGTCGGCAAAGATCTTTTCGGTGGAGAAATCGAAGAAGAACTGGAGGAAATTTCCGGAAAAAAAGTTATCGGCACCGTGGAAAAAGTAAAACTTATTGGCAAAGATGGAAAGGAAATTGAAGTGGAAGCTAAGATTGATACAGGAGCAGATTCTAGCTCGATTGATATTGAGTTAGCTAAAGAATTAGGATTTAGTGAAACACTTGCTGCTTATGAAAAACTAAATATAAATTATGCGGAGATAAAAAACTTGCCTAAGGAACAAAGAGAATCTCTGTTTAAAAATGTTCCCGATCTAGCTGATACTGCCATCATCCATTCTTCTCATGGCACAACCTACCGACCAATGATTCATATTTCTTTCGTTATGGATGAATTTGAAATTTTTGCCAAAGTTTCTATAATCGATCGATCGAATTTAAAACTGCCTGTCATTATTGGAAGAAAAAACCTGAATAAATTCTTAATTGATGTAAATAAATAACTGAATGAAAAAAAATCAAGCTATCATAAAAGAAGTTGTTGAAGCAATGGGAGGCATAATAGAAAAAATTATTCCAGAAAGAAGATATTTTTGCATTAACATAAATAATGAAAAAATATTTATTTCACGAAAGTTTGAAATAGCTAGCGATTTTATCTCTGGAAAAATGCTTACTTCCTACAAAGATTTAACCTATGTTGTTTTGAAAAAAAATAACCTTCCTACGCCAAATTCTGTTTGCTTTTATAAAAAAACACTTTCTGCTTCCGACACTGAAAATAAATTACGCTCTCTTTCCTATCCAATAGTAATTAAGGATTCTAATGGATCCAATAGTAAAGGAGTTTTTACTAATATTAAAAATATAGGCGAAGCTAAAGAAATAATCCTACGAGAAATAGATAAATTTAAATTTCTTATCGCTCAAGAAATGATTTTTGGTAAAGAATACCGCGTTCTAATTTTGGGCAATGAAGCTATTGGTGTTTTAGAAATGACCCCTCCGAGAATTTCCGGCGATGGCAAAAGTACTGTACAAAAATTAATAGAAAAAAAACAACTAAAGAAATATAAAAAAACTAATCTTGATTCAATTTTAAACACCATTCTAAAAGATCAGGAAGTTGGATTAGATACCGTTCTTAAAAAAAATCAAGAAATTTTTATAAAAGGCCTTTCTTGTCTTGCGGAGGGAGGCGAAACAAGGGATATGACTAATTCAATCCATCCAGAGATAAAAGAAATATGCGCTCGGGCTTCTCGAGCAACTGGAAAAACCCTTGCTGGCATTGATCTCATTTGTGATGACATTACCTTGCCTCCCGACAAACAAAAAATCAGTATCTTAGAGATAAACGGCAAACCGGATATTTATATTCACTACAATCCTACTCAGGGAGAAACTCAAAATGTAGTAAAGAAAATAATTGACTATATTCTAAAACTAAAAACTGTCTCTGTTTTATAATTAATCTAATTTCATACCACCATGCTTCTAATTCTACGCACTAAGAAAAAATCTTCCAAAAAAATGACTGAGTTTAACAAAAAACTCTCTGCACATCTTAAGAAAAAAAATATTTCTTTTGATTTATCCAGTTTTGAAGATATGGAGTTATTTTTGGAAAATAAAAAAATAAATTTATTGATTGACGGAAAATCTTTGGAAAATTGGAAGACTATCTATCCCCGAAAAGTTGGGCGTTATGGCGGAATGGCTTTTATCCTAGCTAATCTGTGCAAAAATAAAAATATACAATTCATCGACAAGTTTCATGAAAAAAGCAAGGCCAGTTCTGACACAGCCAAAATAATTCAAATGTTCAAGTTTTCCCTTGGTAGTGTGCCTATTCCAAAAACATACTACTCGGTTGCTTATCAAAAAGATCACATTCAAAATGCCGCTAAGTTTCTTGGCTTTCCTATTGTAATAAAGCAGTGCAACAGCTCTCAGGGTTCAGGAGTTTTTTTAGCTAAGAACAAAAAAATACTAACAGCAAAAATTACCGAGCTTATGCAAAAAGAAACAGGGAAAGAAATCTTTCTTCAAGAATTTATCCCCAATACTTTCGAATATAGAGTTTTTGTCACCGGGAAAGAGGTGGGCGCAGTTGAGAAAAAAATTCGTACCAAAAAAAATGAATTCAGAAATAATGTTTTCCTTGGTGCCAGAGAAGAATTTATGAATATTACCTCAGTTAAAAAAATAATTCTTAATACTGCGTTAAGAGCTTCACGAGTGGCTAATATCCAAGTTTCTGGAGTGGATGTTGTAGAAAAGGAAAATGGCGAGGTTGCAATCTTTGAGGCTAATAGCTGTCCCAGTTTAACGCTTAATGAAAAAATTTCTCCTGAACTAAAAAGCTTAAGTGATTATTTAGAAAAATGCGAAAAAAAATAATAATGTTTTTTAATAAGGAAAAATCAGAAGAAAACCCCTTTTTTGGTTTTGGTGAAAAAGAGGCGGTCTATTTTGATTTTTTCAAACAAGGCACCCTTTCTGGTGCTGATATGTATATATCCAGTAAGGAAAAGAATTACCAAGGCGGATTAAAATTCAAAGATCCTCTCTTTTTTAATGGGAAAAAATTCAAAAAAATATCTGGCATCATAACTGCCGATGCAATTTATGATAGAAGTGGTGGATTGAAATTTCCTTCCAAAAAAATAAGTCAAAAAGTTTTGAACAACATTGCTTTCAAATCTCTTTGTTATAGTAAAAACAAAATGTATGAAACTCTTGGTGAATTTATGCCAAAAAGCTTTAAGATAAAAAATCAAAATGATTTTGAAAAAAAAATTAAATTATTTTCTCCAAATGAAATGGTTGTTATCAAGCCATCCGAAGGTTTAGGTGGAAAAGGTATTATCATAGACACTGTTTCAAATATTATAAAATTAAAATTAGTTATTAAAAAAGAAACTGTTCTGCAAAGGTTTGTAGATACCTCTCTTGGAATAAAAAATATCACTAATGGTCGACACGATTTGAGAATTGTTATAGTTTTTGGAAAAATAATTTTTGCCAGCCTGCGAACCCCCAAAGAAGGTAGTCTTCTTGCTAATGTCGCCCAGGGCGGAAAGATAAAAGAAATTTCTATTAAAAAAATTCCTACTGAAGTCAAAAGTGTTGTTTTAAAAATACAAAAAGTTCTGGATAAAAAATTCAATTATCCAATTTATTCAATTGATCTTGGTATTGAAAATACCCAGCCTTTTGTTTTTGAATTAAATGATCAGATTGGTTTTCCTTCTAAGAAAATGAAAAGTTATAAGCTTTTTAATAAAGCCTTAATTAAGTCTTTAGGAAAAATAGCAGCTCAAAAATAACTTTGCCTTGATAACTTTTCTCTTTTATAATAGAATATAAGATGCTTTATAAATAAGCTAAATAAATTGTATGTATATCTTCAGCCCTAAAAATTCTACCGGATCATCCGGCAAAAAACGTTTTAAAATTAATTGGAAATTCCTACGAAAATCGGCTTTGATTTTTTTTGGCGCTATCTTGCTTTTTGTTATTGCGGTTTTCGCTTGGTTTGCCAAGGATCTTCCAAGCCCTGGGAATCTGAAGAATCGCGTCGTCATTCAATCAACTAAGATCTATGATCGCAGTGGAAATCATATTCTTTATGAAGTCCACGGAGAAGAAAAAAGAACGGAAATCCCCTTTTCCCAAATGCCGGAAAGTTTGCGTTATGCTACTATCGCCCTGGAAGATCAAAGTTTCTATAATCATATCGGTATTCAACCGAAAAGTATTTTGCGCGCTGCTCTAAAGGATGTTTTCAAGTTTGGCGCTTCTCAAGGTGGATCAACTATCACCCAGCAACTTATCAAGCAATCCCTCCTGACCTCAGAAAAAACTTTCACAAGAAAAATAAAAGAAGTTATTCTGGCTATCGAACTAGAACAAAAATTTTCCAAAGACGAAATCTTAGCCATGTATCTTAACGAGATTCCTTATGGCTCTAATGCTTATGGCGTTGAAGCGGCCGCCCAAACTTTTTTTGGTAAACATGCCAGCGAACTAACACTGGATGAATCCGCTATCTTAGCTTCCCTACCTCAAGCGCCTTCTCGATATTCACCTTATGGAACCCACACAGAAAACCTCAAGGCTCGTCAAGAGTATGCATTGAGTCAAATGGCTCGCTTAGGTTATATAACTCAAGATCAAGCCAATGAAGCAAAGGCAGTGGATATTTTTTCTAAGATAAAAACTTTTTCTGATAATATCAGTGCCCCACATTTCGTAATGTATATTAAAGAATCTTTAGAAAAAAAATATGGGGCTGAGGCGGTTGAACAAGGTGGACTAAAAGTTTATACCACCCTTGATTGGGATAAGCAAAAAATCGCTGAGGAAGCCATCAAAAACCACAGTGAAAAAAATGCCACCACCTACAAGGCCAACAATCAGGCACTTGTGGCGATGGATCCAAAAACTGGTCAGATTTTAGCCATGGTAGGTTCAAAAGATTATTTTGGCAAAGCCGTTCCTGCCGGTTGCGTGTCTGGAAAAAATTGTAAGTTTGAAGGCAATTTCAATGTGGCTACTGCTCTTCGCCAACCCGGCTCATCCTTTAAGCCCTATGTCTATCTAACCGCATTTTCCAAAGGCTATACCCCAGAAACAAATCTTTGGGATGTAGACACTAATTTTTCTACTGATGATGGAAAAGAATATAATCCAAAAAATTATGACGGCGAAAATCGAGGTTTACTTAAGATGAAAGACGCGTTAGCAATGTCACTTAATGTTCCTGCAGTAAAAACACTTTATCTCGCTGGGGTGCAAGAATCCATAGATACAGCTCATAAAATGGGTATCACGACCCTAAAAAATCCTAAAGATTATGGTCTTTCTTTAGTTCTTGGTGGAGGTGAGGTAAAATTACTTGATCATGTTAATGCTTTTTCCACCTTTGCTACAGGCGGAATTCATCATTCCACTGTTTCTGTTTTAAAAGTTGAAAGCGGATCAGGTGAAATTTTAGAAGAATATAAACCGAGCGACGGACAAAGAGTGATCGAAGAAAAACATGTCGCGATGATAGACTACGTTTTATCCACTAATGAACTTCGCGCTCCGGTATTTGGAGAAAACAATCCACTCAAATTTGAAAATCGTCCTGTGGCAGCTAAAACTGGCACTACCAATGAATGGCGCGATGGTTGGACTGTTGGGTATACTCCATCTTTAGTCGCGGGTGTTTGGGCAGGGAATAATGATAATTCCATAATGGCCGAAGGGGCGGATGGATCCTATGTTGCCGCACCAATCTGGCGTGAATTTATGGAAAAATCTTTAGTTAATTATGATATTGAAAAATTTCCGGAATACAAAAAAGATGAAGAAGAAACAGGAAAAGATGTGCTAGATGGAAAACTTGATGACAAAAAAGAAATCCGCGTCTGTAAGATTCCCGGCTCTGACGATTATTGTTTAGCTAATGATAATTGCCCAGAATCTGAAAGAGAGAAAAAGAAATTCGCCGACGCGCATTCTATTTTATATTATGTAAAAAAAGATGATCCCCGTGGAGACAAACCAGAAAAACCCGAGGATGATCCGCAGTTTAAGGGTTGGGAAAAAGCCATTGAAAAATGGTTGGACAAAAAAGAAGGTTATTCTTCTCGACCAACTCCAGAAAAAGAATGTCGGTCAGATGATTTTAAGGATTTTGATCCAAGTATAAAAATATCAGCGCCTTCTAGTGTTAGCTCTTCTTCTTTTACTATAAAAGTAAAAGCAGATGCGCCATTTGGAGTGGATAAGATAACTTTGTCTATTGAAGGCGAGGAAGTTAAATCATCCTCTGAATCCTCTTTTAGTTATGACTATTCAGTTCCTGATTCCAAGAAAAATACTACTCTTTCAATTAAGGCCACTGTCAAAGATAAAAATGGCGACAGTGATTCCGATAACACATCCGTGAAAACAAATATTCCCTAAGAATTGAAATTTTTTTCCACTAAAAAACTCCGGCAATCCGGAGTTTTTATTTTTATAAGTTTTATTTTAGGTCTCTTTTTTAATTGGTTTATCAATATTTCCAATTTGGTTTTTACTAAAAAAATAGAAAAATGGAATGACCACAAGAAGTGAAACAAGATGCATTGAAGAAAAAATATAATTCATCACACTACTTCCATCAAAAAAAACAATTCTAAAAACAAATAAAAACACACAAAGATATATTGTGGAAATTCTCACAATATTTGTATTGTCTTTTATAGCAAAAGTTTTAGTTATAAATTTTGCTGAATAAATTATACTTATCCAAACGAGAAAAAATTTCACTGCCTCACCCAAGATTGCCAACCAAACAATCACTCCGAAATTATTAGCTATGCCTTTTACAATATATCCAAAAATTGCACTAACTAAAAATGGTGCAAAAACCCCAGCTAGCATCCAATGAATCAAAGCAATTTTCCAATCTTGTATTTTCTTTTTCTTTTTCATAATAAATTTTTATTTTTTGTCTTTTTTTATTATACAATATTTTTGAAATTCATCAAAATTAAAAAGTTTTTATTTTATTTTTATTTCCTTAATTGCACCCTCCCCCAATTCTTTGTTTATTTTTTTAATGATCGTGTTTCGATTGGAAAATAATTCACTCGCCCAAGCGGAGCTAGTGAGTTTTATAAAAATAGTCCCGTTTTTAAAATAATCCGCTCGAAGTTTTGACGCTCCGACATTACCAAATTCCTCCTTAATAACTCGATTAAAAATATAGAAAAAATCTTTGTCCGTTAAGGATATTTTTTTAGTCTCTTTTCTTTTGTATAAAAGGTTTTTTAGGGATTTCATAATATTTTATGTTTCAAAATTTTTCAAAAAATCTGGTAAGCTAAGAATCCATTTAGCTTGTTCGCTTTGGAAAATAAAAGGCGAAACATCTTTAATCGCTTGTTCTAAATCAGAAGCGGAAATAATTTTTTCAAGCTCGATGATTAATTCTTTTTTGTTTTTTACATTAATCTTTTTCTCCTTAAAAATTGCATGATTTGGCTCGATGTTTTTTTGCGCTAAAAACCAAACTAGATCATAGAAGTCCCGCCCTTTTTGATAGGGTCTAAATTTCAGAGCGATAATTTTTTGCGCAAAAAGCGTGGGTAAAGTATTAATCAAAATTGGAAATCTTTCTCCAAAACTATCCACAAATTTTGTTTCAAATTTGATATTTTTATATGGATCAAAATCAATTTCAAATTTGATAGTTATTTTTTCATTCTCTTGAACATTAAACCCAAATTCTTGCAAAACATTTTTAAATTTAAAATAAATAATATGAATATTTTCTGTCGTCTTAATTTTTGTGTCCAAGCTAAATCCTAAAAGCTCCAGCTTTCCAGCAATCTCTTTGCCTATTTGATTAATATCAAAATTTTCTTTTTTCAATAAATCAAAATCCAAATCCTCGGAAAATCTTTCGATATTATGAAGAAAACGCAGACTGGTCCCTCCCAAAAAAGAAACTGCGTCATTAAATTCACTCATTGAAAGAACTTTGAGAATTTGCGTTTGCAAATACTCTCTCAAAACATCTCTTTCTCGCCAAGGAATGTTTTTCTTTTGACAATAATCCCTAAAATATTTTTTATCCGGCAACATAAAATTTAATAAAATTATTAGTTAATTCCAAAACTTTTTTATTCTCAAAAGCTTTGGCAAATCTCGTCAGTTTATTTTTATTATATCTAAAATCATCACTGAATCGATAACTCTCAAATTGAAGCTGACTACCATCTAAAATATTCTTATTCAGATAAAAAAAATCCACCAAGGCTTTTTCCGGCAAAGCTAAATTAAATGAAATTCCGAATTCTCTTTTTTGAATCGTTTCATATCCACCAAAAGCCGTTTTTTTGATTTTACGAAAAGTAAATTTTCCAAAATCATTAGAAAGCTCTTTTGTTTCTCGACTGGTCACGGAAGTTGTGGTAAAAACCGCTTCTGGAATAATTCCATAATATCCCAGGGCCGTTTCTAAGCTCACATAGGAAGGCGCATAAATCTTTGAAGCCAAAATCATTGGATCAACTGCATGTTTTAGATAACCCAGTAAATATAAGCCTTTTCTGAGTTGCAAAAGATACTCTTTTTTTTTCCAATTTTCCAAATTATTCAGAAATGACCGCTT
The DNA here is from genome assembly GCA_049303905.1 of Candidatus Moraniibacteriota bacterium. Classification (GTDB taxonomy): domain Bacteria; phylum Patescibacteriota; class Minisyncoccia; order Moranbacterales; family UBA2206; genus UBA2206. Next base: position 68,617 of record JBAQNP010000005.1, read on the forward strand.
AAATTCAGCTCCCAAAATTAATCGTAATTCTTTTGTGTTAAAAAGCGGAAATTCCTCCATTTTTTGCCTAAATTCAATATAATTCATTGTCGTAATTCATAAATTTTTATGATTTATGACATTATTATATCAAACACTAACTTTTTTGTCAATCTTTTTTCCCTAAAACAGACTCGATTAAGCCAATAACTTCTATGCGAATAAAAAATCAAAAAAAATATTCAAACCCCATAACCACTTTCTATGTATAATTATTGAAAATTATTTTAATAATGCATAATTGTTAACATTTTTGTTAATAATATTACATCATAAAAAATTTATTATCCTTTATTTTTCTTAAGAAAATCATGAATTGCGCGCGCGGAAATTGCACCTTCGGAGGCAGCAGTAATCACTTGGCGAAATTTATCTGAGCCATCTGTGATATCACCAGCTGAAAAAACTCCTGCTACATTTGTCGCGCCATTTTTTTGAATTTTAATATAACCGCTTTCATCCAATTTGATTCCTAATTCACTAAAATATTCCGTCGCCGGATCCGAGCCAGCTTCGATAAAAAGTCCGTCTAAGTTTAATTCTTTTGAATTTTTATGTTCTCGGTCTAGTTTTACTTTTTCTAATTTTTGCTGGCCTAAAATTTCCACTACATTAGTTTCATATAACACTTCAATTTTCGGATTTTTCAAAATTAAATTTACCCAGAATGGCTCAGCGCGAAGTTCGGTTTTTCGATAAATTAAATATACCTTCTGCGCTAAATCCGCTAAGTATAATGTAGCGGTCGCCGCGCTATCTGATCCACCAATTACGCCCACGATTTTATTTTTATAAAAAAATCCATCACAAGTAGCACAATATGAAACACCTTTCCCAATAAATTCTTTTTCTCCAATAATATTTAATTTTCTTTTTTTTGTGCCAGTCGCTAAAAGAATTGTTCGCGCTTGCAAGGTTTTTTTATTCGCTAAGATTATAGAAAAAATATTATTTTCTTTTTTTATTTCTTCCACTATATCTGGCAAAATTTCCACCCCATATTTTTTGGCATGATTTCCCCATTTTTGACTAAAATCAAATCCGCTCATATCTTCCATCCCAGGATAGTTGTCAATTTTATGCGTCTCACTAATTTGCCCACCTAAAATAGCCCCAATAATAAGATGCTTTATCCCGTACCGCGAAGCGTAGATTGACGCTGCAAGTCCTGCCGGCCCCGCGCCAATTATTATTAGATCGTGAATTTTATTTTCTGTTTCATGTTTCATGCTATATGTTTAATGTTTTTAATTTTTTATCGGCATCACAATATAAGTGAAATCTTCCAAAACTTCGCCGGATTTTTCATTTATTTCACGAACTGCTACAGGCGTAGCTTCACTATTTAGCAAAATTGCCACCTGAGAAGTAGTAGTAGCGTTAATTCCATCCAAAAGATATTTAGAGTTAAAAACAACTTCCTGAGATGGTCCTGTGATGTCAAATTTAAGCTCAGCCGAATTTTCTCCAGCTTCAGCGCTAGAAGATAGAATAAAAATTTTTTCTTCTTCTTGGCTAATTTTAAGCGTTATCTCATTTGATCCGCCTGCAGAAAAAACACTCGCCATTTTGATAGCATTTTGCAAAACTTGTTTCTCTCCCACTATTCTTGTTTTATATTCAGCCGGCATTATATGTTTATATTCTGGATATTTTCCATTTATAAGTCGGGAGACTAATTTAATACCATCTATTTCAAAAAATATTTGCCCCTCCTCAATACTTATTTTTACTCGATTATCAATATCAGGCGCCAGCATCCGATTTAATTCCCCTAAAACATTCGCAGGGATAATCACATTTTCATTTTTTTCAATAAAAAGCTTGTAAGTTTCCTTGTTTATATTAATTTCTTCTATTTTAATTTTACATTCCGATAAACGAAAACTATCTGTAGCCGCTAAAATAAGCTCTTTTTCTCTTAATATAAGGTTTATTCCTGTAAGTTCTTGACGTGATTCATTAAAGGCTACTGCTGGCATTACTTTTAAAATAGCGGTTTTTAACTCTAAACTAGAAAGATCCAATAGGTGTTCTGTTTTTCTAAGTGGCAGAAGAGGGAAATCTTCTGCTGAAATTCCCTTTATTATAGCTTTATTTATCCCACTTTTTATTTTTAAATTATTATCCACAAGTTCTAATGAAATATTCTCTCCACTTGGAAGATTAGTAGAAAAATTACTAATAAGTTTAGCTGGAATTGTTATTCGCCCTTCTTTTTCTATTTTTGCCCCTATTTTAGAAGAAACTCCAATTTCTAAATTAGTAGCAGATAATTTCAATCCTCCTTTTTCTGTTTCAAAAAGGATATTATTTAAAATAGGTAAGGTATTTTTTTTTGAAACTACTCTTTCGCAATTAAAAATTGCTTTTTTAAAATTCACCTCCGTACAAATTAATTTCATAGTATTTTATTTAATATTTAATTATTCTTATTATTAATATAAAGTTATTACTATTATTAGGGTGGTTGATAATTGGGGATAAGTAGTAATTTTGTTTTATATAAGCTAAAATATATGTGGATAAAGACTGAATAAGTGTTTATAGGGAGTGTTTTTTAAGCGGGATAATTGAAGGGTGAAAAATATATTTTAGAACCCTTTCAATTTAGAAACAGGTTTTTTAATGTTTTAAGCACAGAGTTATTATAGTCTTTTTAAAGTGTTTTTCCACAGTTTATACACTTTTATTAATTTACTGCATATAAAAGATCTTTTAAATGAGTGATTTCTTCTTCGAGCCTTTCATCTATTTTAATTTCTTTGGAAATTTTTTCATAAGCATGCATAGCTGTAGTATGATCGCGACCACCTAATTTATCACCAATTCCTGGGTAAGAGAAAGAAAGTTCAGTTCGCATAAGAAACATCGCTATTTGACGAGGCTTTACCACCTCTTGTTTTCTGTTTTTAGCTACTAAATCATCTGGGGATATTTCATAAAAATCAGAAACAGCCTTAATAATATGTTTATGATTAATGCCTTTTTTCTTACCACTAGAGATAATATCAGACAGAATTTGCTTTGTATAAGCTGAATCTAGTGATTTTTTGGTTAATTGAGCGCTTACAGATACACGATTTAGCGCACCTTCTAGCTCGCGAATATTGTTTTTAATGTTAGTGGCAATAAATTCTAGAGCCTCTTCGGTTATTTCTACTCCATTTTGAGCGGCTTTTATTTTTAAAATAGCTAGTCTAGTCTCAAGATCTGGCTTAGAAACATCTGCAATCATCCCACCTTCAAAGCGCGAACGCAGTCTTTCCTCAAGAATTTGAATGGCTTTAGGAGCGCGATCGCTAGAAAGAACTATTTGCTTATTGAGCTGGTAAAGATAATTAAAAATATGGAAAAATTCCTCCTGAGTCTTCTCTTTTCCGGAGATAAATTGGATATCATCAATAATAAGCAGGTCTATTTTTTGATAATATTCCTTAAATTCCTGAATTCTTTGATTTTTTATAGAATCTATTAAATCACTCGTGAATCTTTCGGAAGAAATGTATTTGACTCGAGTCTGAGGATTTATTTTTAGCGCCTCATTACCAATAGATTGAATGAGATGGGTTTTTCCTAATCCTACGCCACCATAAATAAAAAGTGGATTATAGACATTTCCTAGGCTCTTTGAGACAGCATAGCAAGCAGCTCGAGCTAATTCATTACTTCCTCCGATAACAAAATTATCAAAGATATATTTTGGGTTTAAATTACTTTCTTGGCCTATTGGTGGCTTTTTTTCATAAAAAATAGGTGATTTTTTGGGAGCTGAAACAGCATCGACGGTTATTTCTTTGTTTATTTTGGGAAAAGATTGGGTTGGACCGGAGGAAATCAAGCAAGAAACTGACTTTATATCATCCTGAATATTTTTCAAGGCTCTTAAAATATACAGATCGTACTTATTTTCGAGCCATTCTTTAGCAAAGCCATTTGGCACGCCAATAACCACATGGCCGTCCTTAAGGGAAAGAATAGAGGTGTTTTTAAACCAAGTGATAAAATTAGCCTTAGAAATAGAAAGTTCTATTTCTCCTAGGGCTGTTTGCCAAAGTTCCTCGTTGGTCATTTTGTTGGTTAAGTTAATAAAGAAAGTTTTACTAAAAAAAGTATAACACAACTGAAAAATCTAGTCTAAGAAAAAAGGGGATAAAGGTGTTGACAACATGTGGATGACTATAATTAAATATATAATACAAAACAAAAAGAAATGCAAGTTTATCCCCCACCACTTCCGGGGCAAGGTTTTTTATAGGCAAAAATTTGATGCAAAGCATCGGCTACGCCTCTATTTTTACCCCACAACAATCTTTTTGTAGAAGTGGTGGGGGATAAATTGACTTTTTGCCTTTTAACTGGTAGAATTTTAAATGAATTAACTAATAATAATAAAATGAGCGTAACATACCAACCAAAAGCAGGCCGAAGAAAAAAAAGACACGGTTTTATCGAAAGAAACAGCACTAAAAACGGAAAAGCCGTCCTAAAAAGAAGAAGACAGGCTGGTCGAAAAAAACTATCCGTCTAAATATAGTCCTATGCTTCCCCGTAAAAACAGACTTATTCAGAAAAAAGATTTTGAGGTAATTAGTCGCACAGGTACCTTTTTTTCTTTTGGGGAAGTTTTTTTGAGGATAAGGAGGAATAATAGTGAAGAAACTAGAATAGGTTTTTCTGTTGGAATTAAGTTTTCTCCTAAAGCAGTGGAAAGAAATAAGGCTAAGCGACAGTTGCGAGAAATATTTAGGAAAAATATAAAAAACATAGAAAAAGGCTTAGATATAATGGTTTCCCTTAAAAAAAGCAATAAAAAAGAATTTTCAAGTAATGATTTAGAGCAAGATGTTTTGGCAGTATTAAAAAAAAGCAAAATTAATATAATTAATCTTTATAAATTTCTAAAACACATATGATATCTTTTTTATTTGGGGAAACTGTTTATAGGCCGATTTATAACTTTCTTATTTTTGTTTATAATATTATCCCGCTACATGATTTTGGTGTGGCAATTATTGTGGTAACCTTGGTTTTGAAGTTTCTTTTGATTCCACTCAGCAAAAAACAAATTCAATCACAGAAAAAAATGCAAGAAATGCAACCAAAAATCAAAGAAATTCAAGAAAAACACAAAAATGATAAGGAAAAACAAAGCCGAGCCTTGATGGAATTTTATAAAACAAACAAAACTAACCCATTTTCCGGTTGTTTGCCAACAATTTTCCAGCTTATTTTTCTAATTGCTATTTATCAAGTATTATTTAATATTTCTAAAGCAGGACTATTAGTAGATCCAAAAGAGTTATATTCATTTATTCCAAATCCGGGGCAAATTAATCAATATTTTTTAGGAATTATTGATCTTTCAAAAACTATTAATTTAAGTCAGATAGATATCCGGGTTGTTCCCCAGATAATTCTTATCATTTTGGCGGCATTGGCTCAATATGTGCAAATAAAAATGATGACGCCTAAAATGAACATACAAAATAAAAAATCAGAGCCGGATATGTCGCAGATAATGTCAAAACAAATGATGTACCTTGGGCCTCTTCTAACTTTATTTATCGGCATAAAGTTTCCGGCTGGACTGGCTCTCTATTGGCTTGTTTCGACGATTTTTGCTATAATTCAGCAGACGAAAGTGTTAGAAAAGGAAAAGACTAATAGTTAATATTTTTAAATAATATGGAAAACGAGAATATAACGTCCGAAATAAAGGAAGAAATAAAAAAAGCTATTGAAGAATTAGTTCTGAAAATGGGATTTTTTTGTGAGGTTGAAATTATAGAAACTCAAAACCAAGAGCAGGAAGAATTAGTCTTTAATATTAAAACACAAGAGTCAAGTTATTTAATCGGACAATATGGAGTAAATCTTCAGGCTTTGCAACATATGGCCAGAATAATTTTTCGTGGAAAAACCGAAAATAAAGCCAATTTTACCCTAGACGTTAACTCTTATCGACAAGAAAAAAATGAATCTGTTTTTGCTCTAGCAAAAAATATGTCCGAAACAGCTCTTCGGGAGGGGCGTGCGGTGGTTATGCGTCCAATGTCACCATATGAAAGACGACTTGTGCATATGGAACTGGCTAAAAATGACCAAATTAAAACTGAAAGTATCGGCGAAGGAGAAGATCGAAGAGTGGTCATCAAACCAGCTAGCCTTGCCTAGTTCTTGCGAAGCATTAATCAAATAGAGACACAGAGTCACTAAAGAATTAAATTTTTTTCAAAATTAAACTCGAACTCTTAATTTTATAACCAAAAATTGCCCTCAATCGACGGCTGCCAATGGAAATTTTTGGATAAAATTCGAGCTCTTAAACAAAAATTTTGTAAAAAAATTAATTCTTTAGTAGTTTGAATATAATTTTTAGAATTATTCGTAGATTAGTATATTTGTATTTGATTAGTAATTCGTAAGTATATGGTTATAGCAAGAAAAATAGCGTATAACGTTCTGGTTAGTAGTTTTTCTAAAGTTCTCTCGACTATTTTAGCGCTACTTTCTATTGGATTAATTACGAGATATCTTGGACAAGAGGGTTTTGGAAATTATGCCACCGTGTTGGCGTTTTTATCTTTTTTCACCGCCATTGCTGATCTTGGGCTTTATTCTACTGTTACTCGAGAAATTTCTCGTGAAGGGGCGGACGAAAAGAAAATTATTGGTAATGTTTTTGCTTTGCGATTGGGAATTTCTTTTATTGTTATGCTACTGGCGCCTGTAATTGTTTTTTTCTTTCCTTATCCGACGGAGGTTAAACAAGCAATTATGATAGTGGCGTTGTCCTTTCTTTTTTCTTCATCCTATCAAGTATTAAATGGGGTGTTTCAAAAAAACCTTGCCATGGACAAAGTGGCAATTTCTGAATTAACCGGGAAAATTATTCAGGTGCTGTTTGTTTTTTGTGCTATAAAACTTAACCTGAGTTTTCTTTGGATCATGGCTTCACTTCTGTTTAATATGATGATTAGTTTTTCTTTAATATATCTTTTTTCTAAGAAATATATTTCTTTTTCTCTTAAATTTGATCTAATTTATTGGAAGAAATTTATAAAAGAATCTTATCCCTTGGGAATTGCTGCGATTATTAGTTTTGTTTATTTTAAAATTGACACGATCCTTTTATCAGTTTTGAAAACTAGCGCGGAAGTTGGAATATATAACGTGGCCTATAAGGTGATCGAAAACATCATTTTTTTTCCAGCTATGATAGTCGGGTTGGTTTTTCCAATTATATCGAAAAACATTTTTTCTGATCAAGCACGTTTTTGGGATATTTCTAATAAAACTTTTAAGGTTTTTTGGCTTTTTGTTATCCCCTTGATTGTGGGTACGATGTTTCTTTCAGATGGAATTGTTGAGCTCATTGGAGGGAAGGGATTTTTTGCTTCAGGAATAGTTCTTCGTATTCTGGTTTTTTCTTTGGTGTGTATGTTTTTTAGTAATTTATTTAATGTCATTTTAATTTCTGGCAACAAGCAAAAAAAATTAATGACAGTTATGATTTTAGCCGCCATTTTTAATGTAGGGGCTAATCTAATTTTTATCCCGATTTATTCTTATATAGCATCGGCAATAATTTCTGTGACAACGGAACTTTTTGTGACCATAGCTACGCTTTATATTATAATTAAGGATCTAAAATATTTTCCCAAAGTGGAAAAATTTTGGGCGATTGTTTTTTCTGGCGTGGTGATGGCAATTTATTTTTTCGCCTTTTCTAAAATTAACTTTTTTCTCTTAGCTTTTTCTGGGACGGCCGTCTATGCTTTGGCTATCTGGTTATCAAAAGCAGTTGAGATCAAGGAAATTGCTAGTATAATTAGCAAAAATACAAAATGAGCACACCTAAGGTTTTCATAATAATTCTAAATTATAACGGGCAAAACTTTTTGAAAAAAACACTCGCCAGTGTTTTTCAGGTGGATTATCCAAATTTTGAAATAGTTTTAGTGGATAATAATTCCAAGGACGGATCTTTTGAAGAGGCGCGCAGAGTTTTCCCAAAAATAGCTTGCATAAAAAACAGCGAAAATCTTGGTTTTTCTGCTGGCAACAATATTGGAATTGAATATGCGCTGGAGCGCTTGGCGGATTATATTTTACTTTTAAATTATGATACAACAGTTAGGAAAAATTTCCTTCGACCACTAGTTGATCTTATGGAGGGTGATGAAAAAACTGGAATTAGTAGCCCGGTGATTTTTGAAGGAGAAAGTTCTAATATTTGGTTTTCAGGAGGAAAAATTGATTGGTTTAAAATGAAAACAGAACACAAAAAAGAATCTATAAAAGAAAATAATTTTCAATCAGATTATATTGCCGGTTGCGCTATGATGATCAAAAAAGAAGTTTTCAAAAAAATAGGTCTTTTAGATGAAGATTATTTTTTATATTGGGAAGACGCAGATTTTAGTGTCCGAGCTAAAAGGGCTGGATATAAATTAGCAGTTTGCGCGCGCAGTCAGATCAGCCATTTGGAAAAAAGCCAAGAAAAAAAAGCTAACAAAATTTATTGGCTGGTGCTGTCAGGGCTGATTTTTTTCAAAAAAAACTCACCTACCTATTTGCAACCGTGGATTTTTTTCTATGTTTTATTGCGTAAGATAAAAAATAAAAGAGATATAAAGCGCCAAAAAACTTCATTCAATGAGTCAGTGCAAAAAGCATATAGAGATTTTAAAAAAGTAAGTTAATTTTTGATGATCTCCATTATAATTGTTAACTATCGCAGTAAGACATATTTAGATAAGTGTTTGTTTTCAATAGACAAGCATTCTTTTAATGAGGACTTAGAAATTATTGTGATTAACAATGATCAAAAAGAAAAATTGATGGATTTGGTTGAAAGATATCCTAGAGTCAAGCTATATCAAAATAAAAAAAATATGGGATTTGGCGCTGCTTGTAATTTTGGAGCACGAAAGGCGCAAGGAGAAAAGCTTCTCTTTTTAAATCCCGACACTCAATTTCTAAATAATTATATAAGAGAAATTTTAATTAAAATACAAAAATATCAGAATGTTGCCATAATAGGCCCGAGATTAATAACGGACGAAGGAAAAACGCAAGAATGGAGTACTGGTAAAGAAACAAATTTTATTCAAATAATAAAAAATAATTTATGGATGACGGAAAGTCGTTATTTTTGGGAAAGTAAAAATGATATTTTTGTCGATTGGGTGAGTGGAGCGGCAATGTTTATCAAAAAAGATGTTTTTGATAAAATAGGTGGGTTTGATGAAAAATTTTTCATGTATGGAGAGGACATGGATTTGTGTGCTCAAGCAAGAGAGTTAGGATATGATATTTTATATTCTCCAGAACTTACAATATTGCACAGTGGAGGGAAAAGTCGGAAAAGCTTAATTAAGCAAAAAATTCAATTTTTTAAATCATCTCTCTACTATTTAGCGAAAAGACGGCTTAAAAAATAAAACAATGTTATTTAATTTTTTCTTATTATTATGTTTTTACCTACCTTTTCAAATTGCGCTTAATCCAACGCAGGGTGTTGATTTGGCTTCGAGTAGAATTTTTATTTTAATCCTATTCTTTTTTTGGGCTTATGATAAGATAAAAAATAAGAAAAAAATAATTTTTAATACTCAAGCAAAAGCAATTCTAGTTCTTCTTTTCTTGAGTTGTGTTTCTTTGTTTTTTGCTCAAAATTATCTTTGGTCGGCAAGAAAACTAGCTTATTTATTTTCCATTTTTCCGCTTTATTTTGTGGCGAAAGATATTCTAACCAGCAGAGAAAGGATGATAAAAACCTTAACGGTTTTGGTTTTATCAGCTTCTTTAGCTTCTATCATTGGAATTATCCAATTTTCTTCGCAATTTTTTTGGAGCCACGAAGAAATTTCAAATTTCTATTTAAATTTTATCGGACCAATTTTCTGGGGAGAAAATTTGGCACAAATGGTGGCAAGATATCCAAGTTTTTTAGTAGGGGTCTCTGGGCAGAATTATTTTCGCTCAATTGCCGTCTTCCCAGATCCTCATGCTTTCTCGCTATTTTTGGGAATGGTGCTACCGTTTTCTGTGATACTGTTTTTTAGCTCAAAAAAGAAAATTCTGTGGGTATTTTCTTTTGGAGTTATTTTTGTGGCAAATATCTTGACTTTCTCGCGTGGTGGGTATGTGGCAATAGCTATGGGATTGGCAATATTTATTTTTGTTTTCTGGAAAAGAATGATTTGGAAACATAGGATAGTATCGAGTTTGATGGTGATATTTTTTATTTTAATGTTTTCGGTTCCTGGGCCAGTTTCACAGAGATTTGTTTCAAGTTTTGATTCATATGAAGGTTCGAATATGGGAAGAATCGCAATGTGGCAAAAATCATGGGAAATAATCCAGAAGAAGCCATTTTTTGGCACAGGGATTGGCAACTTTTCTCTAGAGGTGGATAATGAAATAAATTATAGGAATCCAATCTATGCCCACAATACGTATCTAGACATTGCAGTTGAAACGGGAATACTATCTGGTTTAGTGTGGATATTTGTTTCGCTTATAACATTTTGGAATTTTTGGGTTTTTTCTAAAAAAGATATGATATATAGTGGATTTTTCACAAGCCTAGCTGTTTTTTCTGTTCATTCCCTGGTTGAAACTGGTCTTTATTCTCCTATTATCCTTGCTTTATTTCTAGTCACTATTAGTTTTTATCCGAAATATGAAAAAAAATAAAATATTAGAAAACTTAATTTATTTGGCAATATTTTTTATCCCGCTTTATTTAGTGAAGATTAGAATGGGGTTTTTGCCGACGAATATTTTAGAAATAATGATCGGAGCAATTTTTTTGCTCTGGGTTTTTAGTGATAAGAAGAAAATAAAAGTCAGAAAGTTTTTTGTTGGATATAAAAAGTATATTATTTTTGGCGGAATGATGTTTTCGGGAATTTTACTTTCAACTTTTTTTAGCGGAAACCAATTGCAATCGTGGGGAATAATAAAAAGTTGGTTTTTGATGCCACTAGCTTTATTTTTTCTTGCTTGGAATATAATAGAAAAAGAAAAAATAAAAAATGTTTTTTTAGTATATTTCTTTTCGGCAATTGCGGTGGCAATTATTTCCTTAGGATATTTTATATTAAATCAATTAACTTACGATGGACGATTAGCTGGGATATTTAACTCTCCAAATTATCTAGCTATGTATTTAGCGCCGGCAATTATAATCGCGCTAGCTCAAGCCAAAAGCTTTAGAATCTTTATAGGTCTAATTTTTATTTTAATTGCTTTTTATTTCACTTATTCCTATGCAGCTTGGGCTTCAGTTGTTGCTACTTTTATAATTATAATGTTTATCAAAAAAAACATTTCTTTCAAAAAAATAGCCTTAATCAGTATTACAACCTTACTGCTTTTATTTTCTCAATTAAACAATAAAAAATTCACGGATTTATTAGTAAATGACCAGCGCTCATCCTTGGCTTCTCGCATAATGATCTGGAAAGCTTCGGAAAAAATGATTGAGGATAGTTTTGTTTTTGGTATCGGGCCAGGTAATTTTCAAAAAATGTATTTAGAATATCAAAAATTTTATCCGCCATATTTAGAATGGGCGGTGCCACATCCAAATAATTTATATTTAACCTGGTGGCTTTATGGCGGGATATTAGGCTTGATGGGTTTTTTAGGTTTGGCATTCTCATTTTTGCGAGATATCTTTAAGAGATCAAAAAAAGAGCCTAGACAGGTTCTTTTTGTGGCTCTCGGTATAATGCTAGTCATTCTAAGTCACGGAATTTTTGACACAACTTACTTCAAAAATGATTTAGCAATTGTTTTTTGGTTGAATTTTTTAGTTCTAAAATAGTTCCTTTCTCTGTCATTCCTGCGAAAGCAGGAATCTAGTGTAGAAACTTAGTGATTTGAGACTGGATTCCTGCTTTCGCAGGAATGACAATATACACAAGCCCTTCAGGAGGGCTAAACTAGAGAATTATTTTGTATAATTTCTTGTCTATTTTATTTACAAAGAAAAGTAAACTTTCATCGCTGTTGAGAAAAAATTCAGAGGCATCAAAAGAAGTGTTTGGCATGTCGCTAGTTTCCACTAAGCGACTTTTTTCTCCCGTCATAGTATCAATTTTCCAGAAAGTATCAGCGGTAGTGAATTTTCCAGCCTTATAATCATTGGGTAAAATTAAATTGTCAGGGATGTTTCCTGGGAGAGCGCAAAAAATTGTCTTATTGTCTTTTGACCAAACACATTTAGAAACAAATGTTGGGAGACCTAAATTTTTATACTCTCCCCCATTATAATTCATAACGCCAAGTTGTATTTTTGTGCCACCCTTGGTGTCTGTTTGGCTAACTAGAACATGACTGCCGGAATTATCCCAGAGATAATCAGCCCCAAAACTATCTTTGTAGAGACTTTTGGTGTCCTCTCCGAGCAAGGATACTGTTTGGAAATCAGTTGGATAATTCGCATCGCCATTATTCCAAAAAGAAATTAGACCGGAACGAGGAATTTGCAAGAAGGATATTTTGTCATGAGGGAGTTCTGTAATTTTTTTCCAATTTTTTCCATCTGCGTCAGAAATATTTAAGGAGCTTTTTTTGCTAGTTGGATCAAAATATTTATAAATTATTTTTGAAGAAATTGCTTGCCAAGAAATTTCATTGATATTTTTGTTAAGCGTAACAAGTTGATCATTTTTGATATCAAAAAGTAAGAAATAGCTTTCCTTGGAGTCTTTACTGGTCCTTAGGAGTATTTTGGATTTATCCGGAGACCAAGATCCACCTAGTAGGCTGATGATTTTTGTTTCAGTTATTTTTTTTGAAATCTCTCCGATGAAATCCGTTTCTTTTAGTTCTCCGAAAGCGTCAAAATACCAAATTTTATCATCGGTATTGGAAATAGTTGGAGAAATGACCGGTTCTTTTGAAACGATGGATATTTTTGTACTAGAGACAGCTGGAATTTTTGGCAAATTTTGTGAAACAGAATTATTTAGAGGGAGGATATTGTCTTTTTTTATCTCAGCTTTTTTGAAAGACAAAATATAAATCCCCCAAAAAAGTAAGGAGAAAAAAAGAACAAATAATGATAAGAAAAATATTTTTTTAAGAGTAGACATGAAATAGTAAGATTGTTAAAAGAAATTATTCAGTAGGGGTAGCAGAACTTTGTGTACTGCATTCAAATTTATTCCAAGCTTTGCGTTCTAGAGTGGCTTTGTTATCGGTTATTGATTCCGGATCAGCGGAAAGTATCCACATAACCGCATTAACAAAAAACCAAGCCATTAGTACGATAGTAAAACCAGTGAGACTAGCAGTGAGAAAAGCTTTGGCATTTGTCATCATCCCTTCATTGCCAGCAGAAATTATATACATTACTCCTGCAATGAAAATTCCCACCGCGGCAACAGTGATGAGAAGCTTCAAGCCAAAATCTATAATGCCTTTTATGCCTATGATTAAATGGCAAAGGGTGCAAATTTGACTTTCGTCGACATTTGGAGTTAATGGATCATTTTTACTCGATCCGCAAGGGACGAGACCGGCGTGCGCCGAAAAAATTGGCAAAAAAATTCCGATAAATAGCAAAAAAATAGCGATTTTTATTTTAGTTTGCATAAGTTTAATTTAAAAATATTAGCTACTCTTGCATTGATTGTAAAAATTTAAAAACACATTGGTTCTTTCGGGCACTGGGCAAAGTAAATTACAATTAATCGTACAATCCCATTGTAAATAAGGACTTCCATAGCTATTGGTTCCAGAACAGTCGGCACTTGGGCTAAGCGCTACACAACCGCCGTTATATCCAGCATAAATATCTCTTATTTTTTGTTCTTCGTTAGTTGTTCTCCATTTAGAACTGCATTGTTTTAAATATCTTGCCGCACACTCGAGAGCTTTTTTTGGGTTGCTTTCTAAATCTTCGCAAGTGGTTCCGCAATTTGCATTGGCTGCAATTTGTACGGCGCTACAATCCCTTCCTCCATTTGTTCGGGCAGGAACTTGATTGCAACTAGATTCTTTGGCTACTAGAGCTTGAAGTATACATTTATCAAGGCCAGTACTACTAGAAACTTGTTGAAATAGCGTTTGCCACTCAGAAGAATTGCAATTTGCTGGCATCGTAGCTTTTACTGTGCTAGTTGTTGTACTAGTAGGCGTAGTAGATAATAATCCCCGTAGTGGCTTAAACTGAACTAACTCAGGATTGATTGTCCAAAGCAAAACATAAGAAACTAAAGCGAGGATTAGACCAGCGATGGCGTCAGTAATGATTCCTTTGGCTTTGCCCGTTTGAGAATTGTTACCGGCAGAAGTCAGATACATATAACCACCAAGCATAATCATAAACATTGCTGAGGTTCCAATAGCCCACAGGCCAAATTTGTAGATTGCCATTAGATAGGCTGGAAAATCTACCACTGTATTAGCTTGAATAAGTCCGGGAATTCCTTCCATTAGTTTATAGCCAGTAGATGGTGTTTCTGCGGCTAAACAAAAAAATGGGATAAAATTAATTATCAATAAAAGCAGAAATATTATTTTTATTTTTGTGAATTTCATTTTGTTTTTTTTACCCTATGGAGTACGGACTCACAAGGTTGTTAACGCGATTTTTATATTAACGATAATGAATACACAAGAGGTGTATTATGAAATTACTCCATAGGGTGAATTTCCGGAGCAAAGGAAAAAACTAATTTAATTACAAATAAAATTAGGGATATCGTAAGGACTATTCGTAGAAGAAATGCTAGATAGGCGGGAGCGGAAGAATAAATAGTAGCGAATATTTTTTTTGATTTTGCGCTAGCTGTTGTAGTTGGAGCATCTTGCATAGTTATAATAGCATCATCAGAAACTGCTTTTTCATAGAATTGATTGTAAGTGACGCCCCAAATAGCATTCAGCGCTTTTTTGACCGAATTATTTTGCGTATAAAGGGTGCCAACTGAAATGTTATAGCTTTCCCCCTGTTTTTCTTTTGGAGGAATAGTCAATATGCCATTGCTATCAATTTTAAAACCATAAACACTAGCATTGGAATAGTTTACTGAATCACCATCGATTTCCCAACCTAAGTTTTCTGGTGAAGCGGTAAATCCGGTCGTGACTACTTTTAATTTTATATTGGAACTATTATAGGCCCAAAAATTTAATTGGCTATAATCATAAAATGAATTGCCATTAACATCAAAATATTTTCCTAAAACTGTTTGGTTACAGGTTGTTGTGTCAGCTGAGAGAATGGTGATTTTAGGATCGACCACTTGAAAATTTCTGGATATATTTATTTTTTCACCATTTTTGTTGGTGGCAATTAGATTTACGGTATATTGTTCCCCAACCTCTTTAAGAACCGGAAAGTAGGCAATGGAAGTTTGTTTTTCGGGGTCGCAATTTTTGAAAAAACAATATGGATAGGTAAAGGGCTTGCCATCGATTGTCCAGAGAAAATCAGGAGAAATTTCTTTGGGAAAATTATCTGCTGGAACAGATAGTCCAACGATTTGATTTTTAGTTACAGGGCAAATGGCTTTGTCCATTGGGTTTTCATCGTCATTGCAAATTTCATTTCCTAAAGCTAAATCTACATTGGATAAATTACCAGGAATAGTGGTTGGTGTTGTCGGTGTGATATTATGAATGCTTATTTTTTCCTCAGTAGAGCTTATTGGGATAATTAGATCCTGAGTATTTTTTCGGGGATGCTTTTCATCACCAGTATTTTCTGTGACGGTGAGAACAACCTTAATATATTTATTTGTTTCAGGTAAACCTAATTTGAATTTGAAAGTATTGATCCCTAGTCCGACTGATTGAGTTGAGTCTAATAATTCTGGCTTCAAAAGTAGGGTCCAATTATCAGAACTGATATCTGCGCCAGCATAAACCTTCCAATCATATTGTAAATAATTAGTGTCTTTAGCATTAGAAACAGAAGAATTGATTGTGAGTAAATCGCCATCGCCATCGGCACCAGAAGGGTCATTCATTGGATTATTTGGAGAATAAGAAAGACTAATGTCAAGCTTATTGCTTCCGGGAGTATTTTCTTGAGGAGAAACTAAAGAATTATAGAGAAATTTATTGAGATCAGAAGTTTTTTCAATTTTTCCATCATCAAGTTCAAAATCGTCCGCCGAAAAATTTTCGGTGGAGTAAGTTATGATTGGATTGAGCACGGTATCTGTTTCGGCTACATTAGTATCGCTTACTAAGGCTTGAGAGATGGTATCTCTTACAACATTATGCATTGTGACAGTAGTTTTAATAGTGGCCATGCTATTAACAACTTCGCCATCAATTTCTTGGAGAGTTGTTTCGGTGAGATAGGTTGTTTGCCCGGCGACAGGAGTATCGACTGCAGTAGAGATAATTTCATCTGTAGTGGCTGGATATTCATTATTAGTAAAATCAGCATCAAACTCATTCAATCCTTCGTTCATTGCCCACATTGTTTTATAGGAAGAATCTTCGGTGAGTGGGGCCTCAGTAGAAACTCCTTCCACAACCACGCCAATCTTGTCGCCTTTTTGATAGCTCCAAGTGAAACTAATAACGCCAAGTCCAGCGACAGTAGCTTCATCGGAGTGCCCATTATTGGCGGTGTCATTGCTATTAGGATCGGTACGCCAGAATTTTTCTTCATCTCGGCCGAAATCTCCATCGCCTGTTTCTTCCGTATCCCAATCTATGGAATTACCTTTATAGTCGATAAAATTTTCGTCTTTAGGGTCAGGGAATAAATGTTCACAAGTGATTTCATATTCCTTGCCAGATTGTGTATTATGGATATAGCAATAAGCATCCTTCCCTTTTTGATCATCGCCACCAAAAGAAGCTTCGTAACCATCATTATCAGAGGATGATTTGTAAATATCTTCAGAGCTTACCACGAATCCATTACTGACAATAATTCTCATGGCTTTTATTTTATAGTCTTCTATATCAACCTCATCGTCATTGTTTAGGTCGCATTTATCAAAATCTCCTGATTTGAATTTATTTTTATAATTAGACCCATCCAATTCTTCATCGTAACAGATATTTGATTTTAGAAACCAAGTATAGTATAAATTTTTAGGATCATTAAGGAAAGAAGTCGGGGAAGCGGTGGCAGTGACTTTTTCTCCTTCACTCGGATTGGTTGGGCTAAAGAAAAGTGAAACTTGAGGTGGGTTTTTTTTCTGAGGAGCGACATTCAACGCTCCGGTAAAAGTTTTGAGAGTTTCCAAATCAAGACCGGCCTCTTCGGCCATTTCACTCATAAGCATTCCCGGTCCGGATATTCCCCAGATTTTTGAAACACTGCCGACATTAATAGCTTGTGCTATTCCGGCTTGAGAAAAAAACAAAAAACCAATGAGGATAATATTAATTGTTTGATGTATTTTTTTTAACTTTTTATTTTTCATTTTAGATGGTAAATTATAAAACTGTCTAAAATTATAAGGGAAAATAGAGAGGCTACCCAAGAATAAAATATAGAACGACTCTTATAGACTATTATACCAGAAAATAAAGAAATTACGAGTGTCGGTGTCATTTGCCAGAAAGAATTTTCAGTTGGAATAAGAATCAGTGTATAAATAAAAAATTGCAAAAAAATTGCAAAAAAATCTATTTTTTTAGAAAAATAAAGCAAAACAAACCCTCTCCAGAAAAACTCTTGAATAAAAACAAAAATATTAGCTAAAATAAGTTCATAAAGCAGAAAAATCCAAAAATTATGAACGACGTAAGAGGATAGTAAATAGTTTTTCCGGAAATCTGTATAGTTATAAAGCAAAAAGAAGACTAAAAGAGTAACAAAAAACCCAAAAATTCCCCAAAAAAGGCCAGCCTTTTTATCGCCTAAAGTTAAACCAAAATCAGAAATATTTTTTCTAAGAATTAATTTATAATAAAGGATAGGGACGATTATTAAAAAGAAAACATTTCTGGTTAATAGTTGAATAGAATTTTTAACAGGAAAAAAGAGGGAGAAAAGAAGACAAAAAACAATCACACCAGAAGTGATGATGATTTCTTTGTTCTCGATTAAGCGAGAAGATAGTTTTCTTTTATGATAGTAACGCATTGATTTTTATTACGCGTAGCTTTCTTGCTCCGCGTATCTTTGTTGCTCAATTTTCTCAGCATTTTTTTTTCTTTTTTTTAAAACTACAATATACATAGCTACTACTATGCCGGTGGTTGCAGGGAGGAGACTTATTCCAGGGAGTATTTCTGTAATAGTTCCACCTAAAAGCATAAGTAGAATGCTTATTCCACCGCCTCCACCAGCCAGAACTCCAAGCATTACCATAAAACCGATAAAAATGAAAATTAAAATAGTCATAATAACCACAAGAGCATAACCCGCACCAGTGACCTGAAAAAGACTTAATAAGTCATTTAGTGAAGCAGCCACAAGGGCAATATAAAAAAACACATCAGAAGATTTTCTTTGAGAAAAGAGAGAAGTGGATCGGATAATCTTATTAGCAGCAGCTAATTTTTTTCTAGCTTGTTCTCTTTCTCCAGCTTCTTTTTGTCGAGCCTCTTGCTGACTATTTTCTAATTCTTCTTTTTTTTGGTGGTCGTAATTCATAATTTATTCTTCATCAAACTCTTTCTTGGCTCTTTCAATTTCCAGCATTTGCGCTGGATCGGTGGTGATTATCTGGTCTTCGGAATAGGAAGCGACGACTTTAATGGCGACATGATTGGTGCCAGCGAAAAAAATTCCTTCTCCTACATTAGATTCAAGAAGTAGAAATTTTTCTTGATCAGTTAAATAGAATGTTTCGCTAATTACATCTACTGCTGCTGGAGATTGTTTTAGGAGTAGTTGAATAGAGGAGTTGGTGACAATGGCTTTGCCGTAGCGAGAACTCAAAAAATCATTAACGTCTTGAGTGACAGTAGTAAGCCCGGTATAATATTTTCGGCAACGCTTAGCGATTCCAAAAAGAAAAGAAGCAGCGTCATCATATTTCATCATTACCCAGGCTTCATCAGCTAAAACCAGTCTTTTTTTGAGAGTAGTTCTCATTTCATTCCAAATAAATTGCATTACCATATACATAGCAATCGGTCGGAGTTCTTCTTCCATATCGCGAATATTGAAAACCATCATCGGGTTGTCCACCACAACATTAGTAATATTATTTAGAAAACCGGAAAAAATTCCTTCTGTATATTTCTCCATGCGAATGGCTAAATTTTCTCCACCATCCATACTGCGCAAGATTTGATAGAGATCAGACATGGTTGGATAGGATTCTTTGGTAAGAGAATTAAAGTTTGTTTCAGCGGAAATATCTCGAACAGCATAAGTTTCTTTGATGGCTCGACCCAAAATCGAATCTTCTTCTGGGGTGATGTTACCAAGCATAATATGGAGTAGTCCCAAAAGATTAGCGATATTATTTCGTAATATATCTTCCGGATCTTCATCTTCTTTGATATGAGGAAGGTCAAATGGATTGATATGATTGTTTGAATTGAGAGAAATTTTTATAAAAGTTCCGCCCACTGTTTCACAAAGATGTTTATATTCATTTTCTGGGTCAATAATGATCACATCAGTTCCCATCATCAGCGAGCGAAGTACTTCCAGTTTTATGGTATAACTTTTTCCAGCGCCGGATTTAGCAAAAACTACCATATTGGCATTTTCCATTTTGAAGCGGTCAAAAATAATCAAACTATTATTGTGACGATTTATTCCATAAAGAATTCCTTCATTGGAAGATAGGGTTGAGGAAACAAAAGGAAAAGTCGTGGAAAGCGGAGCGCTGTTCATACTGGAACCGATGTCCAGTTCATCATTAGCCAATGGCAAAGTTGAATTGAAACCTTGCTCAGATTTGAAAATGGCCGGTTTGACATAAACTAACTGAGCTTCCAAAATAGCTTCGATAGAACGAGTGATATCAGAAAGCTCTTTTTCATTTTCGCCGTAAGCGGTGATATAGAGTCCAAAGCGAAAAAACTTTTCTGTGCCTTGTTGCAAATTATTTCTAAGCTCATCGATATCTTGGATGGCAGTTTCAAGGGCGGGATCACGAATCATGCCTTTTTCTTGCTCGATATGAATTTGTGATTCAACTCGGGTAGCATTTTTTTTGAGATCTTTCAAAATATCATAAGTTTCAATTGGATGGATAAACATTGAAATATCAATTGGCAAATCGATGTTTATAATGGGAGAAAACCAATTGCTATTGAGAAATCTTGGATAGGCCACCACAAAAATAGTCTGCGCCAGCGTTTCTCCAACGCGGATAAATTTCGGCATTATTTTTATCGCAGCCGGAGCCAAAAGATCATTGAGACGCGAAACACCTTCCTGATAGTATTTTTCACCTTCAAGAATTTCGTTAGTTTTGGCTTGAGTGGTTGGGTTTTTTTTAAGAAAATTTAGCATAGTTTTTTTACGAACTACGAAATAAGTAAAATACGAAACGATTAAACTCCATTTTCGTACTTTCGTATTTAGTATTTATTTCGTAGTTCGTAAATGATTATTGTAATTCTAACTTTTCCACATCTTTTAATTCTGACGCATTGAAAATTTCTGGATTGTATGAATTGAACAGCAGTTCGATGAGTTCTTCGGTTTTAAGTGGGGCAATGCGCAGTCCAATTCCAGAAAGAGCGGCGATTATATGGTCAACTCTTTGAAAAAGCTGATTTTTGTAAGTTTCAAAATTTTCATTTTTTTCGATGATGTTTTTTTGTGGGTTCATTAGACTGCCAATATTGGAAAAAAACCCTTTTCCAGTGTTTTCGATCGGAGAAAATGGAATAATGATATAGAAATTCTTTTCCATAATATTGGAACCACTCACGAGTTGTTCAATGAAGCTTCTATATTCAGATAGTTGCAAGCGAAGAAGTTCGCTGGGCTGAGTTTTCTCTTTGCTAGTGACATAATCAAAATAATTTCGCATATCTAGTTTTCGCGAGCTCACTAGTATTTGTACAGGAAAATCTACCGAATTCAAGAAATTTTGATATTGATTAATGATGGCTTCTTGTTCTTGGGTTGATTTCAAATCAAAATTTATCGCTGACACAGCCAAAACGGAGCGCATAGCACCTGATTTCAAAATGACCACATCATCTTTGACTTCTGCTACGTCCAAGTATTTTTGGGTTGGAGAAGATGATGGTTCAGTAGAGAGTTTTTTTGAGTGTAGAAATTCCATAGATATCTGAACCACATGATTCTCACTGATTAACACTTGATTGCATATGAATTAAAATTCAGTGAAATCAGGAAAATCATGTGATAATCAGTGGTTCTGATTTTTTATTTTCTGTTTAATATTTTTGTCAGTTCTTCTATCTTGCTATTATCCAAAACTTTTCTTTTGACAATAATTTCTTCTTTAGGTTTCTGGATTTTTTTAGCTACTTTCATATTATCATAATATCGTTTCCAAACATAGACCTTAGGCTTGAGAAAAAAATTAACTCCAGACATTAGAAAATTGAGAAGTGGTTGGTTGTAGGGTCTATAGAAAGCTAGCGCGCCAAAAATTGCTAGAGTGATAACGGCTACAGGAAGAAAAGTAGAAAAAACCAGTGTGCTCCAAAAAATCAAAAGTAAAACGCCGGCAATTCCAAGCCAACCAAGTTGTTTGGCAGTAAGCGGACCGACAATCTTGTCCTCGATGTCGATGAATTGTGGTACGTTAAAAAGCATTTTGTGTGTATGGTTAATTATTTATTTACGAAAATACGAATTAAACTAAATTACGAATTCGTACTTTCGCTAGATTCGTATTTTCGTAAATGATTATTGTTTATTCTTGAGGTTGACTATATTCCCCGGTGGCACATCGGTTTTTCGCATATTTTGCGAGGAAATTCGCATTGGCTGAGGCCCTGGATTAGGCAATGGTTGTTGTATGGGTTGAATAGTCTGTTTTTCATAGGGCAATTTTTGCGGAGAACTGAAATTAATGTTGCCGGCATTTCTATTTTCGGTAGCCATTCTTTCTTCTTTGAAAATATCTTTTGGTTTTACTTCTTGTTTTTGAGAATTATAAACTTCTTGAATATTTCTTTGCGGTGTTTGGTAAATCACTCTTGGAGGTTCGACCTCCCTTTTGGAGGTCGAACCTCCATTGGAAACGGCTTGCTCGTGTCTTGAAAAAACTATTTGTTTTGTGTTCACATTAACATCCACCAAGGAATTTTCGTCATAAGCCTTTAAAAGAAAAGAAATTTTTTCACGGTCAGTTGAGTTCAAAACCTTGGCATTTTCATTGCGGAAAAGGTATGTTCCGCGATCCATGGCACTGTGTGATTCAAAACCGAGGCTGAAAGTGTAATCCGAAAGCCAATTACTGATTGATGGTCGCACCGGTTCTGGAAAATTTTTGAGTTTGATGCGCATTGAAGTGACAAGTTGTTCACCAATTTCGGGAAATTTTTTGAGAGCGTCGGGAAGGAAGAGTTGTTCGATTTTTGTTTGTTCTTCCTGACTGTTAGAAATAGAGTTTTGAGGGATATAATTATGTAGGGTTTGGGGTTGTGGAGAAGAAAAATTCTGGGATGATTGATGATTGGAATTTAGAATTGCATCAAGTGTTGGTCCTGTAGCTGGTAAGGTAGTGACAAGCAAATAGTCATAAATATGAATAAACTCTTTGAGGCGACTTTTTTCAATAGGATTTAATGATATAGCATTTCGGTTGGTGTTTACGAAATCAACTGAAGCTGATAAATTTCTGGTTTTGATGTTATGATTTTTCTCAAATTCTGCTATCCATTCCGAGACTGTAAGCGATCCAAGTTTTTGTTGATTTTCCATAAGTGCTTGTTTGAGTTTTTGTCTGAGGGCATCACGAGGAATTTCTGGGACTAGAAATAATTTTACAGTCAATCTATTTTCCATATCAATTTCTGCATCAAAAGAAGAAAGAAAATTATCTCTTAAAACTCTAGCTGTTTCTTCATCGGAAAGTTGTGGAATAGCGGTTAGATTAAGATAGATGAGGATTTTTTGTAATTTCTCAAATAAGACAGGATTATTTTTTTGCACATTTTCTGACGCTAAAAAATCTCGCACATCCTTGATGAGTTTTTTTGCTTCCACATCATCATAATGATGAATAGCATCATTCGAATTTTTTATAAAATCATTTGTTAACATAAAATATTTTATCTATGGCTTAAAATTAGGATCATTTTTAAATCCATCTACCCTTCTAATAAACTCATCAATTATTCCAGCTTGAGTTGGATTCGCAGTTCTAATTGAATTGGCGTGAGTTCGCATCTCAGGAATTTTTTGAGACATTCTATCAAAAAAATCTTTTCTGGCTCGGTTTAATTGACCTAATTCAGAAGGTGTCAGAGATTCAAGTTGCTTAAACCCAATTCCATGAATATTGCCAGTAGTTCCATCCGCATTTTGTTGTAAAAATGAATTCCAATGCCACAAGTCAGTTTTTGTTTGAGCTTTTATATTAGAAGCTTTTCCGGCTGCCATTGCAAATTGACCTGAATCAGCTCCTGTTGCTGGATCTAAATCGATATCTTCATTTTTTTGATATTTTCCTGTTTTTATATTAAACTTGCCCATTCCAAAGAGTTGAAAATTTCCTTTTCCGAATGAAATCTCTCCAATATCTGCTAATTGTTTTGCTGCTTGTTCTTTTGACATTCCTGATTTAGTTAATTGTGCGTATATTCTCTCCCTAACATTTGTTGGATCCATTGTATCTCCTTCTTCTTGCATAAAATCATTGAGATCATTATTTGATGCAATAATACGAAGTGTTGCTGACATTTTTTCATGATCACCAGCGCTTCTCGCCTTTTTGTATTCATTATAGAGATATCGAAAATCAGTACTAGTGCTTTGTAATTCCTTTTCTTTAGTGGCAATATTTCCTTGAATTGCAGTGTCTTTGAAATTTGTTTGCTCACCACTAATTTTATTTAATTTATCTCTCCATGATCCAGTAGCAATTTTGAAAGCTTTTCTTTCTTTTTCTGCTGTATTTTCTTTCCAGGCGGTTTTGAAAGCGGTTGGGCTTGCCCACCACATGTATTTGCTTTTTGCTAAGCCTCGATCTGTTTTTTTCAAAAGAGTAGACCCGCCCCATTTACCTGCCCTGACTGGCCAGTTCATGACTTTTTTCCCTTGACCGACTACCGCGCCTGCTCCGACAGCGCTCATTGATTGAGCGACGCCAATTCCCATCCAAAGAATAACGATTGGAATAGTGAAAAATGAAATACTAGCTATAAAATCTGGATTATCAGTTTGACTAGCGGCTATTTTTTGCATAGAACCCATTCCACTTTTTCCAATCTCAGTCATCATTCCAGAGGCGATATACATCATAAATAGCATTATTGGCCCAAAAAAAGCATAATTGAAAAGTTTTTTCCACCAATCTGAGGCATAGGAAGAAAGTTGTGGAATGGCAGCTCCGACAAAAGCCAGAGAAGAAAAAATAATGAGTATTGCTAATGCAATTGTTCGCAAAACAAAGAGAACGGTGATAGTTACTATGGTTACGGCAAAGATAAAAACAAAAATAACAGCTGCAAGTAAGTATGTTGAATCAAAGGAACCAATTTCATTATGAATAATTTCTGGTAATTTAGCAGCGCCAGCAAAATCAACCATTGTTCTTGCGCCATTGATTCCAAGGGCATCGGCAAAATAAAACATCATCACATTAGAAACATCAATAATGAAGCGAGAAATAGGAAAGCTAAAATTGACTAAAAGTGCCATAATCACAATCCATAACAATGTTTTTTTGTAATTATATTTGTCAACTTGAAAAACAGTAGCAAAAGCGCTAAAAAGCAAAAACATAATAAATGAAACATTAAGCACATCGCGGACCATTGTCCAAGCATTATAAACGGAATTATTGTTTATAACAGCAGTGACATTTTCTGGTTTCATTATCCATTCAAAAAGAGAAGCCGCAGATTCCATTAGCCATACCATGAGATTTAACAACATAAGCAGAGTACAATTCATGATGTTTTTACTAAATTCAGGGAGCGTACAAGAATCTGGACTAGGGTTAAGGGTAGTAGATGCACTATTATAGTTGCCAAGGCCAATATTAGAATCGGAATTGTCATCAAATGCACAATTGTCGGAAGCAACATTTTTAGCTTTGCACAAATCTTGACATTTTGCTTGTGTGACATTTTCTCCTAATGGAGTATTTATAACATCAACTCTTTCGAAACAGTCTCCGAGAGGTTCTTCTGCTTTTGCCTTCTCCCCTTTCCCAAACCCAAAACCAATCACCAATATAAAAATGATAGCTAGTAAAATTTTGCGGGGATTTGTTTTTATGTGTGTTTGTTGGGACATGTATCTTATAAAATTTTCAATTTTCAATTATCAAATATCTCTGGTTTGAAATTTTTTACTTAAAAATTCATTGAAAATTGAAAACTGAAGCTTGTTTTTGTATTTTGTTCGTTTCATTCGCATGTGGTTCGCCCGCCTCGACTCGCGGAGACCGCTTGTCGACGCGAGGCGGGTAGATTTGCGTCGCTATATATTATAAAACAGTATCCCCGATTGATTTTTTTATATCAGTAGCTGTTTGTCCGGAATTTTTCACGGCGTCCACTCCGAATCTGGCGGCTGGACCGTAGGTGGTCATAGCGGAACTGGCGGCGCCGGTATATTTGGTTGCGCCGGCGGTAGCTTTGGCTGTTTTTGATTTGACACTCACAAATCCTTGCATAACCAGGCGACTAGTCATCTGAGTGACCAAGGCAGTGGCGATTTCCGGAACGCTAGAGGCGGCTTCCAAAAGGCGATCAGGCATAGTTTGCTTGCTGTTCATCAGTGCCCCGACGGTGCTTCCAGGCATAGTTTCTGTACCAGGAGAATCTCCAGGAACTCCCAAATATCCTCCACCGGCAATACCTTTGGCCATAGCGATTTTTTCTTCATTTTCAAGTACTCTTTGACGTTCAGTTTGAAGTGTCGTATAAACACCAGGTAAATAATTTGGTCTTTTAACAGAATTTCCTAGATTTTTAAAAGTGCCACTTTGAAGTGCTTGCCGTGGATTACCCTCATAGGTCACTTGAGGATTTTTAGCGTTTCCTAATAATTGGCCAACTTGTCCTAATTGAGCCGCATAATTATTTGGTCCGGAAAAACCTTCGGTGGAATAGAGAGAGGAAGAATTTCTTCCACGAGTCATTTGACTGATATAGTCGTTCATATATAAATTTGTTTTGTTTTGTGGTTCGTTGATCAAATAATCTTCCCAATTGACAATAAAAGATGCTTGTCCACCAGCACCTCGTCCCGCCAAGGCGTCAACTTGCATACTGAGCATTATAACGGCTTGTTGCTTCAGTGTACCAACCATAAGACCATCTATCATATCCTCTATTATCATTAGTCCTTCCATAATAGCCGGATCAAGTCCTGGAATCCAAGCTGCCTGAGTTTTAGGCACACTGGAAAAGCAGAAAATTACTAGTATAAAAACTATTAAAAATATTTTTATTATAATTTTATTTTTATAACGAAAAAACATAATTTTTTTGTACTTTATTTTTCAAAAATATCCATACTAATCCCTTTGTCATTTAGTTTGTTTTGAACATTCTCAGAATCAATGCCATAATCATTTAGTTTGGTTTGAATTTCATCATAAAAACTATTCAGGCTTTGCACAAAAGTTGCAATTTTCGAGTAGTTTGCCAGATTTGATAACGGATCGGCTGGATCAATCTTGATTAAATTTTTCAAGTCCTGAGCATAGAGTCCATATTGCAAGGCTTTTATCTGAGTATCAACCAAATCCTCCGGCACTTCCACTTCTTTTAGTTGTTCATAAATTTTTTTCCCGCTTTGGCTAAGATCAGTAAGATTGGCCGGATCGCCGGAAGTCAAGGAAGAAGAAATTTGAGTGACAATTTGATTTATCACGGCATTTGTGTCTGAAGCAGAAGTGAGTGGTTTGGGAGAATTGCTAGTGAAAATATAGAGAATGGAAACAAAATAATTTGTAGCATCCTCCTTCATTTTTTCTTTGGCTTTTTCTTTGCTTAAATTTCCATAATTTTGTTTCAATATTTTTATGGAATCTTTGGAAATTTCTGGCAGTTCACTTTTGAGATTTTCGCCATTCATAATGGAGTCTAGGAGTGTCTGAACTTCCTCCATACCAATTTCTTGTTTGTCTACATCTTTTTCATTAGTTAGCACGGATATTTTTTGGGCCACATCTTGGGTTAGGTTTTGTTTTTCTTTTTTTGTATCAGTGCTTTCTCCTTTGACAGCTGGAACTAGGGAAGCAGTGAGTTTATCTCCGGGAGCTTTTTTTAGTGGGTCATACCCTGCTTTTATTTCAGCGCCGTCAGAATATCCATCGCCGTCCGTGTCAGCTTTTTTTGCGTCAGTACCATAAGTTTTTTCTTCCGCATCAGTGAGACCATCTTGATCAGAGTCGAGAAAAATATTTTTTGTGCCATTAGAATTTTCAGTGGCGCTCACAAAAAAAGCCAAGCTTAAAGACAATAAGCTCACTAGTATTAGTAGGGTTGCGTTGATATTTTTCAGTTTCATAATTGCAAATAAATTATACCATAAAAAAGAAAAATTTAAAACAAATTTTAGGGTGTGGATAAGTTTATCCCCCACCACTTTTAGTTTTGTTTATTTTAATTAAATTCATTAAATTAACTAAAAGGGTTTAAATTTACATTTTTATACAAAAATCTCATAAACTAAAAGTGGTGGGGGATTTGCTCTGGGGGTGTACTTTTTCAAAATTATTTGCTAGATTTAGATTATGAATAAGCTTAAAAAAATAGAAAATTTCTTGGATAGTTTGCTTGAAAAAAAAGCCAATCTTTCATCTTGGACGATGGCTTTTTTGAGTATTATTTTCATAAGAATTTTTATTGAGCAGTTTTTGGCCATATCTAAGCCAATTTTGCCCTATGAGGTCGTAATTGAATATGTGCAAAGTTTTTATTTTTTTTCTTTGGTAATAGTCCTTTTTTGGCTTATATTAAGCCTTATTTTGAAAATAAAACCACAAAAACTATCTTTTGTGCTCATTTTTTCTCTGCTTTTAGTTCCTCTTCCTCCGCTTATTGATATAGCTAGAACAGGAGGAGAGGCTTATTGGAGTTTTTACCTCTTTAGCTCCCCATCTGATTTGTGGCTTCAATACCGAACTATTTTTGGTCATTTGCCTAGTGCCATTGTTTATTTTGGAACTAAGATAATTTTTCTCTTGGTTATTTTTTTGCTAGTACTTTTGATATGGCTAAAAACAAAAAACTATATTAAAACGATATTTAGCGCTGTTATGATTTACTCGATACTGTTCTTTATGGGTGGTTTCCCTTCTTTCTTCTATTATGGTTATAATTTTATTTTTGGAACAAAAAAATTCATTGAGATAAAATCTTTCGAAATTTTTGAATTTTTTGGTTCGCCGAATATGATTTTAGGAGTGAATTTCCAAAATTTCAAATATTCAGTGGCCTATCGCCTAGATTTTATTTATTTTCTTTTGCTAATCGCCTTACTTCTAATTTTATTTTGGTGGATTGATCGGCAAAAATTCATCGCAGTCTGGAAAAATGCTCGTTTCCCTCAGCTGGCCTATCATAGCGGACTTTTTTTCGTTGGAATTGCGATTGGTGCTTTGAACTATCCGCATAATTTGCGCTTTGATTTGTTTTCTATTTTTTCAATCTTAGTATTACTTATTAGCGTCTGGCTAGCCTGGCTCGCGTCAGTGGTTGTGAATGATGTAAATGATTTAGAAATAGATTCTATCTCTAATCCTGAGCGCCCCTTACAAAAAAGAATTTTCACGCGAGAAGAATATATCCACTTGGGCTGGGCCTTCTTTTTTCTTTCAATTTTAGGCACTCTTTCAATTGGCTTTTCTTTTATGATATTAGTTATTTTTTACCAAATAATTGCTTGGATATATTCAGCTCAACCTTTTCGTCTTAAGAAATTTCCAATAATTGGAACGCTTATGAGTTCTTTGGCGCTACTGATGATTTTATTTCTAGGTTATATATTAATGTCGGATGGTCAAACTATTCACACTTTGTCTATTCGAATTATTTTTCTGATGCTTATTAGCGGAACGATTTGTTTGCCAATTAAAGATTTTAAAGATATCGCTGGCGACAAAAGTGACAACATTTGGACACTACCAGTAATTTTTGGAGAAAAAAAAGCGCGTCTGATTGTGGCAATCAATTTGTTTGTTTCTTTCATGCTTAGCGTTTTTCTTCTTAATGAGCTGGGTCTTTTTTGGTGGGCGCTTATTTTTGGTACAATTGCTTTTCTAATTGTAGTGTCGGATAAAATAAAACCGCGCCAAATATTTTGGCCGGTCTTGGGAATTATTTTTATTTACGGATTGATTATGGTAAGGGTTTTATTCTTTTAAAAATATTTAGTCATTGCGAAGGAGCGTAGCGACTGTGGCAATCTCGTATTTTAATCTTGAGATTGCTTCGCTTTGCTCGCAATGACAGGTAGGGAGTTGGCTATTTTTTTCCAATCCTCCACGCTTAGTTCTTGTGCTCTTTGTTTTGGCGTAATGCCAATTTTTTTTAGTTTTTCCTCTACTTCTTTTTTGTCTAATTTGAGACTAGCGGATAAATTATTGACCAGTGTTTTTCTTTTAGACGAAAATCCCGCCTTAACAATTCTAAAAAAATTCCCAGCCCCCTTTTCTTTAGTAAGGGGAATGGTTGTGGACGAGGTAGTGGATTGAAAAGGAGTAATTTTTATCACTGCCGAATCCACTTCTGGCACTGGAAAAAAACTTTCTTTGTCAACATAAAATAGTAATTCCGGCTTGGCATAGTATTGCACACTTACAGCTAGAATACTCATTTGTCCGGGATTACTACAAATACGCTCCGCTACTTCCTTTTGCACCATCAGAATCATTTCACTTGGTGGAAACTTAGTTTCTAGAAAGAGTTGGATAATGGGCGAAGTAATATAATATGGAATATTGGCAACAACTTTGTAATGAATTGTGCCACCTTCTCCTTTGTAAGGAGAGGGGCTGGGGGTGAGGTTTGAAATGATTTCTGGCAAATTAATTTTTAAAATATCAGCATTTATTATTTCTATTTTTTTACTATCCTTATATTGTTTTTTTAATTTATTAGCCAGAGCTCCATCAACCTCGATAGCCAAAACCTTGCCAGCATGCTTAAATAATTTTTCCGTGAGCACACCTTTTCCTGGTCCAATTTCAATTACAAAATTGTCCGATTTTAAGTTGGCGGATTGAATAATTTTTTCTAAAACAGTTGTATCTCTTAGAAAATTTTGTCCTAAAGATTTTATTGGTTTCATAAATTTAATTTAGCACTTCTTCGACTTTCACCCCAATCACGCCGGCGCCAAGACTTGCAATCTTAGCGAAAGCCACCTTATCTAAGTCAATTATACGCCCTTTTCCTTGTGGTCCATAGTCATTAATTTGCACTACGATGGATTTGCCATTGGCGGTATTGGTCACTTTAGCATAATTTCCCTTGGGAATGGTAGTTGAAGCGGCAAACATTCCGCCTCTATAAGCATACCATGTTCCTTGCCCTTTGGCAGCTCCGCCCAATTTCATATAAGTTCCTTGGGTTTCAATTTGAGATACAGGATCTTTCGTAATATTTTTTTCCAATACCACTCTGGAAATTTCTTTGCCATTTTTGTAAGTGATTTTATATTTTACTTCGATTATTCCTTTTTCTCCTTTTTGCGTGACTATTTTTTCTCTCCAACCAAGTTTGGAATCATTTTTGGCAATTGTTTTGAAATCGATATCTTCTTTTTCAATTTTTTCTTCCACGTTTATTCTAGTTACAATAATCTTAGAATTATTTTCTACCGGATAGCTTAGACGTGGTTCGGTTTTGTCTAATCTTGTGAGGATAACATTATTTTCTTTCAAAGCTTCGCTGATATTTTTCCCTAACGCATAAGTTTCAATTTCTTTTCCATCAACTTCAATTTTTATTTTCGCTGCTCTTCGAATTTCAATTTTTGAGCCGGAAAAAATTCTAGCATTAATTTCCGGAACGATTTGATCATGCTCAGTTAATGCTATATTTTCATCTCTCAGAAAATCAGAAATTGAATTAGAAGAAGTAGAGGTTTTAAAAACCAAACCATTGTCGTGCAGAAGAATTGTTTTTTTGTAATTTGGATTCTCAGAAAAAATTCTTTTCTTTGATAGAGGAGAAAATTTATATGTAAAAAACAAAAAAACTAAAATAAAAAATAACCATAAAATTTTTCGCAATCTTTTTCGGGGTTTCATAATGTATGTTTATTTAATCAGATTCCAGGTAAAATCAAAAAACTTTATAAAAGTTTGGGCTAGTTCTGGACTTTCAATCATAATCCCACTTTCATCTTTGAGAAATCCAATTAGGGATATTCGACTTGGACAAGCGCTGATGCGTCCGGTTATCGAACCCATACTTTCAGGCAAGTATTTAGTTGCAAGATTGGTAAATTGATTTCCATATTTTTCAAGATATGGAATTAGATCAGCGCTACCAATCATCTGAGTTTCAATCCCCATTTCTTGTCTTTGCTGAGCATATAGAATTCTAAAGTCGGCGTCAACACTATAGAAAGATGCGCCAGCCACTGTACGAAGGATTTTTTCTTCTTTATTTTTATAATAACTCAGTTCGTCCAAAAATAGTTGCTGAATCCCTTTTCTGCCATTGTAATATTTGACTTTGGCGACATTATCTATTTTTTGCATAAAAGCTTCAAATTGCGGGATGGCGTGCAAAAAAACGAGATTATTGTTTTGAAGTTTGTCAAAAAGTTGTCTAGGATGAACGGCTTGCAGGCTTCTTTCGGCCAAATTCTGGCTAATTAAGCCTTTTTTGCTCATTTTTTCAACAATTAGGTAAAGCGTCGTTCTCTTTAGGTTGGTTTCTTTGGCAAGTTGCGTGTAGTTGGCTTTTCCGAGTTTTAGAAGCGCCAAATATACCGCTGATTGGTCTTTTGGTATGTCTAAATTAGAGAGTATATTTTCGAGATGTTCCATGGTTTTGATGACGAAATTATCGTCATTAAGTATATCATAGCATTTAATTTATTTCAAATAAAGCAAAATATAAATATATATTTACATAAATCTTGTCAAAACTCTAATTTTGGTGTATATTGAAATACTAAGATAAAAAATGAATCAAAATAATAAGCTAGTATAATAATAAAGTATGGTAAAATAAAATCATAACGAAGATTTTAAATAAAGAGTGTTTTAAATACAATAAGAATTTGAATTTGAATTTTAATTTATTATTAAACAATAAAAGTATGAATAATCTTTTTGAATTATCTGATTTACCATTAACACAATTTGCCTCAAGCTTTGCACAAGGATCTGTTTGGCTTGAAGAAGGAATGGATAAGCAAGTCGCCACTTTTGACTTGGTTGTAAGGGAGATGTCGGAATCAAGAAACTATCTTGTGTATGGCGGACTTGAGGAGTTGGTGTTTTATATTCAAAATTTAAAATATTCCAAAAAACAAATTAAGGTTCTTTTAGATGGAAAGATAATTACAAAGAAATTTGCAAAGTATTTAGAAAAATTTCGTTTTTCTGGGGATATACACGCAATGCCCGAAGGCACAATATTTTTTCCAGGTGAACCAATCGTTCGCATCACAGCACCTCTCATAGAAGCATCTCTTATTGAAATTGCTCTATTTAATATTACTGTCTCGAATGTTATTTTTCTTTCAAAGGCAGCTAGAATTAAAAGTGCAAGCCAAGGAAAAGGTGTGACACTTGGGATGCAAAGAGGACACTCTTTCGAATCAGGGATGAAAGGCTTACGAAGTGGATATATTTGCGGACTACTTACTACTGGTTGGCCAAATTTTGTTCAAAAATATAATTTAGAACAAAAAAGAGAATATTTAATCAGTGGTCAACACTTTTTTATCAAATCATTCCCAAATGAGATTGAAGCATTCGAAAAGCTGGCTAAATATTTTCCAAATAATACTGGCTTCATGATTGATACATACAATATTGACGAGGGAATATTAAATGCTATTACTGTTGCAAAGGAGCTAAAAAGTAAAGGGAATAATTTACGCTTCGTTACAATAGATTCGGGTGATTTAATGGTACTATCTAAAAAGACCAGGAAAAGGTTAGATGAAAATAACTTAAAAGAAGTTAAAATTCTTGCAGCTACAAACATGAACGAATATAAGATCAAAAAATTGCTAGACAATGGAGCACCGATTGATTTCTTTATCTTAGCAACTGAATATGTGACCGTTTCTGATGCGCCAACACTTGAAGTGGTGTATAAAATGGCAGAGTTAAGGGATGGTAAAAAAATCCGCTATACAGCTAAGTTAGCACAGGGAAAAACTAGTTACCCTGGAAGAAAACAGGTGTATCGTAACTTTAAAAACGGCATTATGTTTCAAGATATTGTGGGATTGGAAAATGAAAAACAAGGAGAACCACTGTTGAAAAAATATATTAGCAAAGGAATCCTGGTTAAAGAATTGCCAAAACTTGATGATATTAAGCGATATTTTAGTCAGCAAATTGAATTGATGCCTCCAAAATTATTAGACATCGAAAAGCAACAGAAATACCCAGTAGTTATTAGTGATAAAATTATTAAATTATTTAATGAGTTAAAAAATAGTCATCAAAAATAATTCGTTAAAAATGAGCAAAGAATATCGGCAAGATTTTGAGGAAGATTGCTTATGTGCCGGGTTTATTATTTGTAAGTGAAAATAAAATAAAGCTTGATAAGTTAAAACTTATAATTAGATTTGTGAGTAATAAAATAAAGAGTCTTTTTTTATTCCGTCTTAAAGCGGTATTGCAAGGCTTCGGCGATGTGGGTGGGGGAAATTTTTTCGGAACTTTCGAGATCGGCGATGGTGCGGGCGACTTTGATGATGCGATAATAGGCGCGGGCGCTCAGGTGAAAATTAGAAACCGCTTTTTTCATAAGTTCCAATGATTCAGGCGTAAGGCGACAGAAATTTTTTATTTGTTCACTGCCCATTTCGCTGTTGGAAATAGTTTGAGATCCGGAAAATCTTTCTTTTTGAATAGCGCGAGCTTTTTCGACGCGAACTCGGATGTCGCAAGATTTTTCTCCAACAGTGGCATCTTCAGAAAGTTTTTCAAATTTGATGCGCGGGACTTCGACATGGAGATCGATTCTGTCCATAATCGGTCCGGAAATTTTTCGTTGATATTTTATGATGGAAGCCGGATTGCAGACACAAGTTTTTTCCGGATCAGTGGCATTGCCACAAGGGCAGGGATTCATTGCGGCGATCAAAGTAAACCTCGCTGGAAATTCCATTGTGCCTTGGGCGCGAGAAATTGTTATTATTCCATCTTCCAGTGGTTGTCTCAAATTTTCCAAAACATTGCGAGAGAATTCAGGGAATTCATCCAGAAACAATATTCCACGATGTGAAAGGCTGATTTCTCCAGGGCGAGGAAAGGTTCCTCCACCAACCAAAGAAACGGAAGAAGCACTGTGATGTGGGGAGCGAAACTGACGTTTGGTGATGAGTGAGTCGGAACGTTTTAGTTGTCCGGCAATGGAAAATATCTTTGTCACTTCCAAAGCTTCGGGAATGGTGAGTTTGGGCAAAATCGAAGACATGGTTTTGGCGAGAAGGGTTTTTCCACTTCCCGGTGGGCCGTTCAAAATCACATTATGTCCTCCGGCAGCCGCAATTTCAAGCGCGCGTTTAGCATGTTCTTGTCCGCGAACGTGTGACATATCCACAAGATAATCATCATAGGAAAAAAGTTCCTCCAGATTTATTTTTTCCGCGGGAATAATTTTTTGTTCTCCGGAAAGATGATCAATAAGTTCAATGAGAGTACTTACTGGAAAAATTTCTACGCCAGAAATGACAGAAGCTTCGCCGATATTGTCCTTGGGGATATATAATTCTTTGATATTTTTTTCTTTGGCTAAAATTGCCATTGGAAGCACACCTTTGATTGGTCTGACTTTTCCATCCAGCGACAATTCTCCTAGGAATATTTTGTCTTTGAAATCAAAGGTCAATTGATCAGTGGCTAAAAGAAAACCAAGGGCGATTGGCAAATCATAAATCGGACCTTCTTTTTTGAGATCAGCCGGAGCCAAATTGACAGTGACGCGTCCAGCGCGATGCGGTGGCAAGAATCCAGAATTTCGAATAGCGGCGCTCACACGATCGCGAGATTCTTTGATGGCGGTATCAGGCAGTCCAACAATATTGAATTGATGAAGACCAGCGCTGACTGTGTCTGCTTCCACTTCGACGAGCTCGCTTTTGAGTCCGATTGTTGCGGCCGAAAAAACTTTTGAAGACATAAATTCATGAAACATGAAGCATGAAACACGAAACAATCTAGTTTAATTTTTGTTTCATGTTACATGTTATATGTTGCGTGATTAATATGATTATTCCTATTGTAATATAAATATCTGCGAAATTAAATATGGGCCAGAATTTTAGGTCGATAAAATCGATGACACAACCGAAGTGGAGCCTGTCAATAATATTAGCTATTGCTCCTGATAAAATTAACAAAAATGAAATAGATGGTATTACTTTAAAATTTTCAATTTTCAATTTACAATTTTCAATGAATTTTTTAATGTTCAATTTTAAATGATAAATAAAAAATATTAAAAGTATAAAAGCTATTATAATAAAAAGATAATTAAATTTTAATCCAAAAGCCAAATTTTCATTGCAAATATAAAATCCGCTTTTAGTGCGGATGATATATTTTGAAATCTGATCAAGCGAAATTAGAAATAAAAAACAAACAGTATAAATTATTTTTTTATATTTCCCCATTCGTGATTATTAGTATTTAGCAGTCAAGACAAACTCGTGCGCTTGGATTAACCCGAAGTCTTTCTAGCGGAATATCCTTATCACAATTTTCGCATTTTCCATAAGTACCTTTTTCCATCTTTTCCAAAGCATCAAGAACATTTTGTAGTTGTTTTTCTAAAGAATTTTCTACGGATAAGTTTTGGGAATATTGATCAACTTCAGTTGCATTATCATCTTTATCATCGCCAAGTTCTTCAAAAGAAGTTTCATAATCCCCCTCTTCCTTGTTGATTGGTTTTGCGATTCGTCCTAAGTTTTTTTCCAAATCTTCTTTCTCATTGAGAAGCATTGCTTTTAGCTCATCTAATGTTTTTTGGTCGATAGCCATAAATTTATTTTAATCTAATTATTACTTAGCTAATACAATTTTAGCAGAGAAAAAGGCTAATGTCTATCAAAGACTGGGAATATGTTTTATTTTAGCTTCATTTGTTTCTTTATTTATCCAGACAGAAATAGCATCAAAGCGGTAAGGCGCATTATGTAGATTTTTTGTGCGCAGGTAGACACTGGCAATTTTGTCGAGTTTTTTGAGTTTGGTGTAGGTAATATTCTCTTCCGGCAAAGTATTTTTATATTTTTCATATCCCCTAGTTTTGACTTCCACAAAAACAATTTCACCATTTTTCAATTCTTTGGCTATAATATCAATTTCTCCCAATCTTCGGCCAAGATTATTTTGAAAATTGCGATCCAAAATTTTGTAGCCATTATTCTGTAGAAATTTGACGGCGGCATCTTCTCCGAGATTGCCTAAATTTTTAGTTTCAGTAGTCATGAATATATTATAACAGATTTATAATTTACGAAAATACGAATTAAACTAAATTACTAATTCGCCCAGCCTCGACTCGCGAAGACGCTCGTCGACGCGAGGCGGGTACTTTCGCTAGATTCGTATTTTCGTAAGGATAACAAAAAACACCCTTCTTAGGTGCCTCTAAAATCTAATAAAATTCTCCAACTTCACCCGCCCGATTACGCATAAGGTATGGTAACCGGGCATCCTATGCCCGTATAATAAATATAATTGACAAGAATGCCCGGTGTTTGTCATGTATTAACATATAATACGGAAATTTTTTAGCCCGGGTGAGAGGCATCGAAATTATGATATATATGTATTTTATATACATGCCGTTTTTAGTATTCTTCTGACTTTTTTTGAATACTCTTCTTCTGCCATCCTCTGGCATAAAGCCTTTGGATTTAAAGAACTAACTTTTTATTTTTTATTTTTGTTTAAAAAGTTTTTATGACGTGTCCTCTTGAAAATATAACTTTATTTATAGTCTCAAGCGGACACATCATTTTTTGTTTTTGTTTTGGGTCTCCAAGGTCAGAAATCTTGGAGCGACTCCTGCGCGTTGGCAGGAATACTTGGACAGCAGAATAGTTTTCAATCGTAAATAGGGGGAAATTACGATTGAAAACTATTCTGCCATACCGCTGCGCAAGTTTTTAATGTTCAATATAACTATTATATCAAAAAAATTGGTAAAAGTCAATTATGCGCATGAATAATAATTCAGAAGACCATTGTTTATGCAGTTAAATGATATTTTTTGGATAATTTTTCCTCTCTTTACTTTTTTAAAATAAAAATAGCTATTTTTTAAATGAAATCCTTTATTTCTATTGAGTTATCCACAGGTTATGCCGTTATAACTTAAATTATACTATTTTTAAGTGAGTATCATAGGTTTGTCTAGCAGAATTTCTTGTAAAATACAATTAAAATTGTTTAAGTTATAACGGTATTATTCAGATAATCGATCTAAGGCTGAAAATAAGGTAGTTTTAGTAGTTCCGATGACTAATTTATTCCCAACAAATGCATAATCTAGTGCATAATCATCAGCTGAGGTGATATTCGTATAGCGGACAGCATGATTTTTGTATGTAGCAGAGGAAAAAGTACTTATAGTAGGCGCAGTTATGGTTGGATAAAGTGGGGATAAGCTAATTGGAAGGCTTTTTTCTTCTTTTGTGAGAGCGGTTTTCATGAAATTGTCATTTAGTACAGTCAAAAGTAATCCAAATCTTGTTTTGTCGCCGTAATTATAGATATAGAGACTGAAGTCTTGGCCAATTTGAGCGGAAATTCCCGGAGTTAGGTTTATGCCGAGGGTTGTGGCAAAATCTTGAAAAGTGACAGGGGTGTTTGTTTCGTCAGTTATTAGAAATTCAAAAACTCCTATTTCATTAGTTGCCAAAACTTTAGTGGTATATTCATTTAGTGTTTGTTTTAGGTTTTCAGCATTAGCCTGAGTCAGATTGATTTGCAAATAGTTGGAATTTTTGGATGAAAGAGTTGGGATTGGCGTTGTTTCCTCGGGCAGCGTTTCTTCTTCGGGAAAAGTCGTCTCGGGCTTGTCAATGATAATATCTTTTTGAACCGGAACTGATATGCGAGTCATCCAAAAATAGTATCCACCAGCGCTGGCAATTAGAATGACAAAAATCACAACTGCAATGGTAATTGCTTTGCCAATGCCATGATGTGGTTCGGCAATATTTTCTTTTGGAGTTTCTTGAAAAGTTTTTTGCATAGTAGGCTGAGAATTTTTTGGTATTTCTTGTGATTTGATATTTATTTTTTCTTCAACTTTCTTAGCATTAGTTGGTCTTGGCGCAGGCGCAGGAACTTCTCTTGGTGTTTCAACAGCTATTTTTTTTGGAAGTTCTACAGATTCATCAAAATAAAGGGGCTCATTTTTTGTTTGGGCAATTTTAGGCGCATAATTAGCAGGCTTTTCTTGAGTTTTTGGGGTTTCTGGGCGAAAGAACGGTCCATTTTTTTCCGGAGAAATATTTTGTGGTTTTGCATCAAAAGAAAATGTTTTTTTTGGCTCAATATTTTCAATCTGAATTTCTTTTTTGAGAGAAGGATTTTGCAATTCTTTTAAATCTTCTTTCATAGTATGAATTGGAAAATCTTCCAATTTGAAATTGTCTTCATTGAGATTTATTTTTTCATCGCTTGTCTGATTTTTATTTTTTGGATCATTTGATCCTTTTGAATTTAGTCCAAACATTTTGTTAAAAAATAATTTTTATTTTATTGAAATATTATTTGTAGATTCGCATCGCTATTATTATTTTACAATAGATTTGAAAATTTGGGAAATGGGATATTTTAAAATTAAAAAGCGGAGAGTGATTATTGCATCACCTCCGCTTTTTTTATTTGTCATGCTGAATTTATTTCAGCATCTCTTCTTTAGATCCTGAAACCCGCCTGCCGGCGAGGCATGGCAAGTTCAGGATGACAAGGAAAATAATTATTCCTTATTCACATTCTTCATAGTGAGACTTATTTTTCCTTGATCGTCAATTGTTTTGACGCGTACGGGAACAATTTGGCCAACTTTCAAGTAGTCTTCTACATTTTCTACGCGTTTATCGGCAATTTCACTGACGTGAATGAGACCATCTTGTCCTGGGAGAAGTTCGACGAAAGCGCCGAAAGCCATAATTTTGACTACCTTAGCTTGGAAGATTTCACCGGCTTTGACTTCTCGGGTGAGGTTATTAATCCATTCTTTCGCCTTTTCAGCAGACTGTTTGTCAACGGAAGTGATGAAAACTGAACCGTCGTCTTCAATGTCAATTTCTACTCCAGTTTCGTCAATTATTTCATTGATGACTTTGCCACCAGTACCGATGACATTTCTAATTTTGTCAGGATTGATATGCATAACGATAATGCGTGGAGCATATTGAGACATTTCAGGATTTGGAACAGCGATAGTGTCGGTAATTTTCTTGAGAATTTCCATTCTATTTTTTTGCGATTGGATAAGAACGGCTTCGAGCATTGGAATGGTCACTCCATCAAGTTTCACATCCATTTGCAAAGCGGTAATTCCTTCGCTTGTTCCAGCCGCTTTGAAGTCCATGTCGCCATAATGATCCTCGAGTCCTTGAATGTCCGTTAGAACTTTAAATTTTTGATTGTCCTTTTGATCAACGATAATTCCCATGGCAATTCCTGAAACAGGACGCTTAATCGGCACACCAGCATTCATAAGAGAAAGGGTGGATCCACAAGTAGAAGCCATTGAAGAAGAACCATTGGAAGAAAGTGTTTCACTCATAAGAAGAATTGTATATGGAAATTCTTCTTTGGAAGGCAAAACTGGCACGAGGGCTTTTTCTGCGAGTGCTCCATGGCCAATTTCTCGTCGCCCTGGACCGCGCATTGGTCGTACTTCTCCGACTGAGTATGGCGGGAAGTTGTAATAATGAATATATCTCTTTTTAGTGTCTACTTCCATCGTGTCGATTATTTGTTCCGCTCCCGGAGCACCAAGAGTTGTGACGGTGAGGGCTTGAGTTTCTCCGCGAGTGAAAAGCCCGGTACCATGAGTGCGTGGCAAAATTCCTACTTTGCATTCGATATGACGAATTTCTTCTAGTTTCCGTCCATCCGGTCGCATTTCTTTTTCTAGGATATTTTGATGTACAATTTCATCAGATACTTCTTCGGATACAATATCCGCTATTTCTTTGAGTTTCTCTGCTTCATCCGGATAGGTTTCCTTGATGAAAACAGAAATTTTTTCACTAATTGCTTTGGTTTTCTCTTCAATAACCTTTTTGTCTTTATCATAAAGCGCTTCGGCTAGTCCTTCTGACAAAAGCATTTCCTTGATCTTATTTTCAAATTCCTCTGTTCCTTTGACAAGCGCTGGCTCAGATTTTTCTTTTCCAATTTCTTTTTGAATTTGTCCAACAAATTCTGAGATTTTTCCAATGGCTTCATGAGCGAATTTAATTGCTTCGATCATTTCTGATTCTGGTACTTCCTTAGAAGCGCATTCAATCATATTGATTTTGTCTTGTGTTCCACTGACGAGAAGATCGAGTGATCCGTCAGTTAATTCTCCATTGACTGGGTTTAGGATTAGTTCTTCTCCAACTTTTCCTACGCGAACGGCGCTCACGGGTCCATTCCAAGGAATGTTGGAAATGGAAAGCGCGGCTGAGGCAGCGATAATAGCAACTACATCCGGATCGTTTTCGCCATCATATGATAAAACAGTACAAACTACTTGTACATCATTTCTCATTCGAGAGTTGAAAAGTGGGCGAATAGTTCGGTCAACTGCGCGACCAGACAAAATTGCATCGTCGCTTGGTCGGCCTTCACGCTTGATGAATCTCGAACCTTTAATTTTCCCAGCGGCATAATATCTTTCTTCAAAATCTACCATTAGTGGAAAATACCCACTCACTCTTGATGCAGATTTACTCATGACAGCTGTAGCAAGCACCACTGTGTCGCCATAACGAGCCGTTACAGCGCCGTTGGCTTGACCGGCCAAAAGACCGGTTTCGATTTCCAAAATTCGTCCCCCAACTTGGAGGGACCATTTTTTTTGTTCCATAGATTGCGTAAATTCACGCGAAAGTCAAAAGTCAAAAGTCAAA
Source organism: Candidatus Moraniibacteriota bacterium (assembly GCA_049303905.1). Taxonomy (GTDB): domain Bacteria; phylum Patescibacteriota; class Minisyncoccia; order Moranbacterales; family UBA2206; genus UBA2206. The sequence continues at coordinate 110,030 of JBAQNP010000005.1, forward strand.
AGTCAAAACTACAATTCAAAACTTAAAAGTTAAATACTGAATTGTGGCTTTGAGTGGCTTTTCTTTAGCCTTGGGCGTGATTTTAAATTACTTAATTATTGTTAAAATTCTAGCTTATTTTAGGGGTTTTGTCAATTTTTTTAGGAAAAATAAAAAAACGGAGCATAATCCGTTTTTTGTATATTCGTATATTTGTAATAGATTAGTAATTCGTAAAGTTTAGATCAAAAACTTCTTTTTATTCTCACTTAAGTTGATGAAAGCATCTAATTCTTCGACAAGTTTTCCGCTAGTGGACTCGCTAAAAGCAATGCCTTCGACGCGACAGCCGGTAGTGGATTGAATATATTTGACAAGCGGAATATAGTCTCCATCACCTGAGACAAGCACAATTACATCCAAACTTTTGGACATTTTGATAGCATCAATGGCAATTCCAACGTCCCAGTCGCCTTTTTTGGCACCACCGGGAAAAATTTGAAGATCCTTAGTTTTGACTTCATAGCCAACTTTTTCCAAAGCTTCAAAGAATTTTTCCTCTTGGCCTTCTAGGGTTTTGATTCCATAGGCAATAGCGCGGATGAGTTTTCGGTCCCCGACAGCTTCTTTTAGGATTTGTCCAAAGCTAACTTTCTTTTTATGCAAAACTTTGGCGCTATAATAGAGATTTTGAATGTCCACCAAGACACCCACTCTTTGCTCTTTGTATATGCTCATATAGTATAAATTTCAGAAAAATAGTTTTTAGAGATTAGAAAATAGTTCAGGAAACTTGAAATTAGAAAATAGAATCAAAAAATATCCTTTTTCAATTTTCTTTTTTCTTGAGCTAACTTCCACTTTCCTTTTTACTTATTTCTTGTGGTCTATCCTTTTAAATCAAGCTTTTTAATCAAAGTTTTGTAGGCTTTTTCGTTGGTTTTTTGCAAGTATCCCATTAGTTTCTTTCTTTTAGAAACCATTTTCAAAAGTCCTCGGCGAGAATGAAAGTCCTTGGCATTCTTTTTGAGGTGAGTGGTGAGTTTTTTGATTTGTTCTGAGAAAAGGGCGATTTGGTATTCTGGAGAACCAGTATCCTTTTCGTGGCGAGCTACTTCCTTAGTTACTTTCTGCTTTTGTTTGGCGCTTAGAGCCATAGTTTTTTCGGCCAAACACTCGTTGCGAGAACTTCCCCCTCGAAAAACCAGTGTCGGCTAGTTAGAATTATTATATATCAATATTACAATATAATTTAAGTTTTGGCAAATTTTTGGAATATTGAAATAAAAAAGAAGAAGGGCATCTAAATTTTAGAAATTTAGATGCCCTTGTATGTCTTCAGCCGTTTGGCTGGTTGTTTCCCCAGAAAGCTTAGAGGGTTGTCTCAACGACAAGGGGAGATTTGGGTCTTTCATTGCCGCGCTTTAATTTTAAATCCTCTCGAGTCGCCGATATCGGTAAAGATATGTGAAACACGCGAAGATACTCAAAAAAAACGTTCGCAAAGATCTTCAAGGGGAAGAAAAATGCTAGGCGATATGGGACATTCCCTGACGAAACTTTCGGTTTCCGGAAATTCCCTCTACGCCATTTGAATGACGCAGATGTTTCTTACTGCTGGACTGAAAAAGGTATAAAATTTCATACCTTCCCAATCAATCTCCCAATAAAGCCCTCTAAGCTTCTGATGTTTTAATCTTAGCAGAGTTTATTTATTTGTGAAGTTTCCGCATTTCTCTAAATTTCAGGACAACTTCACTTTCTGATTTGTGACGGAAGGCATAAGGACTTCTTTTTCGCGTCACTGAGAAAAAAGCTCCCATCATACCTTGAATGATTTCAAAAGGTATGAGACCTTTTTCATAAAGATGTATTGCCCCATTAATTTTCCTGAGATAATTTCTGGGCAAAAAAGTTTCTCCTCTAAATTTCAATCCCACGCCGGTGATTATAATCTGGCGTTTCTCTGCCAAATCAATTACGGCTGATTTTTTGTGACTGATTTGCAGTCCGGCATCAATAATTACTTGGCGAATTTTTTTTCGCACTCTTTTTCCGATTGGCTTCAAAGAAGAAAAAGCCAAATCATCAAGAAATCTGGTAAAACGAAGATCATTTTTTTCACAAATCTCCGCTAATGGCGCATCTAATAAATACGCCGCAAAGATGTTTGCTAGATCTACTGAAGCTGGCGCGCCGGTTTTTAGTCCCGTGCCAGACTTCAAGAAGCAATATTTTTTCAAGAATTTGGAGAGTTTTTTTCTATTTTCCCAAGTTGTCATACAGAGAATATCCAGTAGTCTATCTCCGTCAATGTTATTATAGAAGCTATGAATATCGAGGAGATAAAAATATCTTCCGTTCTTATGCTTTTCTACATTTCTCAGTGGACTCCAGCCGGTGATTCCACCGGTGGCAAAACGAAGGCCAACTGGAAGCTCGTTTATCAATTCTTTACTTCTCAGAACATTTCGAACAAATGCGCGATGAATTAAGCGCATAGTGAGGTTTGGATTGTGGATAGTCCGAAATTTACGGGTATTTTTTATTGGATTGAAATCTTCCAACTTATATACTCTGAATTTCGGAGACTGAAAAGTGAAAAAACAGAAATAAAAGTAGAAAATCCAAAAATTCAAACTTGCTTGAATTTCCTTGACTTCGAAATCCGGTTTTTTTCCGAAAAAAATCTGATATAAATTGTCAAATAACATAGGTCGCCCCCTTATTATTGAATGTTTTTTTATTTGTTTTAGTTTAAAGCAGAATAGCAGAACAGGGCATAATTGGCAAGTTTTTGGCGACAAAGTTCCTAGTGTGGTAAGATGAGATTATTATGCATGAAATATTGGAAAAACTTAATGCTCCGCAAAGAGAGGCGGTGACGACGACGGAAGGGCCGGTTCTCATTATTGCGGGGGCAGGATCGGGGAAAACGCGCGCACTAACACACAGGGTGGCGTATTTGATTTGTGAAAAAAAGATTAGTCCTCGAAGAATTTTGGCGGTGACTTTTACTAATAAAGCGGCGGGAGAGATGAAGGAAAGGATTAGGGAATTACTTAGTGCAAATACGCGAATTGATGCGAATGATGCGAATGACCTCACCCCCAGCCCCTCTCCTTATAAAGGAGAGGGTAGCCAATATGATATGCCAACAGTCGGAACTTTTCATTCTATCTGCGTGAGGATTTTGCGTCATGAGATTGAGAAGATGGGATATAAAAGCTCTTTTAATATTTTTGATGATCAAGATCAGCTGGCTCTCATGAAAAAAGTGATGAAAGAAATGGAAATTAACACCGATCAATTCAAACCAAAAGCAATTCTTGGCGCAATTTCCAATGCGAAAAATGAACTCAAGAGTGCGGAGGAATTTTTAGCAGGAGTGGGTGGATATTTTGAAGAGATGGTGGCCAAGATTTATCTGAACTATCAAAAAAAATTGAAAGATCAAGGTGCTTTGGATTTTGATGATATCTTGATGATTATAGTGAAGCTTTTCCAAAAGTTTCCAGAAGTTTTGGAAAAGTATCAGAATTTTTTTCAGTATATTATGGTAGACGAATATCAAGATACTAACCGCGCGCAATATTTGTTGGTAAAATTGTTGTCGGAAAAATATAAAAATTTGTGTGTGGTGGGTGATGATTGGCAATGTTTTCCGAGGGGAATAAAAATATCAGTGGATGACAAAAAAACCAAAAATATTGAGAAAATAAGAAAAGGAGATGCAATTATGTCAGCTTCAGGGCAAGGTGAGATTTGCCCTCAATCGATAGAAAGAAATAAAAAATCTAAATTCAAGGGAGAGCTAATAAAAATCACGACAAAATCAGGTAAAAGTTTAATGGCTACACCTAACCATATTCTTTTTTCTAAATTATCTTTAAGCGCAAATATATTCTATGTATATTTAATGTATAAAAAAGAGATAGGATATCGTATTGGAATGGTAAAGGGAATTAGGATAGTTAAATCAAATGGACTTAATGCGGGATTAAATGTCAGGGCTAATCAAGAACGAGCAGACAGGATGTGGATTTTGAAAATTTGCCAGACAAAAACCCAAGCGCAATACTGGGAGCAATATCTTGGATTTTTTTATGGTATTCCGACGTTGGTTTTTATTGCGGGCAGTGGAAGAAAAATGAAATTTGAGCAAAAATATTTGGATGATTTGTATAAAAATATTAATACCTTAGAAAGAGTTAAGAAAATATTTTTAGATTTTAATTTAAATTTTGATTATCCTCATCATATTCCGCAATCAACCATAAGAAGTGGAATAAAAAGAGTTTCTGTTAACTTTACTTTATTTAGCGATCGCAGAAAAGGAATTTCAATTAGCAATTGGGGAAGACACAGGATAAGCATTAATTCGAATGACAAAGAGACTAAAAAAATACTAGAGTTAGCTGGTTTCAAAACGAGAAAAGGAAAGAAGAATGATTGGCGATTGGAAATTTCTAGCAGAAAATATGAGGAAATGGAAAAGGTTCTAAATAAAATTATAAAAATTATTCCTAATATAGTGGTCACCAAAAGAGCGCTCTTAGCGGGAGGCAAAAGATTTTATTTTCAACCGGCGGGACATATCAGAGAAACAATGCTCGTGCCTATTTTAGAAAAAGGAAAAATTATTGAAGAGGAGATAGAAAAAGTTGAAAAAATAAAATATGCTGGTCCGGTTTATGATTTAGATGTAGCAAATGTGCATAATTATATTGCAAATAATTTTGTGGTGCATAATTCAATTTATGGATGGCGAGGAGCCAATATTCAAAATATTTTAGATTTTGAAAAAGATTATCCGCAGGCGCGCGTGATTAAGTTGGAGCAGAATTATCGCTCGACGCAAAATATTTTAGACGCGGCTTATGGTGTGATTTCAAAAAACATTAATCGCAAGGACAAAAAAATTTGGACGGATAATCAAAGCGGGCATCTTCTTTCTAGTTTTGAAGCAGAAGATGAAAAAGAAGAAGCACAGTTTATTGTGGATGAGATAAAAAAAATATGTCATCCTGAACTTGTTTCAAAATCTAATGAGGAGATTCCGGATCAAGTCCGGAATGACAAATACAGATTTTCCGATTTTGTAGTTCTCTATCGAACCAATGCGCAGTCTCGAATGATTGAAGAAGCGATGCTTCGAAATTCTATTCCGTACCGAATTATTGGCGGGGTAAAATTCTACCAAAGAAAAGAAATTAAAGATGTGATTGCATATCTGCGAGTGATTAATAATTTTAATGATGAAACTTCGCTGGAACGAATTATTAATGAACCGAAGCGAGGGATAGGCGATGTAACACTGAGCAAGTGGATAAAAATAGCTCGATTAGATGAAAATAATTTAATAGATGCAGGGATTAAAATTAAACAGTTGCAAGATACAAAATACAAGATACAAGATACAAGACTGGATGCAATTGTGAAATTTTGCGAATTCATTCAGAGAATGTCAGAGCTCAAAGAAAAATTATCTCTTACTGATTTTATCCAAAAAATTTATAGTGAATCGGGGTATGAAAGATTTCTTATGGACGGAACTGAAGAGGGAGAAATGAGAAATGAAAATGTTAGAGAGCTTCTCACTGTTGCAAAGAAATATGACGAGTATGAACCAATGGAAAGTTTGAAATTATTTTTAGAAGAAGTAGCTTTGGTTTCTGACACGGATAATATTGATCAAGCTGTTGATGCGGTACATCTTATGACACTTCACAGTGCTAAAGGTTTAGAATTTAAAATTGTTTTTATTGCTGGGCTCGAAGAAGGGATTTTGCCACATTCCAGAAGTATGCTTAGCGACTCTGAAATGGAAGAAGAGAGACGCCTGATGTATGTGGGAATCACGCGCGCTATGGAAAAAGTCTATTTGCTTTTTACTCGTATGCGAAATATTTTTGGTTCCACACAGATTAATGCTTCTTCAAGATTTTTGGAAGATGTGCCGGAGCATCTACTTGAGTCATATAACATGAAGCATGAAACATGTAACAAAAAACAAAGTGATAAGATTAGGCAAGGTTCGGAAAAAAATGCTTCATGCTTCATGCTTCATGCTTCATGTTTTAAGGACGGTGATCGGGTGCGACATGAGGTTTTTGGTGATGGCTTGATTGTTGCGAGTCAAGGCGACATAATCACCGTCGCCTTTTCCAAGGCGGGACTCAAAAAACTTTCTACTTCAATCGCACACTTAGAAAAAATATAAAAAAAGTAGAATGTAGAAAGTATAATGTATAAAGTAATTAAAAAATCCCCCCTCGGGGATTTTTTAATTTGTGTATTTTGCTTACTACTTCCTACTTCCTACTTCCTACTTCCTACTTTCCACTTAGTATATGAATCCTTTAATCACCCTAGATTTTGAATCCAAAGTTCGGGTACTTTTCTTGGCAAATTTAACATAATTCATTTCGGAAACAGTAATAGAATTGCCGGAAACTTTTTCAACGATTGCTACATGTCCCCACCAAGATTCGGAAGTCACCATAATTGCTCCAACGCGTGGAGATCTTCCTGTAGAATAACCCGCGGCTTTAGCATGGTATAGCCAAGTACCAGCGTTTCCGCCCCATGGGACATATCTTTTTTGTGCGACATACCAAGTACAATAGCCATAAGGGAATCGATGTCCTGTTCCAGCTTTGCCATCAAGTTTTTTTCCAGCAGAGAATGATTCATAAGGACGCTCAGCAATATTGAGCGGACTGGAAACAGAAGGAGTAGGACGCGGAACTTCTTTTTGCCCGTCAGGAATAGTAATTTCTTGACCAACTTCTAAATCTCCATTGGCGGGTAGATTATTGAAAGAAATAATCTTATTTTTATCCGCTTTATATTTTGAGGCGATATTATCAATTGTTTCTCCACTTTTGACTTTATGGTTAAGACCAGATACTGGCAAAATAAAGATTTTGTCGCCTGGTTTTATAGAATCGACATTATCCAACTCATTAGACCATAAAATAGTGTTAATGGAAATATGATTAGCTGCAGCAATTGCGCCGACAGTATCCCCTTCTTTCACTTCATAAATAATAACACCACCATCTTCTTCCGGATCTTTTTTGATAGGGCTATTACCAGCAACTAGGGCTTGTCCTTGAATTATCATTGATTCATCTTCGCGTTCTAAGCGGGCATTTTTAGGATCAGGCAATGTTTTAGCTTTGGATAGTCCGGCCAGAGTCGCACTGTTTTTTTCTGCAGTTTTCAAGAACATCGTGTCTTTTAAGGGATTTTCGTAGTTTTCATTTTCGCCAAAATAGCCAAACAAAAAACCACTGGACTCACGTCCTGCGGCTAGATTAGTAGCCGAAACCAAGAAAGCGCTCGAAACAACAACGGCAAAAGCTGAATAGTTTCGAAACAGATGCAGACCCTTTATAGTTTGATGTTCCTTGATAAAGGTTGCGACAATTTTCTGTTTGATATGAACCTGGTTTCTTATAAGTTGTAGATTTTCTCGAATATGAAGTTTTCTAACTGCTTCTATTAGTTTACTAATAGGGTTGGTCTTTCTTGTGGTTTTGATTTGAAAAAGCCTTATAAAAAGGCATCTTTCTCTTCTAAAACCCTAATATTTACTTCTAAAACAGTATAGCTTGTTAACGACTTTTTGTCAAACGTAAATTATGAGGTATAATGAAATTAATTAATGTCGCATAATATGAATATTAGAGATTATAAAACTCAATTTTTGGAATATTTGGAAGTGGAAAAACAGCGTTCACCTAAAACGATTGAAAATTATGATCGTTATTTGGAAAAATTCTTAGTTTGGGCAAAAATTAGTGATCCAAAGGGTATTAATGATGATCTAATCCGAAGTTTTCGCCTCTATCTTAATCGATTTCAAAATGAAAAAGGCCAAAATATCAAGAGAATCACGCAAAATTATTACATTATTGCTATTCGATGTTTTTTAAAGTATCTAGCCAAGAGAGACGTCAAAACTTTGCAGGCGGAAAAGGTAGAAATTGGAAAAACGCCAGAGCGAGAGGTGGATTTCTTGGAAAATAGCGAAGTGGAGAGGATTTTGGAGTCAGCTGGTGGGGTAAGCTTCAAATCTTTGCGTGATCGAGCCATTATGGAATTGCTTTTCTCAGCTGGACTTCGGGTTTCGGAATTAACTAGCATTAATCGGGATAAATTGAATCTGAAAAGTGGAGAATTAAGTGTGCGAGGCAAAGGCAATAAGATTCGGGTAGTTTTTATCTCAGACACAGCTTCGGCGTCTCTTCGAGAATATCTCAAGAAAAGGGAAGATATTGATCCAGCTTTATTTGTGCGAGATGTGAAAGGTTTGGCGAAATTTAAGAAAAAAAATAAATCCGCTGTAGAGACGAGGCAGTGCCTCGTCTCTATCAAGGATGATAATAATCTCCGCCTCACTCCGCGTTCTATTCAGCGAATTGTGAAATACTATGCTCTAAAGGCCGGAATCGTAAAAGATGTCCATCCGCATACCTTGCGTCATTCTTTTGCTACGGATCTTTTGATGAATGGAGCGGATATTCGCTCTGTTCAAGCAATGCTTGGCCATGCTTCGATCAATACTACTCAAATTTATACTCATGTTACCAATCCCCATCTCAAAGAGGTCCATCAGGCCTTCCATGCCAGAAGAAGGAAAAAAGATTGACCAATCTGCTTTTTTGAAATAGTATTAGAGATGTTATGCGGGTGTTTAGCTCAGCTGGTTAGAGCGTCACATTGACATTGTGGAGGTCACTGGTTCGAGTCCAGTAATACCCACAGCATAAGAAATATGATAGAGTTAAAGAGTCGAGAAAGTACATTTAAAAAGATAATGGGACCATAGCTCAGTGGTAGAGCGCGCGGCTCAAGTAAATAATTCTAAACTGTGTTTTGGATGATGGAGTTCGGCATGACAATTGTTGCAAACAAGGATGCACTTTTTAAGTTCGGTATCAATCCAGGAAAGTTTGCGATTTGACAGGGATCTGATATCAAGCTGGAAATGTTTTTCTTTTGGATTTTTGTGATGAAAAGTCAAGGCGGCATAATTTTTTTTATACCCGCAGACACAGCAACATCCTCCAAGTTTTTTCACACAACTAATCTTTCTCTTCCAGCCTCGGGCTTGTTGAAGATGATAGGATTGGTTGACGCTATTTTTGCAAGTGGGAGAACAATAACGTGTTTGTCTGCCCCCAAGAGGGTGATTACAAACTACGCAGGTTATGATTTTATTCATAATCTAATTATAACACAAAATGAATAATTGCAACAGGGCTGTTTGAGAAGTAATTTTCAAATGAATTCTGTCAAATTCGGGGAAATCTTAAGTTTTTATTTTATATAAAAAAATGACAATCCCGAGCCAAGTCCCGACGCTAAGTCGGGAAAGGTGTAGAGACTAGATGGCAGACATCCCGAGTATTTGGGATGAAGGGATAGTCCAGCTTACAAATTCGAAAGAAGTTGCGAAAGCAATAGTGAGATGCATAACCGCTTGGTCGAAGGTTCGAATCCTTCTGGTCCCACAAAAAAACCGCCCTGATTAAATCTCGGGGCGGTTTTAGATTTCTGGAATAATATAATTTTGTCATGCTGAACTTGTTTCAGCATCTTAATCGTTAGAGATCCTGAAACGAGTTCAGGATGACAATCGAAGATTAATTCTCCTTCCTCGCTTCAATCACCGGCATTGGTTTTATGATGGGTTCGGTTTTTTCTTCAACTTCAATGATGGCCTCAGGAATTTTTGGTGTTGCAATTTCGTGGAAAAAAAGAATCCAGATAGCCTGAGAAAAAACCTCATATATACTTTTGGCAAAAATAGCATAAAGAAAGAAAATGACCAATCCAATCGCACTGATAATGATGGCGGTAATTTTTCCCAAAGTAAGATAGCTAATTATGCCAAGGATAAGAAAAACAAGAAGTAGAAATGGTATGATAGCTAAGATAACAAGCATAAGAACAATTCCGAGTGGGATAAAAATCAAACTCAAAATAATACTCGCCCAAAAATTTTTGGCAAAAAGATTATAGGCGCTTTCAATCGCTGGCCAGAAGCGAAGTTTTCCAAGGATGCAATAAAGGTAGCCATAATTTTTAAGATAGCTTGAAAGAATTGCAATTGGGATGAAAATTAAGATTGCCAGAAAAGTCAAGATTCCACCGATGATATAATTTTTGTTAAAAAACAAAACAGCCACTGGAGCGATAAGAATTAGTAGGGTAAGAAGAATGAATAATCCAAGTGAAAAATCGATAATAAATATTTTCCAGAAATTTTTCTTGCCATCCTTCCAACCGGATTTAAAATTGGAAACTTGTCCTTTAATATTTTTTTCGATAGATGCAATAAGCGCGCCTCGGCCAAGTGTGTTTAGGATGAAAAAAATAATCAAAAGCAAAAAGACTATAGTTGCGAGTGCTATAATCCAGTGGATGTTTTGCGAAAAGAATTCCAGAATCTTTTCATTTTGTGCTGGATCAAGTTTTTTGTCTTCTCCTGAATTAAAGAAATAATTCATACTTCCTCCACCACCCAAAACAACAAAAAAACCAAACCACCATAAATACCTGTTTTTCCAAGTAATTGCCCAAGCTTTTTTGATTATTTCGAGATAATTTATTTTGGACATATTTTTTTAGAGAATAGTTATTAGAAATTAGAAAATGGTTCAGGAAATTTGAAATAGGAAAATAGAATAAACATTTTTCTTTTTTCTATTATCTATTTTCTTAAACTAATTTCCATTTTCTTTTTCACTTACTTCTTTCTTTTCTACTTTCGGAACTATTCCCATAATTTCATTAAATTCAATTTGTTCAATAGTTTCTTTTTCTAAAAGAGTAGTGGAAAGTTTTTCTAATAGTTCTTTTTTATCTTGCAAAATATTTTCCGCTACCTTGTAGGCATTTTCGATAAAACTTGAAACTTGTCGATCAATTTCCTCGGCAGTTTTTTCTGAGTAATTTTTTTCTTCATGCATTTCTTTGCCAAGAAAAACCATTTCTTGTTTGTGTCCAAAGGTTCGCGGTCCAAGTTCGCTCATGCCATATCGAGTGACTAAACTTCGTGACATATTAGTAGCTCTTTCCAAATCATTGGAAGCTCCTGTGGTCACATCACCAAAAGTCAATTTTTCACTCACATATCCTCCAAGTAGAACTGAGAGCTCGTCGATGAAATAATTTCTCGAATGTAAGGTCTTATCTTTTTCTGGAGTGCTGAAAGTATATCCACCGGCATTGCCTCGAGAGATGATAGAAATTTTTTGCACTGGATCAGCATTTTTGAGCGTAGCGCCCAAAATCGCGTGTCCTGCTTCATGATAGGCGATAATTTTCTTTTCTTCTTCATCAATTCGACGGCTTCTTCTTTCTGGCCCTAAGATTACTTTTTCGATTGACTCAGTGAGCTCATCCATTGAAATTGTTTTTCTGTTTCTTCTGGCGGCCAAAATAGCGCCTTCATTCAAAAGATTGGAAAGATCAGCGCCAGAAAAGCCGGGAGTTCTTTGGGCAATTTGTCGAAGGTCAGCGTCTTTTGTGAGAGGTTTGTTTTTGGAATGCAACTTCAAGATTTCTTCGCGTTCAGCGATATCTGGCAAATCCATTGTCACTCGGCGATCAAAACGTCCTGGGCGAAGAAGGGCTGGGTCAAGTACGTCTGGTCGGTTGGTGGCTGCAATGATAATTACATTAGTGTTAGTGTCAAAACCATCCATTTCTACCAAGATTTGATTCAATGTTTGCTCTCTTTCATCATGCCCACCACCAAGTCCGGCGCCACGATGACGTCCTACAGCATCGATTTCATCGATAAAAATGATTGCCGGGGCATTTTTCTTGGCTTGTTTGAAAAGATCCCGCACTCGGCTTGCACCTACTCCCACAAACATTTCCACGAATTCTGAACCACTAATATTGAAAAATGGTACATTAGCTTCTCCGGCTACTGCCTTGGAAATCAAAGTTTTCCCAGTTCCTGGGGAACCAAGTAAAAGAACACCTTTGGGAATTTTCGCCCCTAAATCCAAAAATTTCTTCGGATTTTTCAAAAATTCTACAATTTCATATAATTCTTCCTTAGCTTCCTTTGATCCAGCAACACTTTTGAAAGTCACTTTCTGATTTTTGTTTTTTGGATCAATCATTCGGGCTCGCGAACTACCAAAAGACATCGCTTGATTATTACCTCTTTGGGCTTGTCTCAGCATATACCAAATAAAAGCGCCAACAAGAAGAAAGGGTAAAAGAAAAGGGATAATTGAACCTAGCCAAAAACTCACACCTGATTCTCCTTGAATATTAATACTCACACTTTGAATTTTTTCACTGTCTACACCATAATTCTTGAGAGTTTCCACTATTCCCGCGCTGGTTTCTTTGGTTGATTTTTCAGTAGAGCCGTCATTTAGGGTTATATCCAAATTATTAGAACTAACCTTTATCTCCTTAATTTTTCCTTCATTAACTTGTTGAGCAAGAGTTGAAAGTGAAACTGACGCTGGTTTTTTGGTTGGATTGCCATAAAGAACCATGATTCCAGAGATAAAAAGGAATATTATAATAACAACACCGATGTTTTTGAATAGTTTCTGCATAATATTTTTACCTGCCTCGCGTCGACGAGCGGTCGTTTCCGCGAGTCGAGGCTGGCGAATTACGAATCTATACAAATATACTAATGTACGAATTATATAAAAACGTAGTAATTACTTATTAAGTTATTGTTTCATATTTCATGCTATATGTTGCATGATATTTGTAGCTTATCATTTTTCTTGGTAATTTTCAATCCCGGGAGTATTACAATCTGAGTCTTGTTTTTCGTGCTTTTTATGATTTTTATGATTTCTTCGATATTATTGGTACTGATATTTTTCAAGTCTCCCTTTGTATCTTTTATATTATTTCTTAAGACCCTGCGCAAAATTGCCGGATGTAATTTTTCTAGTTTTTTAATCTCTAAGCTGTTTGAATTTTTCAAAGCAGTTTTTTCGAGATATTCCGAATCCTCAGAAATAGAAACCAAAGAATCAAAAATAGTTTCTTTGATCTTTGGGTTGAAATCTTTTTCTAAACTCGGGATGAGTTTGTTTCGGATTTTGTTTCGCAGATATAAGTTTTGTGCATTCGTCTTATCTGTCATATAGGTCAAATTTCTCTCTTGCAAATACTCTAAAATTTCTTTTCGACTAACGGAAAGCAATGGCCGAATTATTTTTTCATTTTTGAATTTCATAGCTGTGAGTCCTGACATTCCACTGCCTCGAAGGATGCGCATAAGAAATGTTTCCACTTGGTCGTCAGCGTTGTGTGCCACAGCCACAAAATCGAAATCATAATCGACGCGAAGTTTCTCAAAAAAATCATAACGAATGTTGCGTAGATAATTTTCAGAAATATTTTTCTTGGGGATTTCGATGCTTTGCGCAAAAATTTCCAGATTATATTTTGTCGCCAAATCTTGCACGAATTTTTCGTCCCCCATACTGTCCTTACCGCGCAAATTATAATTGACATGGGCGATGATTAGTTCCAAGGAATATTTTTTTTGCAGACGTGAAAAAACATCAAGCAAGCAGACGCTATCCGGCCCACCGGAAACCGCTAGGATTATTTTCGCCTCGCGGTTAAAAAGATTATTCTGAAAGATTACATTCTGAACTTTTTTGGTTAAGTTAGGCATTCATTTTTGATTGAATAAATTCCATTGTCTTTTCAAAAACTTTTTCTACAGAAAGATTGGTGGTATCTAATATAAAGTCATAATTGCTATCATTATGAATTTTTATTCCATAATATTTTTGATAGCGTCTATCATTATTTTCTTTTCTATTTCTTTCACTGATAATTATATTATCTATAGAATTAAGATTTTTATCCTCCTTGCTTCTGGCACTACTTTTTTCTATTTCATTAAAGATTCTTTTAGCACCTTCTTTCTCGCTTACTTTTAAATAAATTTTAAGAGAGTTTGGGATAAAATGCCAAGCAGTTCGACTTTCTACTATAAAATCTTTTTCCTTCTTAGAGAGGTCAACTAAATAAGTATCTACTTTTTTATCAGCCGAAGGATCTTTTTCACATAAAGATTGAAATTCTGCTAAATTCAATCCCTCTTTCTCTGCTAAATCACGGAAAATCTGTCCCATGTAGTATCGCGGGTAGTTTATTTTTTTTGCTATCATTTTGGCAATGGTACTTTTCCCGGAACCATGATCGCCATTAAAAGAAATAATCATTTGGATTTATTTTTCTTCTTTCTTCTTAGTTTTACTCTTAACTTCTTTTTTCTCCTTAACCACCTTTTCTTTCTTTTCTGCTTTCTCCTTTTTTTCTTTCTTCTCTTTCTTCACTTCTTTTTCTTCAACCTTTTCCTCAACTTTTTCTTCCTTGTCTTCTTTTTTCTTTTTCTTATCTTTAGCAAGCACTAGCCCCATGCGATGTTCTTTTGGTTCGATAGAAAGAATTTCCCAATTATATTTTTCATTGGCCTTGATAAGTTCGCCCAAAGTTTTTCCTGGGTAGGCTTCAGACATTTCACTGATGTGAGCCAAACCATGAATATCTTTGTCGAGATATACAAAGGCTCCGAAGTGATTGATTTTGTTGACTGTGCCGGAAACGATGTCGCCTTTTTTGTATTTAGCGGCAATTTCAGACCAAGGATCTTCTTGGAGAGCGCGAATAGAAAGAGAAATTTTGTCGCCATCAATTCCGATTATCTTGGCGCTTACTTTGTCGCCAACCTTCACAATTGTGCGAGGATCTTCAATTAGTTGCCAAGCAAGTTCTGAAATGTGTACCAATCCTTCGAGTTTTCGTTCAGAGTCATTTTCTTTTATCGAGAATTTCACAAAAGCACCGAAATTGACCACTCCACTGATTTCTCCAGATACTGTGTCACCAACATTCAAAGCGGAGATAACTTCCATATCTTTTTCGCTTTGGGCGGCTTTTTCACTGACGATAAGTTTTTGGGTTTCACGATCAGCGTCAATTATGCGTACTTCCAATTCTTGACCCACTAATTTTTTGAGCAAATTTAAGATTTTGTTCTTGTCGCCATCTTCAACTCGAGGATAATTTTTGCTGGAAAGTTGAGAAACAGGCAAAAATCCGGAAATGCTGTTGACTTCTATCAGAAGCCCACCCTTATTAGCGCTTAAAACCTTAATATGAACTTTTTCTTGAGTATCTTTCTTGCTTTCTAGATCATCCCAAGCTTTTTCACAAGAAGCTTCACGAATGGACAGCTCAATATAACCATCTTCATTCTCCATGTCGATTATAGTCGCATTAACAACATCGTCAATTTTGAGTTTTCCACTTCCAAGACCGTCCTTGATTTCTTTTCCCAAAACTATACCTGTTCCAAAAGGTGGTAAATCAAGGTAAATTTCGTTGGAAGACACATAAATCACTTTTCCGTCAATTGTGTCGCCAACTTGAGGAAAACGAAAATTTCCCTTGGAAAACAAGAGATTCATTGGTGAATTATCTTCAGCTATTTCTACTATTTCCGCTTCTTTCTTCTTTTTTGGTGTTTTAGGGCTTACTTCTTCGGAAATCTTATCTACTTCTTTTGCTAAATTGTCTAGGATGTCTGACATAGTACCGATGCGAAACTACGAATTTAATGCGAATCTACGAAAGAATGCACAAAATGTAATTTTTTCGCGAATAAGCATCAAAATCGCGTTAATTATTATTAAAATGCTTTAGATTTACGAAAATACGAATTAAACGAAAATACTAATCCTTAATGCCTTTATTCGTAATTTAGCTAGATTCGTACTTTAGTAAATTATTCGTAAAAACAAAAATTCCCTCAATTGAAGGAAATTATTAAGACTTTATTCACAACCTAAGCTGTGTATAAATAGGGATTAAACCATCCCCTATTCACTTTTCTTAATAATTAACCGTAAAGTTATTGTAGTTTAGAATTATGATTGTGTCAAATTTTTGTATAAGTCCACCCTACTTTGCACTCTTGAGGTAAATTAAAATTATTAGTTTGCAATGACAGTATGAATTGTATCGGAGAAAGTTTGTTTTTGAAAGCATAGTGTACTCTCTTGGTATTATACCAG
>JBAQNP010000006.1:0-5244 GCA_049303905.1 Candidatus Moraniibacteriota bacterium
TATGAAATAAAGTTAGTTTTTGATATAATAAACGCGCGCAACACATCGCACAACTCGCGCTATACGGCTGGCGCCCAAATCCCGATTCCGCTACGCTACATCGGGACATCGCATAGCTGCACATTATCGGAAATTTAGATGTCTAAAGTCTATTAAATTTATGAAAGCAAAAAACATTTTTATCTTTTTTGGTTTACTATTGGTAGCATCTCTAATATTATTTGGATATGCAAATTATAAATCAAGATCTATTAAATTAGCAGATGAATCAAAAATAGAATATATAACGAAACCAATCAATCAAGCAATGATTGGCCAAACGCTTTATTTAGGAAGATATGAAATGAAACTAGAAAATATTAATGCGGATGACTCTATTGATTTAAGATATAGTGAAATTTATTTAGGAGAGTCATGTAGTGAATTGAAAAACACAACAGCAGTTATAAGGGTATTATTAAATAATGAAAGTTGCTTGTCTTCTACTTCTTGCGATGCTGGTGATAAGATCTGCTTTAAAATAACCAAAAAAGATAAGAATATTTTTTTAGAATATGCAATAAAAAATTGGTCAAATTGGCCACAATGATAGATTCGACATCTAAACATCCGATAACAAAGAATATCTGGCTCAAAAAATTTGTCGCAATTAAAATTAAAAGGAGGGCAAATTTTTCTCTCCCAAATCCCGCACTTTTCCGTTTTGCTGTGATTTAGAGTATAATGATATTAATAAATAAGATAAAAATATTAGGGTTTGTGCATATAAACCAAAGTGCAGGACTTCAGATATTCTTAAACGTTAGACAAAATTTTGCCTTTGTAATGTAAGTTAAAAAAGTTTTGTGCAAATAAGAAGGTCGGTAGGTTTTTCAAAAATTATTTTTATCCGTCGGCAAAACATCGTCTAACACCGAATATCTGGTTCCACAAAAGAGAAAATTTGAATATTTCTTTATTTTTTAATAGCCCTTTTTTGATTTTTTGAAAATAGAAAAGCCGCAACACTCGTTAGAATGATGCGGCCGTAGTGTTCCAGTGGAACGAGGGGAACGGTTCTTATCCTGTCCAGCTTCTCTAATATTTTAGAGAGAGGTGCAATTACCCGTTTAGGAACTCAATGAGTTCACCCTGTCGTCCAATTGATTGATTATTAATCACTATTCAAAAACTTCCCTCTTCGCTTTCTCTATAGAATCCTTCATTTTTTTCAAGGCGTCACTAATCTTTTCCTTAGGGAAAGTTTCTTCCACTAATTCACGAACTAAAATCTCCGTAAATTCCATAGCTTCTTCGACAGAAATTCCAATTGCCTTGGCGGTGTTGCCGACCTGACGCTTCATATTTGGCGTCAACCTTACACCTTCTTCGCGGATTTTGTTCTTGAGGTAAAGTAATGCAATTTGTCCTTTTCTAATTTCGTCCATGGTAAACCTCCTTGTGAAATGTGCTATTATTTTGCGAAACCCTCGCTATGGGATCACCAGTATCTGATGATTAATAATCATAGCAGAAAATATCATTTTTGTCAATAGCATAGCAGTTTTACTGAGTTCAAGAAATCAAAAAAGGGCTTAAATTAAGGAAAAATATTCAAATTTTCTCTTTTGCTCCACCCAAATTGCGCTTTGATAAAGTAAAGGCTTGTGATATAATCAAAATAGATAAATGTTTGAAGCTTTAACCAATAAACACAGGCGCAACTTCAGATATTCGGAAACGTTATCTGAAATTAAATTTTAATTTTTATTCTTTCCATGTATGGATAAACTAAAAAAAGCATTATTAATATTGTCGATTCCTACCGTATTGATAGTTGGTATTTTTGTGGGAAAAACAATTGAATTAATGAAATATAAGGTTCCCCTGGCTGGTTGTAGGATAGCGCAACTTCCGGTTGAGGAAAAATATTCAACAATAAACTTAGAATTTCCCACAAAAAAAATGTTTCAAAACTACTATTCACCAAGATTAGATTTTACTGAATTTTATATATCAGAAAACGTCGGCGCTAAAACCATTTTTGAAACATTTGGATATGGAGGCTCTCATTATTTCAAAACATCTGATGGCGGTATTTACCAATGTGGTTTCTACAAATAAGAATAAAAATTAAAATTCAACATCAGATAACACGGCACATGCGGTTAAAAAATTTTGCGTTATTAGACACTTAAATTAAGGTTTGCAAAATTTTTGAACCCAAATTGCACTGACGAAATGGCAAGTTTAGTGATATAATAGAAATAAGCGATATTAACAAAATAATCAATTAATCCACGGCGCAACTTCGCATGTGTCGATACGTTATCGGAAATAATAAAAAATTCTTCTTTGCATTTTTAAAAATTCAATCTAGGAAAATTTATGAAACTTTATCACGGCTCAAAAAATAATTTTGCATCCATCAGAAAAAGCCAAGCTGGCAAAGCTGATAATATTGAAGTTCCTGAAAATGAACTGCTTAATGCCATATATTTAACTCCCGACTATGGCTTCGCTTTGGCTTGTGCGGCAAGGCCTGAGGGCGTTACCAATATTGATGGTCAAAATAAAACGATTACTTTCGAAAATCCCGATTTGTTTGATCCTGAGGAGGAAATCTTTGTGTATGAAGTAGACACTGAGCATATTCCGAAGGAGAAAGTAATCGAAGTTGACGACCATCAATATGCTATAGTTGATATCGACGAATTAGAAGTATCTGGCAAGTTTACACACAAAGCCAAAGATATGCAAAATTATTATGAGCTCAAGAATTGGAAGGAAAAGCCGAAAGAAACAAGTTCCGAGTTCAAATTGAGATAAATTTTCCCAGATTGAATTCAATAATAAGGAAAAGAATTTTTTATTACATCCGATAACAAAGAATATCCGGCTCCAAAATTTTTCACAAATATATTTTCAAAGGTAAGAAAAATTTTCTTGACCCAAATCCCGCCGTGATATTCAATCAATAGTTCT
Source organism: Candidatus Moraniibacteriota bacterium (assembly GCA_049303905.1). Taxonomy (GTDB): domain Bacteria; phylum Patescibacteriota; class Minisyncoccia; order Moranbacterales; family UBA2206; genus UBA2206. The sequence continues at coordinate 2,965 of JBAQNP010000006.1, forward strand.
ATTAAAAAAGTTGTTGGAATATTAAAAGTTTTGCTCGATAAATAACGGGCGGGACTTCGGATATTCTTAAACGATGTACGAAATAAATTTTTTATCTATACTGAAATAAGAGGTTTGGTGCGTTGAATAAAGAAGAAAATTTGATTTTTAATTTATTTATAAAGGGGTTTCAATGTGTTTTTTCTGCTTTTGGGGGCGCAGAAAAAAACGAATTAATTTATATGGCTTTTGAAAAAAGACAACAATTTGAACGGCCTGACAAAAATAGAGAAAAACTTTTAGCTTTAGAAAAAGAAGGCACATATGTTTTTCACGGCTCACCTAATATCATTGAAATTTTAGAACCACGCCAGGCAGCTGGGCATAATGAAGAAACCGATGAATGGGAAGAGGACGGCACGCCAGCAGTTTTCGCAAGTCCATATGCTGATTGCGCTATTTTTAGAGCATTAATTTATGGAGAAGATTTAGATAATGAAATGGGGATAAACGGAGACCAATTGCATTTTATTGCCGATAAAGAGTTAATTGCGCGGGCAAAAGGCAAAGTAGGTAAAGTTTATGTTCTTGACAAGTCTAAGTTTGAGCCAAACAGTTTTAGAGGAATGGACTGCAGAAGTGAAGAAAAAATTGTCCCACTTGATGTTGTTGAAGTAACTATTAAGGATTTACCAGAAAACATTGAAATAATTAACAATAATTAATAAAAGCGGATTTCTTATTTTTTAAATAGGATCTTCACTTACAAAATTTATGAACGAGTGGCCAGAGAAAAATGATGCGTCTCCGGTTGAAAGTACGGGGGAGGTTAAACAAACTAAAGAATCATCTCAAGAAGAACGAAAAGAAAAAATTGTTAAGGCATATGAAGAAGTTATTAAGGAAGTTCTTGCGCAATTTCGTAATCCTGAATTTAAAAAACGTGCAATTCAAAATGGTCGCATGGCTTTACACATTCCTGATTTACAAATGGAAAAAGGAAAGATAGATTCGAGTTGGGTATATGAAACCAAAGATGATATTGCAAAAATTATTACAAATCCTGAAGAGTGTGAATATGAAGATTTTATAACGTCAGAAGATATCGAATCGTTGATAAAAAGAGGAAAAGCTAAATTCGATGAGTTGCCAATGTCAGAACTTTTTTCTCAGATGGATTTCATGGAACTTTACGACGATATTGTAGATGCAAAATACAAAGATGACCGAGAAACAAAATGGAGGTTAATTTACGCACAATATCCCCAGTTAATTACATAGAGGTGTTTTTGGCTCAAAAAATTCACCCCTTACCCCTCTTTTTTGAGCCAAAAATAAAAAATCAACTTTTCTATCAGAAGCATAAAGATTAATGCAATAAACCACGAGATAAAAAATTTACATCGCACAACACGGCATATCTGGCTCGGAAAATTGACACTTTTATATTTCAAAGGAAAGTCAATTTCCCTCGGCCCAAATTTTTGTTTCTTCTCTGCTTTTGTAATATAATAAGGAAAAGAAACAAAAACTTCAGATGATGCCGATACGTTAGGCGAAATAATAATTAATTATTCTCTTTATTAAAAAATAATTTAATTAGAGACAAATTTATTTACATTTATGAAAATCAACAAAATCATCTCAACTATTCTTGTGCTTGAATTCGTTTACATGCTTTACAAAATAGTGCCCATCTTTTTAACAACATTTGATTCAACACAGCCAATCCCGTACATTATTACTTTTTCAATTGCTTTTTTATTGTTAATTAGTGCTGTTGGGATATTTTTTAATAAAAAATGGGCAGTCATTACGCTTTGGATTTTTATCTTACTTCCCTTTTTAGCAAGAACATTTTTGCCTCTCATGGCTTTTATTGGCGGATATTATTTTGTAATTATAAATGTAATAGTTGCCACTTATCTTGCAATGACATTTTGGAAAAACAAAAATGAAAATTTGAAAAGTATTCAATAAATCTGTCTCCGATTAAATTAATGACGGGGTAGAATAATTAATTATTACATCGCCTAACACGGCATATCTGGCTCGAAAAATTGACACTTTTATATCTCAAGGAAAAGTCAATTTCCCTCGACCCAAATTTTTGTTTTTCTTTTGCTTTTAGATTATAATTAAGGAATAAAAAACAAAAACTTCAGATGATGCCGAAACGTTGTGTCGAAATGTCGCGCGCTACGCTTACTCCATTTCGCCACAATGTGCAGCTATGCGATTTTGGGCTATATGAAATAAAGTTAGTTTTTGATATAATAAACGCGCGCAACACATCGCACA
>JBAQNP010000007.1:0-31882 GCA_049303905.1 Candidatus Moraniibacteriota bacterium
CTGGTATAATACCAAGAGAGTACACTATGCTTTCAAAAACAAACTTTCTCCGATACAATTCATACTGTCATTGCAAACTAATAATTTTAATTTACCTCAAGAGTGCAAAGTAGGGTGGACTTATACATAGGTTTGATTTATAAGACATTCTGTGCTATAATTGAAGCATGGAAATCAGAAATTTTGCTAAAAAAAGACCGCATTTATTCTGGTATATCCAGGATTTTGAAAGCCTCTCTGAGGAAGCAATTGTAGAGGCTGTTTTGAATTTGGGGAATTGGAAGGACACACAGGAGTTGATTGAAATATTGGGTATAAAAAAGACAGCTGAAATTTTCAAAAAAAGAACTGCGAGAAAAAGAAATAACTATCGTCCGGAGATAAAAAACTATTTTGAACTTTATTTTAAAAAATATGCACAGTGAAATTTTGTCAGAAAAACAAGTTGAATTTTTAGATTTCCTCAAAAACTTTTCTGGTGATTTTGGATTGGTTGGTGGAACAGCCATCGCTCTTCAAATTGGTCATCGGCAATCAATTGACTTTGATTTGGCCTCCTTGGGAGAAATAAAAACACAAAGCATAAGAAAAAAAATCTTGGAATTTGGAAAAATAGAGGCGGTTTTGATTGACAATCAAGACGAATATACTCTGATAGTGGATGGGATAAAATTCACTTTTTTCAACTATCCATTTCCGATAAAATTTTCTGAGGATTTAAATGGAATAATTTCAATGCCGGACATTGTTACGCTTTCTGCTATGAAAGCTTATGCGCTCGGAAGGCGTGCCAAGTGGAAAGATTATGTGGACTTATATTTTATTGCGGAAAAATTAGGTTCAATTGATTCGATAATTGAAAAAGCTAAGGAAATTTTTGGTGTGGAATTCGATGAAAAAAACTTTCGTATCCAACTTTCATATTTTGAAGATATTGATTATTCGGAAAAAGTTATCTTTATGAAAGAGTTTGAAGTCGAAGATGAGAAAATAAAAAATAAACTTTTGGAGTATTCAATATAGAAATCCGCCGGCACTAACCTCGGTTCAACTTTCTTTCTGGAAGTTCCAAAAGACCATGTGGAGTAATTTCCAAAACTCCACACGGTAAAGCATGCGGAGAGGGAGAATTAGAGCCTAATGTAGTTATTTGTCGATTTTTTCTTTCTGTAGTAAGATAGGGATATGGAAAAAATAGGGCAAGATAAAATTGAAGAAATCGCCAAAAAATACAATTTACAATTATTGTTGCTTTTTGGTTCGCAAGTTAGCGGAAAAACTCATCCAATGAGCGATTTTGATTTTGGATATATTGGTGAAAAAAAATTAAATTATAAAGAGAGAAGCGCTTTGGCAAATGAGCTTTCCAAGCTGGTAAAATTTTCGGCTGTTGAAGTTATTGATTTGAAAAACGGAAGTCCTTTTCTCTTGAAAGAAATAATAAAAAACAACCAAGTTTTTTTTGAAGAAAATGGAGCTTATGCTGATTTCTATACTACCGCAACTCGAATCTATTTTGATGCCGAGCCAATTTTTAAATTGCAAGAAATAATTTATTCTAATGTTATAAATAAATATAGAAAACAATATGCCAAATAAACAATTAATTCAAAACAAAATAAACAAAATAGCGGGCTATATGAAAGAGTTGGAGCCAATATTGGAGCTGGAAGTTGGCAAAATTATGGGGGATTATACAAAATTGAGAACGCTGGAAAGAGATTTTCAACTTATCGTTGACACCGTAATTGATATAAACACTCATCTTATCTCAACAGAGAATTTGCGTGCACCTGAAGATGCAACGGAAACATTTCAAATTTTAGGCGAAGCTAAAATTCTTCCTGCGGAGTTTGTAGAAAAATTTTCTCCAGTTGCCGGTATGCGTAACATCGTAGTGCATGATTATGAAAAAATGGATATTGAGAAAATGATTAATGATATCAAAAAAGATATTGATCAATTTGGGGAATATGCTTTGCATGTAGATAATTTTATTTCAGAGAAATAAAATTAGGTTTGGTTTATAAATTTAAAAAAGCAATCAACTTGATTGCTTTTTTAAATTTCTAAAATATATTTTTATCTTCGGCCGATTCCTTTGTATTTTATCCCGAGTTTTTTGATTTTTTCTTTGTCGAGTGAGTTTACGCCGTCAACAATTGCGCGGATGCCGAATTTTTTGAAAGTTTTTGGATCGATATTGGAGAAGTCTTTATGGTTAGTGACAAAAATTATCGCGTCAGATTTTTTAAGAAAATCATTGAGGTTTTTTGCATCTGACATTGACGGAATATATGGATCAAAACGAACTACATGCGCGCCTTTTTTTTCTAATTCTTCAATTATTTTTATCGCTGGTGATTCGCGTAAATCATCAACATTAGCTTTATATGACAGTCCCATTATGCCAACATTTGTGCCCTTTATTGCCAGATCTAATTCATTAAGCAAATCATGCATTAATTCTACAGTATAAGCCGGCATAGAATTGTTGATTTCTCTGGCAACACGCAAAAATTTATGATCAAATCCGGATTCCTTAGCTCTTTCGATTAGATAATACGGATCAACGGGGATGCAATGTCCGCCTACACCACGACTAGGAAAATGAGCCATGAAAGCGAATGGTTTGGTGGCGGCGCCTTCAATTACATTTTTTACATCTATATCCATTTTTTCAAAGCTTTTCGCTAATTCGTTTACAAAAGCAATATTGATATCGCGAAAAGAATTTTCCACTACTTTGCAAGACTCAGCTTCTTTGATTGACCCCATTGCTTTTATCGGAGCAGAAATTATTGATTCATAAAAATTCTTTGCTAAGGCCAATCCTTTTTTGGAAGTTGAGCCGACTACGCGAGCAATATTGCTCACGTTATATCCCTTACTTACTGCGTCTTTTCCTGGATTGATTCTCTCCGGACAATGCGCTAGAAAATAGTCTTTGCCATCAACTAATTTGGCTTTTTGCAATAATGGCATAAGCACTTCTTCACAGACGCCAGGATTAATTGTTGATTCAATAATTATAAGTTGCTCTGGTTTTCTGTTTTTTATAATCATCTCAAGAGCATTAATGAGAGGTTTAAAAATCGGATAGAATTTTTCATTTACTGGAGTGGGTACACAAACGATCACAATATCCGCTTTTTTCAAAACAACCGGATCAGTTGAAGCATTTATCTTAGAGAGGAATTTCTTTCTTTCTTCGATAAACTCTTCTTTAAAAGGACTGATATTTTTTTTGATTTTTTCAATTTTCTTTTTGTCCAAATCAACTCCGTAAACGCTATATTTTTTTTGTGCAGCTAGAATAGCGAGAGGTAATCCGACATATCCTAATCCAATTACCGCTACCGTTTTTTTTGTGGGCTTGTTTTTTGACATATAATTTTTTAGTTAATAATTTTTCAAGATCTATTCTAGCATACTACCAAAATAATTTTTTGGCAAAGAGTCAGCTTGGCAAGGGCCTTGTTTTATAGTATCATTCTATTTATGAAAATATATCTTAGTCAATTTGCCGGTTTTTGCGACGGCGTGAGAAGGGCTTATGAGATGATAAGCATGTTGGATATTGCACGGGCTAAAAAACCAATCTATATTTTGGGTTCTTTGGCACACAATGCGGATGTGGTCAAAGAAATTCGCAAAAAAGGCATATCTAGAATTGACTTGGAAGATTTTTTAAAATCTAAAAAAGGTGAAATTGGCACAATAATAGTCACAGCGCATGGTGTCGGTCCGGAAATTTTTACTTTAGCTAAGAAAAAAGGGATTGAGATAGTGGACACGACTTGTCCAAAAGTAATCAAGGTTCAGCGATTGGCCAAGGTTTTTTCGGCGCGAAATTATACGATAATTCTGATTGGCGACAAAGGTCACAAAGAAGTAGAGGGGATAAATTCTTGGGGCGGGAAAAAAGCGCTTATTGTTTCTAATCAAAAAGATTTGGAAAAACTCAATATTCCAAAAGGCGAAAAAATCATCATTCTTTCTCAAACAACGCAAAGCAAAGATTTTTTTGAAGAAGCAGGAAAATTTATTGAGAAAAAATTTCCTGATGTTAAAATTATTTCTACAATTTGTTATACAACCCACGATAGACAAGATGAAATTTCAAAATTAGCGGGGGATATGGATGTGGTAATTGTGATTGGCTCGAAAGAAAGCGCTAATTCAACTAGACTTTTTGAGATCTCTAAAGAGAAAAACAACAAAACATACTTTATTGAAAATTATAGTCAACTTCAACATGATTGGTTTTTAGGAGCCAAGGAGGTTTTGGTGACTGCTGGCGCATCTACGCCAAGTTGGGTGATTGAAGAAGTGATGAAGGAGATAGAAAAAATATGATATAGCCAGAAGGGTTGCTTTTTTCTCTTTGTTTGGCTATAATTTGAATGTAAGATAAAAACCTTTAAAGACAATTTTATGACGAGGATTCTTATTGTTGAAGATGACCCGATGATTTCTGAAATATATCAGAAAAAATTTGGTGACTGCGGATATGAAATTTTGACGGCTGATAGCGGGGAAAGAGCCGTAGAATTGGACAAAACAGAAAAAATAGATGTGATGCTGTTGGATCTTATTATGCCAAAAATGGATGGTTTTGAAGTAATTGAAAATGTCAGAAAATTAAATAATAATCCAAATATGAAAATATTTGTTTTTAGTAATCTAAGTCAAAAAGAAGACCAAGACAAGGCTTTGAAACTGGGTGCTAATGGATTTATTATTAAATCGCAATATGCGCCGTCTGACTTGGTGAAGGAAATTTCTCGAAGATTAAATCAGGAAACTGAAATTCAAAAAAATGAAGCATTGCAAGGAGGAAATGAAAAGTCCATCGAAAAGAAAGAAGAAAATGGGAAAAAAAGAATTCTTATTATTGAAGACGAGGCAATATTCTTGGATATGTTTGGAGAAAAACTAAGACAAGATGGTTTTATTGTTGAAACTGCCGATAATGGTGCGTGGGGGCTTAAAGAAGCACTCACTAAGGATTTTGATTTATTTATAATTGACATGATGATGCCGGCGATGACAGGGGATGAAATTATCGAAAAATTGAAACTAGAAGAAAGCAAGAAAAACATTCCAATTATTGTTCTTTCAGCTTCAGTTGAAGATCATATGGAAAGTAAGGTAAGAGAAATGGGAGCAAATGAATTTTTTGTTAAAACTAAAATAATTCCAAGTGAACTTTCTAAAAAAGTTTCAGAAATATTAGGGTAATTCTTATGAATTACTAATCTGTATAAATGTACGAATTACGAATAATTTAATAAAGCATAAGAATTATTCTTAAGTCGCATTAGTACATTCGTAAAAATTCGTAATTAGTAAGAAATATATATGAAAAGAATTTTAATTTCAGACACTCCAAATGTCATCGGTCAGAAAGTGAAACTTTCCGGTTGGGTGAATGTGAGGCGCGATCATGGCAAGTTAATTTTCATCGATCTGCGTGATCGAACGGGGATAATTCAGATGGTAGTAATTCCAGACAAGGAAGAAGCGTATCAAGTTTCAAAAGATGTTCGTAGTGAATATGTTATAACAGTAGAAGGCTTGGTCAAGGAGCGTCCTGGCGGACAAGAAAAAAGTGAAAACTCTCTGGGTCGAGTTGAATTGGAAGTGGAAAAAATGGAAATTATTTCTCGCGTGGAAGAAGAGTTGCCATTTGATGTTTCCAAGAAAGATTTAGATGTTAATCTAGTGACACTTCTAGATAATCGAAATTTGGCACTGCGAAACAAAAAAGTTAATGACATTTTTAAAGTTTATTCGCAAATTTTGAGATCATACGGCGAAGTGATGCGAGAAAAAGGATTCCTTGAGATAAAAACCCCGAAAATTCTTTCAGCTGCCACGGAAGGCGGAGCAAATTTTTTTAAGATAAAATATTTCAAACGTGAAGCATTTCTGGCACAAAGTCCGCAGTTTTACAAACAAGCCGGAGTCGGTGCGTTTGAGCGAGTTTTTGAAATTGGCACAGTTTTTCGCGCCGAACCGCATTTCACTACTAGACACGTTAACGAATATACTGGACTGGACGCAGAAATGGGATTTATCGAAAATTTTTCCGAAATTATGGATGAACTTCAATGCGTGATGAAAAGAATAATAAAAGATGTCAAAGAAAAATGTTCCAAGGAATTGGCAGAATATGGTAGTGAAATTTTAGTGCCGGAAGAAAATTTTCCGCGAATCAGACTAACTGAAGCTTTGGAAATTCTCAAAAAAGAATATGGTAAAGAAACAGAAGGGATTGATATCGATCCGGAAGGGGAAAGATTGATTTGCGAGTGGGCCAAGAAAAATCACTGTAGTGATTTTATCTTTATCACTCATTATCCAACCAGCGCTAAACCATTCTACACTATGCCAAGCAGTGATGATCCACAATTTACTGAGGGTTTCGATTTGCTTTTTAATGGAGTGGAAATTGCTACGGGCAGTCAAAGAATTCATAGTTATCAACAGTTAGTAGCAAATATCAAAAAACATGGACTTAAACCAGAAGATTTCAAGGATTATTTAGAAGTTTTCAAAATTGGTATGCCCTCTCATGGCGGTTGGGGGCTAGGTTCAGAGCGAATTGTGCAAAAAATTCTTGGTATTGCTTCGATCAAAGAAGCGATTCTTTTCCCGCGGGATGTGAAGCGGTTGGCGCCATAAAACAAATATAAATTTGTGAAAAAACACAAAGAAAAATTAGATGAAGGCAAAATAAAGCTGGTGACCTTTGTTACATTTTTGATGGGGTTTGCGCAATCGATCCTCATTTTTATAATGTCTTCATACTTTAAGTTGGCAATAGGAACGGAAAATGTGGGAATTTTTTATGCTGTTTCCTATATAATATTTTTGTTTATTCTTCTTAATTTACATAAATTTGTTAGAACATTAGGCAAAGCTAATGTTTTTTATTTCTCTCTTTTGGCCAAACTTATCGTTATTTTCGGGCTAATTCTGATGGAACCTTCCAAAAGCGGAATACTTCTGATGATTCTATACATAATTTTGGGTAGTATCGAATGGGTGGCGCTTGATTTTATCATAGAAGATGTTTCTACTGATCGGATGTCGGGCCGAATCCGTGGAATGCATCTGACTATTCTTAATGCCGGATTTTTGTTTGGTCCTTTTCTTGCGACTTATTTTTTGGACAAAATTAATTTTAGCGGAGTTTTTGTTCTGGCGTTGATTTTTAATATTTTTGTGTTTATTTTTGCGCTGATTGGTTTTCGTAATGTCAATGAAAAATTTGAACAAAAATTGAAAGTTTCGGATATTTTGAAAAAAACTTTAGCTCGGAAGAATATTATGCGAATATATTACATTTCTTTTGTGTTGGAATTTTTCTATGCTTTGATGGTTATCTACACGCCAATTTATCTTCGTGATCTGGGTTTTTCTTGGGGTGATATTGGGAAGATTTTTACTGTGATGCTCATTCCTTTTGTGATTTTTCAATATCCAGCCGGGCTTTTGGCTGACAAGAAAATGGGAGAAAAAGAATTGTTGATTCTTGCTATTCTTATTATGGGAATTTCAACAATGCTAATTTATTTCATGGGCACTGGCAGTGTTGTTAGATGGTCTTTGATTTTGTTCGCCACTAGAATTGGTGCGTCATTAATTGAAATTCTCAGAGATTCATATTTCTACAAAAGAATTGATTGTCGGGATGTAGATGTTATTGATTTTTTTCGAACATCTTTGCCAATGGCCTATATTTTCGCAACAATTCTTTCTTCGTTTGTTTTTCTCTTTTTGCCAATTAAATTCGTTTTCATTCTCACTGGCCTCATCGTTCTCTCCGCGCTTTATCCAGCCTTTCTTCTTACGGATAATAGAAGTGAAAAAGATATGGGAAAATGTTGAGACAGAAATGAACTATTAGATAAATTAATTCAGGATTTTCCTGAATTTTTGTTTTATCCCCCACCACTTTTTAATTTTTTATTTTTTACTATTGTTTTTCTTATTGGGGTAGGTTTTATTTGTTTATATCTAAATCATTAAATTTTTACGCCTTTGGCGTGAATTAAAAAGTGGTGAGGGATAAATCTTGGAAAAAATAGCTGGATGTGTTATTATAAGACAAGTAAAATTAAATCCAAAATTATGGCTATTTCCAAGAAAATATTGAAATATTTAGAGGATAAAAAGTACAAATTTAATATAATTTCCCATAAGACTACTTTTACAGCTTGGGATAAGGCGCAGACGGAAAAAGTTGACCCGAAAACTGTGGTGAAATCTTTGGTAATGAGAACGGACAAGGATTATCTTTTAGCGCTAATTCCCGGCAACAAAAATCTCGACAAACAAAAACTTTTGAAAGTTATAAATGTCCAAAGAAAAAAGCAGGGATTGAAAAATTCTAAAAAAATTGATTTTGCCAAAGAAATTTGGATGAAGAAAAATTTACCAGGAAAAGTTGGAGCGACTCCGCCATTTGCAGAGCTTCTCAAGATGGAAATTTTTGTGGATAGCTTGCTACTTAAGAACAAAAAAATATATGTCGGATCAGGAGAATATACTCAGTCGTTTTTGATAAACGTTAGTGAATATATAAAAAAAGAAGAAATAATTAAGGGAAATTTTAGTAAAAAGAAATAATTTACGAAAATACGAATTTAACGAAATTACTAATCCTTTTTTGCATTTATTCGTATTTTAGCTAGATTCGTACTTTCGTAATGAGATAACTTACAAAACATGATATATAATGTAAAAACCGACAAATTTGAAGGTCCAATGGATTTGCTTTTGGAACTTATTCAAAAAGAAAAACTGGAAATCACGGAGCTGAGCTTGTCCCAAGTGGCGGGCGAATATTTGGATCATATTCGGGACAATCAAAGCATCAATCTAGAGCATCTGGCTGATTTTTTGTCGGTGGCATCACGACTAATTCTTATTAAATCTCGGGCGCTTTTGCCGATGTTAAAATTCAGTGAGGAGGAGGAAGCAGAAATCAAAGATCTCACAAAACAATTAGAAGAGTATCGAAAATTCAAGGAAATTTCAATTAGGATTGGCAAGATTGCTGAAAGTAGGAAAATTTGCTATTCTCGGGAGGGTTTTTCCGCTGTGAAATCAATTTTCTATCCGCCGGAAGATTTCAATGCTTATGATTTCAAGAAACACTTTCTGGCAATCCTAAGTGAAATTCCGATCATAGAAAAACTTTCCGAGGAGATTGTTAATGAAGTAGTGACATTGGAAGAAAAAATAAACGAATTGGAGAATTTTTTGCGCAGTCGAATTCAGTCATCCTTTTCTAGTTTGGTAGAAAAATCAACCGATAAGGTGGAAGTGATTGTGTCTTTTCTGGCGATGCTGGAAATGATAAAACAAAGACTAATCGAAGTGGAGCAAACTGATTTATTTGAAGATATAAAACTGAGTATAAAAAATAATTAATTTATAAAAATGGAAATAGAAAAAATAAAATCAATCATCGAAAGCGTTTTGTTTATGAGTGGAGAGCCGGTGAAGATTTCTCGAATTGCAAAAATTACTGGTGTAGAAATTTCAGAAGTGGAAAATGCTGTGATGGTTTTGCAAGGTGAATACAGCGCTAATCGCGGGATAATAATTATCCAAAAAGAAGATAGTCTTCAAATGGCTACGGCGCCGGAAAATTCTGAGATTATTTCTGAATTAGTGAAAAGTGAAATTCAAGAAAATTTGAGCAAGGCGGCGCTAGAAGTGCTTTCAATTATAGCGTACCGCGGACCGATAACGCGCATTAATATTGAAGCGATTCGCGGAGTAAATTGTACTTTCACTTTGCGAAATCTTTTGATGCGGGGGCTTTTGGAAAAAGTGGACAATCCGTCGGACAATCGATCATATCTGTACAAAATATCTTTCGATTTTTTGAAAAAACTCGGATTGGACAGCGTTTCTAAATTACCGGATTTTGAAACATTATCGAAAGATACCCGCATAGAAAATGTGGTTGTTAGTTGAAATTAGTGAAAAAGAAATTAGAAAATAGTTTAGGAAATAAGAAAAGGGAAAATTGAAATTAAAAACTTTTTTCTAATTTCTAGTTTCTTGAACTATTTTCTAATTTCCAAAAACAATTTTCCAAATCAATAATGCTTAATATTATTTTTGCAATTTTAATAGTCCCTTTTGTGCCGATATTTATGTACGGCGATTTAATCGTAACTAAAGATGAAATAAAAGATATAGCGGTGCAGGGTCAAGTTTTAGGGGAAGAAAATCAAAAAAAAGAAACAGCTTCATGTCGAAACGAGGCAGGAAATATTGTTTCCCGAGATCTTTTTCCTTTAAAAGAAAAAACGCCGTCTCATATAATTCCAAAAAGAAAAATTAATTATGCTGATGTGAAAATTTGGTCAGGAGCATCAGTAGTGCTTGATGCGGATAGTGGAACTATTTTGCATTATGCGGAAGGCAGAAAACAAACGCAAATTGCATCGCTTACCAAAATTATGACGGCGATTTTGGTGGTGGAGAATGTGAAGAATTTAGATGAAGTTGGAATGATTACAAAAACAGCTCTAGATGTTGACGGCACAGTGGTGGGTTGTCCGACTAGTGTTTTTTGCAATGCTAATAGAATGTATGCGGGAGAAAAAATAACAGTGAAAAATATGTTAAAAGCCATGCTTCTAAACAGCGCTAATGATGCAGCGACAGCGCTTGCGATTCATGTGGCCAAAACCCCAGAAGATTTTGTAAAGCTAATGAATGCAAAAACAAAAGAATTGGGACTTAAGGATACTAATTTTTGCACTCCTTCAGGATTAGAAATTGATGGTAGGGAAATGGATTGTTATTCGTCAGCTTATGACATTGCGCGCATCGCTTCCCATTCCTTACAATATAAGCTAATTTGGGATATAATGAGAGTAGAAGAAGAACAAATTTATTCAGCTGATGGAAAATATATGCATCAACTCAAAAACACTGACATGCTTCTTCGTGAAATGCCAAATTGTTTGGGTGGCAAAACTGGTTTTACTCCATTAGCAGGAAAGTCACTTCTCACGGTAGCAGCTGATCCGACAGGAAAGCATAAGATAATTTCAGTAATCCTAAATGACGAAAATCGCTGGGAGGATATGAAAAAATTAGTCGATTGGACTTTTGCTAATTATGAATGGCGGTAAGCCATGCAACATGAAACATATAACATAAATAAAAAAACATAAAATATATAAATGAGATTTGTTGTTTCATGCTATATGTTTCATGCTATATGATATGAATATTGCGCAAATACAAACTATTCCTGAGGTGGTAGATGTAATGAAAATTCTTACTACCGGTTTTTTGGCTTTTATTGTAGCTTTTATTTTGACGCCGTTTTGGACATATATCTTATATAAATATAAGATTGGAGTAAAGATCAAAGAAAATTCAGTTGATGGAAAAAAACTTACTTATATAAACGAAATGCATAAACATAAATCCGGAACGCCGATAATGGGCGGTGTTTTGGTTTGGTTTACGGTGGCAATCTTAGCTGTTATTTCGCATTATATTTTTCCGTCTATTGCGAAGATATTTGAAACTAATTTTGTGGCCAGACTGGATTTTTTTAGTCGTCCGCAAGTTTGGCTTCCGTTATTTGCTTTGGTATCGGCCGGAATACTTGGACTTTTTGATGATTACATGAGCGTTAAGGGAATTGGAAAAAATAAGGGGGGCGGGATGAGATTTTTGGCGCGTTTTGGCTGGTTGATTGTGATTTCAATTTTGGGAGCCTTTTGGTTTTATTATAAGCTCGGTTGGGATAAAATTCATATTCCGGCAGTAGGAGATTTTTCGATTGGTCTTTGGTATATTCCTGTTTTTATTTCTATTATTTTATTTGCTGCTATTTCTTCCAATGAAACAGACGGGCTAGATGGACTAAATGGCGGAGTTCTTCTGATGGCTTTTGGATCTTTTACTTTGATTTCTTTTTTTCAAAATAAAATGGACCTAGCTTCTTTTTGTGCGGCAATTTGCGGAGCTCTCTTAGCGTTTCTTTGGTTTAATATTTATCCAGCCAGATTTTTTATGGGAGACACGGGTGCAATGTCACTTGGAATAACTTTAGGCGTGGTGGCGATGCTTACTAATTCTGCTTTAGTATTACCGATTATAGTTTTTATCTATGTTCTTGAATCTGGTTCAGTGGTGATTCAGCTTGCTAGTAAGAAATTTTTTAAACGAAAAGTTTTCCTAGCGGCGCCAATCCATCATCATTTTGAAGCCTTGGGCTGGCCGGAAACAAAAGTGACAATGCGCGTTTGGATTTTCACAATCATAACTTCGCTTCTCGGAGTGATTATTGGAATTTTAGGAGCGGGGAAACATTTTCATTAATCCTACGAATTACGAATCTATTACAAATTTACAAATATACAAATAAAATAATAAAATTGAACAATTATGAACATAAAGAAAATACAAGAAGTTGATATTAAAAATAAAAGAGTGCTTTTGCGGGTGGATTTTAATGTGGCGGTGGAAAATGGGAAGGTTAAGGAGAAATTTAAGATTGAATCGGCTAAAGAAACTATTGATTATCTTTTAGAAAAAAATGCTAAAGTTGCCTTAATTTCTCATCTGGGTCGTCCTGAAGGAAAAGTTAATTTAGATTTTTCCTTGAATCAGATTATTCAAGACACGGAAATTATTTTAGGAAAAAAAATTAAATTTATTGATGATTGCATAAGTGAAGAAATAGAGAATAATTTAGAAAAATTATCTCAAGGAGAAATTATTATGTTGGAAAATGTTCGGTTTTATCCGGAAGATGAGAGTAACGACGAAGAATTTTCCAAAAAACTTTCGAATGGTTTTGATATTTTTATCAACGATGCATTTAGCGCTTCTCATCGAGATCATGCCAGCGTGTCTGGAGTTGCAAGATTAATTCCAAGTTTTGCTGGACTGCAACTGCAAAAGGAAATTGAGGAAATGGAAAAGATAAAAAATGACTTTGCGCATCCGGCTGTGGCGATTATCGGTGGAGCCAAGATTGAAACAAAATTGCCGGTGATTAATTTTTTTGAAGAGAAATATGATCATATCTTAGTCGGTGGGAAAATTGCCAATGAAGCGCTAGATCAAAAAAAAGAATTTAGTGAAAAAGTAATTTTGCCATTTGATTTTATCGATGACAGACTAGATATCGGGCCAAAAACATTGGAAAAATTTCAAGAAATAATTTCCAGTGCCAAGACGATTGTTTGGAATGGACCAACAGGAAAATTTGAAGATGAGAAATATGCTATTAGTTCCAATGAAATTTTAAAGACAGTTTTACAGTCGGATGCCTACACTGTGGTGGGTGGCGGAGAAACGCTGGAAATTTTAGAAAAAAATGATGTTACTGACAAAATTAGCTTTGTTTCAACCGGAGGTGGAGCTATGCTAGAATATCTGGGTGGAGGAGAAATGCCGGGGATAGAATGTTTGAGGTCATGAAACATATAACATGAAACATGAAACAAAAAATAATTTCTAATATATTATAAATTTAAAAAATATGTCAAAAATCAAAAAAATATTTGCGAGGGAGATTTTAGATTCAAGGGGAAATCCAACAGTAGAAGTGGAAGTTGAATTGGAATCGGGAACAAAAGCGATTGCGGCGGTGCCAAGTGGCGCGTCTACGGGAGCTTTTGAAGCTTTGGAACTTCGTGATAAGGATTCAAAAAGATATCACGGTCAAGGAGTGCTAAATGCAGTTTCAAATGTGAACGAAAAAATTTCCAAAATTCTACTTGGAATGGAAGCTGAGAATCAAAAAGAAATTGATGAAAAAATGTTGGCATTGGACGGGACGGAAAATAAGGCTAATCTTGGTGCTAATGCAATTCTGGGAGTTTCCTTGGCTGTTTGTCGAGCAATGGCATTGGAAAATAATTTACCACTCTATGAATATATTGCCAAGACATATAAATTCCCAACAAAAAAATATAAATTGCCAATGCCGATGTTTAATATTATAAATGGTGGAAAGCACAGCGACTCCGGACTTTCAATTCAGGAATATAAATTAGTACCAAATGGAGTGAAAACTTTCAAAGAGCAACTTCGCGCCGGCAGTGAAATTTTTCATGCGCTCATGGAGATTTTGACTAGCGAAGGTTATAGCACAGCAGTGGGAGATGAAGGTGGCTTTGCTCCGAAACTAGAAAGCAATGCTCAGGCGTTGGAACTTATTAATATGGCGATTGCTAAAGCAGGATATATTGAGGGAAAAGAAGCGAGTATCGGAATAGACGCGGCGGCTAATTCTTTTTATGACGAAAAAGAAGAGAAATATATTTTCAAACCGGAAAATTCTACTCTCACGCGCGAAATGCTGGTTAATATTTATAACGAATGGATTTCTAAATACAATGTGATTTCGGTGGAAGATGGACTAAATGAAAATGATTTTTCCGGTTGGCGAGCAATGAATGAGAAAATTGGGGAAAAAGTTATGCTTATTGGTGATGATTTACTTGTCACTAATGTTTCACGTTTAAAAACTGCGATTTTAGAAAAATCTTGTAACGCCGTGCTCATCAAAGTCAATCAAATTGGAACACTCTCAGAAACTATTGATTGCATAAAATTAGCCAAGAAAAATAAAATGAAAGTCGTAGTTTCCCATAGAAGTGGCGAAACCACAGACGACTTTATTTCTGATTTAGCGGTAGGGGCTGGCGCAGATTTCATCAAGTCCGGCTCACTGTCTCGCGGAGAAAGAATTTGTAAATATAATAGACTTTTAAGGATAGAGGAAGAAATTTAATTATGAATAAAAAATCTCCTACATTCTTAATAATCCTCGATGGTTATGGTGTTGCTCCGGCGAGCAAATATAATGCTATAACTTTGTCTAAGCGACCAACACTTGATCGCTTATTTGAACTTTATCCACATACTTTACTTGGTGCGACTGGGCAAGATGTTGGATTACCTGATAATATGATGAGTGGGTCAGAGGCGGGACATATGAATATTGGCGCTGGCCGAATTGCTTTGCAAGACAATTTCTATATCACACAAAGTATTGCGGACGGAAGTTTTTTTATGAATCCAGCGCTGATGGGTTCAATTAGGCATGTCAAGGAAAGTGCTGGCAATTTTCATCTGATGGGACTAATGGGAGATACTGATAGTCCGCACAGCGACCCGGCACATTTTCGGGCGATTTTACATTTAGCTAAAATGAATGGGCTAAAGGAAGTTTATTGTCATCTTTTTACCGACGGAAGAGATTCCTATCCTAAGAGTGCTCTCACACATCTGGAAAATTTTCAACAAATAATGAAAGAAGAAGGAATTGGAAAAATTGCCACACTCTCGGGTAGATTTTATGCGATGGATCGATCAAAAAACTGGGATCGACTCACAAAAGCCTATGACACAATCGTTTTTTCAAGAGGTGAAAAAGCAAAGAGTCCCAAGGAAGCAATTGAAAAAGCTTATACTGCTGGACTTAGCGACGAATATATTTTGCCGACAGTAATTTTGGATGATAATGAACCGGTTGCAAGACTAAAAGAAAATGATAGTATTGCATTTTTCAATTTACGATCAGACAGAGCGCGGCAATTTTCTAAATTATTTATTGCTTCTAATAAAAATTCTATTTTGAGTGATGATATGCCAGTGATTGATCATATCAAGAATTTATACTTCGTGGCGCTCACGGATTTCGGGCCAGATCTCGATGTTCATACCATCTGGAATGATCAATCGCTCACTGGAACCTTGCCGATGGCGCTTAGAAATGTTAAGCAACTGTATATCGCAGAAACAGAAAAATTTGCCCACGTCACATATTTTTTCAATGGTGGTTACGCTGATCCAGTAGATGATGAAAATCGAATTATGGTTCCTTCACCGAAAATTGATTCTTATGCTAAGATGCCTCAAATGTCAGCGCCGAAAATCACCAATACTCTTTTGGAAAAAATGCGCAAAGAAAAATATGATTTTTATACAGTCAATTTTGCCAATGCGGATATGGTGGGGCACACTGGAGATCTCTTGGCAACAGTCAAGGCGTGTGAAATTTTGGATCAGCAAATCGAAATTCTTTCCAAGGAAGTTTTGAAGCGTGGCGGAAATCTGATTATCACTGCCGATCACGGCAACGCGGAAAAAATGTTCGATGAAAAAGAAAATCAAGCCTATACATATCACACTAAAAATCCGGTGCCATTTCTTTTAGTCTCCGATAAATTTAAGGATATAAAACTAAAAGAGGGTGGAATTTTAGGTAATATCGCGCCAACAATTTTAGATATAATGAATATTGAAAAACCAAAAGTGATGGAAAAAGAATCTTTAATAAAATAAATAATTATTTTTTAAATTACTATGACTAAAATAATATGTATTGGCTCAATGGCGAAGGACATTATCTTTCCAATTAACGACGGAGAAATTTTGGAAACGCCCAATGATTTAGAGGCGCAGAAAAAAATTGTTTTTGAGCTTGGCGCTAAATATCAAGTGGCTCAAGGACGTCACGAATCAATTGGCGGTTGTGCGGCCAACGTTGCTTGCGGACTCGCGCGACTAGGAATTGAAACTTATTGTGCTACGCGAGTGGGCGACGATGACGCGGGAAATTGGATGAAAAAAGAATTGGAAAAAAATGGCGTGGAAACTAGCTTAGTGCAAATTGGGAAAGATCACAGAAGTGATTTGTCAGCTATCATTGCAAATATTCCCAGTGAAGACCGGATAATTTTTTCTGATCGAGATTCTAATGAAAAATTGGAAATAGCATCGCAAGATTTGGAAAAAGTTGATGCGCAGTGGATTTTTGCAAGTTCCTTAAATGGAAACGAGCAGGAAAGTTGGGACAAAAAATTAGACAAAATTTTGAGTTTAACTTCCGAAAAAGAAATCAGATTGATTTTTAACCCAGGACAAAAAAATATTAAGAGTAATACACAAAAAGTTTTGGAAGCTATTGCTCAAACAGAAATGCTTATAATTAACAAAGATGAGGCGATTGAAATAGTGGACAAATTGGATGACGCTGACAAAGAAGCATTGAACGACGAAAAATTTTTAGCAGAAAAATTATATAATTTGGGAGCTAAAATTGTGGCTTTGACGGATGGGGCAAACGGTGCTTGGGGATTTGATGGGGAAAGTTTTTTGCATATTGATGCCAAAAAAGAAAAAGTTGCTGATTCTTTGGGGGCAGGCGATGCATTTTCTAGTGGTTTCATTGCGGCACATCTCAAGGAAAAAAACCTGGAAGAATGTTTACGCTGGGGGATTGAAAATAGCACGAGCGTAATTCAACATTACGGTGCAGTAGAAGGACTTTTGAGAGGGGAAATCTAGAGGAGACTTAAAACAAAAAATAAAAAATGCCTATATTGATCTGTTAATTTTACTACCATATTCTAGTATACGGTAGTAAAGTAAAAATAAGTATTTAGTAAAAATATGGCGGGGAAAGTCAAATATCATGAGCTCTCTGAGCTTGAAAAGAAAAAATATTTAGGTGATTTTTATACAATGGTTTCACTATTGAAAAATAGAGAAGAAGCTAAGAATTTTTTCAAAGATTTATTAACACTTAGTGAGGCAGTAATGATTTCCAGAAGAATTCAAATAGCTAGAATGCTTCTTGAAGGTCATACTTATGATGAAATAAGAAAAAGATTAAAAGTAGGATTTAATAATATAAATCAGGTAGAAAAATGGTTGAACAACGGTTTTGGAGGATATAGAAAAATAATTGAGGAATATCAGAAAAAATATAAAGATAATCCAAAAACAAAGCTTACGAAACCATTCAAGACTGGAATGATGAAAAAATATCCATTCCATTATCTTTTGTGGAATATGATTAATAAAAATTAATCACTACCGTATTCTAGTATATGGTAGTATGGAAAAGATAATTTAAATTAGTATATTATTTTAAATTAATAGAATTATTTTTAGAAACAAAAATGTTGGAAAAAAATTTGCAGAAATATTTTAATTTTTCGCAGTTTCGACCGGGGCAGAGAGAAATTGTGGAGGCAATTCTCGATGGTCATGACACGGTGGCACTGATGCCGACGGGTGGAGGAAAATCTTTGTGTTATCAATTGCCAGCGATAATTGCGGATAAATTATCAGTGGTTATTTCTCCTCTGATTGCTCTGATGAAAGATCAGGTAGATGCGCTCAACGCCCGGGGAATTCCGGCGGTTTTTATCAATAGCTCGCTAACTTTTGAAGAAATACAAGAAAATTTCAAGCGGATAAAAAATGGAAGCGTGAAAATTCTTTATGTGGCGCCGGAACGATTTGGTAGTGTTGAGTTTCAAAAACTTTTTTCCGAGCTGGACATTTTTTTGTTTTCAGTGGATGAAGCGCATTGTGTTTCGCAGTGGGGGCATGATTTCCGGCCGGATTATTTGGAAATCAAAAAATATATTAGCAATTTGAAAAATCGTCCAATTGTGGCGGCTTTCACGGCAACAGCTGTGCCGGAAGTGAGAGATGATATTGTGGAAAGACTAGAAATGAAAAATCCAAAAATATTTATCCGCGGGTTTGATCGGCCGAATTTGAAATTTTTGGTGCAATGTGATTTGAAAACCAAAGAAAGGTATGAAGAAATTTTGCGCATTGTAAAAAGCCTTTCAGGTTCAGGGATTGTTTATTCACTGACTAGAAAAGAAACGGAAGTTATCGCCAAATATTTAAAAGAAAATGGAATCAAAGCTGTAGCCTATCATGCCGGAATGGAAGCGAAAAAAAGAGAAAAAGTTCAGGATGATTTTATGGAAAATAGAATTCAAGTGATTGTGGCGACAATCGCTTTTGGCATGGGTGTGGACAAAGCTGACATCCGTTATGTCATCCACTGCGGTATGCCAGGAAGTCTCGAAGGATACTATCAAGAAGCCGGTCGCGCCGGACGAGACGGTGAAAAAGCCTATTGTGTTTTGCTTCACGCTAAAAAAGATACCAACACGCACAAATTTTTCATCCGAATGAGTCGAGGCGAGATGATAGATGGCGGAAAAAATTGGAATGAGATTCAGAAAGTTTTGGATATAAAATATAGCAAGTTGGACAAGGTGGTTGAATATGCCACAAGAAAAAAGTGTCGACGGAAAATGATTTTGGAATATTTCAATGATCCGGATTTAAAAAATCATCCCGACAATTGTCGCGGGTGTGACGTGTGCCTCAACTGGAAAGCCAGTCCTCAGAAAAAAGAAAAAGCGCGGAAAGAAATTCAAAAAGGTTTTATCACAGGGACAGTCAAGGAGACAGTGCGGTTGTATGAACAAAAATATGAGCCAACGCAAATAGCTAAAATTAGGGGCTTGGGGCTGAGCACAATTCTTGGTCATTTGGCAGATTGGTATATTGCTGGAGGAAATTTTGATGTGGATAAATTTATCACTTCCGATGAGCAAGAAAAAATCGCGCGCGTGATTTCGCAAATTGGCAGTGCTGAAAAACTCGGTCTGATCAAAGCTAGATTGCCGGAAAATATCACTTATGAGAAAATTCGGTTGGTGATTGCGAAGATGGGGAAAGAGGATAGATTGAAGTAATCTTGACTTTTAGCTATATTTAGCTATAATTAGATATAGTTAAATTATAACTAATAATAATATGGAAAATAGATTTGCAAAAAGGGTTATTTTGAATCAAGAGATATTGCAAAAAATAGCCCAAATTGATGAGTTTAAGGGGTTATGGAAAGGCAGTTTGAGACTCAGTCCCCAAACGCTTGGCAGACTCAAAAGAAGCGTGCTGATCACCAGTACTGGCGCATCGACTCGCATCGAAGGCTCAAAAATGTCCGATGATGAAGTGGCGAGGCTTATCGCTGGATTAAAATCAACTAAGCCCAAAGGAAGAGATGCTCAAGAAGTGGCGGGTTATGCAGATTTGCTTGGCAGAATTTTTGATAATTGGAAAACTTTCAAAATTACTGAGGGGCAGATTTTGCATTTTCACAAAATCCTACTTAATTTTTCGGAGAAAGACAAATTACATAAAGGGAAATATAAAACTGTCGATAATAAGGTGGTTATGCGAAAAGAAAATGGCGAAGAAATTGTTATTTTTGAACCTACCAAACCATATCTCACCAAAAAAGAAATGGATGATGTTATTTTTTGGTTGAACAGGGAAATGGAAACGAAAGAAACGCATCCGCTTATTAGGATGGCTAATTTCATTTTTGAATTTTTAGCTATTCATCCTTTTCGTGATGGAAACGGAAGACTTTCGAGAGCCTTGACTACACTGCTACTTCTAAAAACCGGCTATACTTATGTGCCGTATGTTTCGCTCGATGAAATTATCGAAGAAAACAAGATAGAGTATTATTTGGCTTTGCGAAAAACTCAATCCAAACATAAAACGAAAAATGAGAATATTGCGCCGTGGTTGAATTTTTTGTTGGATGCACTTTTGGAACAAATTAAAAGAGCTAAAAGCATTATGGAAAAAGATCAGCCGGAAAAACTTCTCTCAGAAAAACAACTCGCAATCTATCAATTATTTGAAATTGATACTTTGAGTATTTCAGAAATTGAAAAGCTACTCAAAAATTCAATTCCAATGGCGACTATAAAGCAGGCGTTGGCTCGACTGGTTGATTTGAAATTGATTGAAAGAATAGGCATGACCCGAGGCGCTAGATATAAAAAACTTTGAAACTGTTGATTTTTTAGAAATTGTTTTTTGGGTGGAAATCGGGTATAATATAAATAAGCGATGGGGATCTTTGAAATACACCTCACCCCAGCCCTCTCCTTATAAAGGAGAGGGGGTAATAAAAAAATAAAATCTTACTTAATAGGGTAAAAACAAAAATATGTCCTTGGAAAAACTTTTTAATCCCGCATCAATTGCAATTGTTGGAGCTTCGAGTGAGGAGGGGAAAATTGGGAATGTCATTGCGAGAAATATAATTGAACTTGGCTATGCGGGCGAAGTGTATTTGGTCAATCCGAAATACAGTGAAATTTTTGGAAAGAAATGTTATAAATCTTTATCAGAAATAGAAAACAATGTCGATCTGGCAATCATTGCAATACCAGCTAAATATGTAATTGACGTAATAAAGGAAGGTGCGGAAATTCACCCTGTTAAGTATTTTTCGGATACGAAAAATAATTTTGCAAAGCAAAATTTACTTAACAGGGTAAAGAATAATTCCAAGAATATAAAAAATTATGTAGTAATCTCGGCGGGATTTTCGGAAATCGGAGAAGAAGGAAAAAAACAGGAAGAAGAACTCAAAAAAATTGCTAAGGAGAATGAGCTAAATATTTTAGGTCCGAATTGTTTGGGATTTATCGCGCCAAAGATAAAGCTCAATGCTTCTTTTGCCGGCGGAATGCCATCGGCGGGCAACATTGCTTTTGTTTCGCAATCAGGGGCGCTCGCAGTGGCGATTATGGACGCGGCCAAAAAAGAAGGCACAAAATTTTCCAGTATCGTTTCTGTGGGCAACAAAATGCAAATAGCGGAAACGGAAATGTTGAAATTTTTGGCGCAAGATGAAAATACCAAAGTGATTGGAATGTATCTCGAAGGGATAAAAGAAGGAGAAAAATTTATTGAAATGGCGGGAAAAATTTCACGCCTTAAGCCAGTTGTGATTTTGAAAGCGGGGAAAAATGAAAAAACCCAGCGTGCCATCAGTTCTCACACGGGCGCATTGGCGGGTGATGACGAAATTGTTTCGGCGGTTTTTGAAAAGAGCGGAATAATTCGGGCCAATAATTTGGAAGAATTTTTTGCTTTGTTGAATTTTATTAGTTTTTCGCGCACAGTGCCTAATCAAAAAGTGGCGGTGATCACCAACGCTGGTGGAGCGGGAGTTTTGGTTTCGGATGCTTTTAGCGGAAAAAAAATTCAGTTGGCAGATTTGAATGATGAAACAAAAAATAAACTGCGGGAATTTCTTCCAGCTGAATCATCGGTGGAAAATCCAATTGATCTTTTGGGGGATGCTAGATCTGATCGGTACAAGAAAGCTTTAGAAATAATTACTAGCGTTCCCGAAATTGGCTCAGTAATTTGCCTTCTCACTCCACAAGAGCAAACGCCAGTGATGGAAGTTGCCAAAGAGATAATAAAATTTAAGGACAAAACTGACAAGAATATTGCGACAGTTTTCTTGGGTGGAGAAAAAGTGGAGAAATCTATTGTCAAACTCAAGCAAAACGAAGTGTGTAATTTTAGTTTTCCAGATTTAGCCGTGACGGCCATTGACAGTTATAGTCAGTGGAATGAATTTCGCGCGATGAAAACAAAAAATCCAGCGCAACTAATCAATGAAAAAAGGCGAGTCAAGATCTTGGAAATAATTGCCAAAGCTAAATCGGAAAATCGCCAAGCCCTCTATTTTGGAGAAAGTGCCGAAGTTATGGCGATGTATGGGATAAACACGGTGGAAAGTTTTGAAATTGAAAATTATCACGGAAGAAATTTGGGATACCCAGTAGTTTTGAAAGTTGATAGTGACAAAGTTTTACATAAAACGGACAAGAATGGCGTGATTTTGAACATTGAAAATGAAATGAGCCTTTCGCGAGCCGTTTCGCAAATGAAAACTAATTTTCCTGAAAGTCATCTTATAATTCAGCCAATGGCGAAAAAAGGAGCGGAGCTTATTATTGGGATAAAAAAGGATGAAATTTTTGGACCAGTGATTGTTTATGGCTTAGGTGGAATTTATGCTGAATTTTTGAAAACGGTGGATTATTTGGTACCGCCATTAAGTTTGGGTCAAGTGGAAAAAGCTTTACTTTCTGGAAAAATAAAATTTCTCTTTCAGGGGGCGCGGGGACAAAAAAAATATAATACCGAAGAAATGGCCAAAATACTCATGGGCGTCAGCTCTTTTGCTTTGGAAATTCCGGAAATTCGCGAATTTGATATAAATCCGCTAATTGTATATAATAATAGTCAGGAAGCGACTGCTGTGGATGTGAAAATAATTTTATAATCTTTACGAAATACGAAATTAATACGAAATACGAAAATACGAAAATACGAAAAGGGAGCCTAATCGTTTCGTATTTCGCTAATTTTGTAGTTCGTAAGTAATAATTATGGAAGACAAAAAAATCAAAATATTAATCGTTGATGATGATGAAATAGTTCGGGGGACTTACGCGGATATTTTTCGGCAAGAAGGTTTCGAAGTGAGTGAAGCGGTAGATGGATTGGACGGAATGGATAAGGCGACCAAAGAAATTCCTGACATTATTTTTACCGGAATTATTATGCCAAGAATGGATGGTTTTTCTCTTAAGGAATCATTGGCAAAAAATGTTAATACTTCTAATATTCCAGTGATGATGCTTTCACACATGGGGCGAGAAGAGGATAGAATTAAGGCTCAGGAACTTGGAATACGTAATTTTATCGTCCAAGGAATAATAACGCCGAGACAAGTGCTCGAATTAGTGCGAAATATTTTTGGTAATGGAGCTTATCGAATGAAATTTAACTCAGTCGATATGGATGCGCCAAGATTGGCTAAGGATTTTGGATATGGTGAAAAATTTGTCTGTCCTAATTGCGGAGGGGAAATGATGCTTAATTTAGAAATAATTGACGCAAGCAAGAAAGAATTTAAGGCGAAATTTGTTTGTCCTAAGTGCGGATAATCTTACCCGCCTCGACTCGCAAGACGATTGCTCGTCGACGCGAGGCGGGCGAAATACGAATTGAGCGAAAGTACGAATAAAAAATAAAATTAAAAAATCTGGGGAGTATAATCTCCCTAGTTTAATTTAAGTCATGACAGATTGGAAAATAAAAGAAAATAGTGGAAATTTTTCGAGAGATTTGTTGGAGAAATATAATCCGATTGTTTTGCAACTTCTCAAAAATCGCGGATTAAAAAATGAAAAAGAAATTGAAGAATATTTCAATTTCGACTATGAAAAAGATCTAAGCGATCCATTTTTGATTTTGGAAATGGAAAAAGCGGTTGAGAGAATTTCCAAGGCAATTGAGTCGCAAGAGAACGTGGCAATTTTTGGTGATTATGATGCGGATGGAGTTTCTTCTTCGGCAGTACTTTTTGAAACACTTAAAAATTTGGGATTAGAAAATATTAATTGCTATATTCCCGACCGTCAACTGGAAGGTTATGGTATGAATGAAAAAGCAGTAGAATATTTGAGTGAAAAAAAAATAACATTAATTGTCACAGTTGATTGTGGAATAACTAACATAGCTGAAGTGGAAAAGGCCAAAGAGATGGGAATTGATGTGATAATTACTGATCATCATCACGCGCCGGAAATTTTGCCAAAAGCTTATGCACTGATAAATCCAAATATTCCCAACTCTGGTTTTCCTTTTAAATCCTTAGCCGGTGTGGGAGTGGCTTTCAAATTAGCGCAGGCTTTGTGTCAAAAACAAGCGCCAGAAAAAAAGGAACAACTCAAATGGGCGCTGGATCTTGTGGCCCTTGGAACAATTGCTGATTGTGTACCGCTACTGGGAGAAAACAGAGTTTTGGCAAAATATGGGCTAATTGTGCTTTCAAAAACAAAAAGAGTGGGATTTTTGGAAATGTTTAAGGTGGGGAGAATTGATATTTCGGAAAATAACATTCCTGATGCACATAAAGTCGCTTTTCAAGTTGCACCCAGAATAAATGCAGCTGGTCGAATGGATCATGCTAATGTGGCTTATAATCTTCTCATTGAAAAAAATCCGGTGCTCGCGCGTGATATGGCGCTGGAAGTGGAAAGTAATAATCAAAAAAGACAAAAAATAACAGCGGAAATTTTTCGAGAAATTCAAGTCTTGGCAAGCAATTCTTTCAAGGACAAAAAATTTATTTTTGCTTCGAGCGAGCATTGGCCAGTGGGAATTTTGGGACTGGTAGCGGGAAAGATTGCTGATGAATTTAAAAAGCCGACCATTGTTTTGCAACGTCAAGAAACTGAATTCGTTGGGTCTTTACGCAGTATTCCAGAAATAAATATCATTGAAATGCTAGGTAAGTGTTCAGAATTGCTTACTCGATTTGGCGGACACTCGCAAGCGGCGGGTGTGACGGTCAAGCCGGAAAATATTGAAAAGTTTTATGCAAAAATGTCGCAACTTATTGAAGAAGAACTGGCCGGCAAAGAAATTATTCCAGTTTTAGATGTCGATTGTGAGATAGCATTAGATGATATCAATTGGGAATTTGTGGCCGAACTCAAAAAAATGGAGCCTTTTGGAATTGGCAATGAAGAGCCGGTTTTTTTGGCTAAGAATGTGATCATTAGTGATTTAAAAATTGTTGGCAATGGAAGTAAGCACTGGAAGCTTTCCTTGATGAGCGAGTCTGGTAGCCCGAAAATTTTTGATGCCATTGGTTTTTCCCTGACAACAAAATTTCCTGATTTGAAAAAGAATGATAAAATAGAGATAGTTTTCAATATTCAGGAAGATGAGTGGAGTGGGAACAAAAAAATACAATTGAATTTAGTTGATTTAAAAGTTTTAGAAAATAGTTAAGAAGAAAATGGAAAGAAGTTCAGGAAATTGGAAAATAGAAAATAAAATAAAAAACAATGAAAATTCCAATTTCTTATTTCTATTTTCTTAAGCTAATTTCGCATTTCTTTTTTACTTATTTCCTTAAATCAGTATCTCAAATTTTTTCAATATAAGAATAAAAAACTCAAAAATATGGAAAACAAAATAATAATGTTTACTGATGGTGGGTCGCGTGGAAATCCCGGTCCGGCGGGGATTGGAATTTATGTGGAAACTTTGAACAAAAAATATGGGGAATGTATTGGTGAGGCAACGAATAATGTGGCGGAATATTCGGCCTTAATATTTGGTCTCAAAAAATTAAAACAACTCTTGGGCAAGGATAAAACTAAGCAATATGAGATCGAATGCAATTTAGACAGTGAACTTATTGTGAAACAAATGAATCATGAGTACAAAATTAAGGATGAGAATGTGCAAAAGAATTTCATTGAAATTTGGAATTTGATGTTAGACTTCAAAAATGTTATATTTAAGCATATACCAAGAGAAAAAAATTCTGTGGCAGATGCATTGGTGAATGAGGCGCTAGACGTACAAGAGAAGCAGGGAAGTTTACTCTAGAATTTTTAATTTAAAGTTTTTAATTTTTAATCAATTTGTAATATTAGAAATTTTTAAAATAAGAATTCAATAAAAATTTCAAATTAAAAAATAAAAATTATTTTATGTTTCGCAAGAAAAAAACTTATGTAATTTTGGCTCTGATAGTTTTAATTATTGGCGGGATTTATTATTGGAAATCTCAGCCAAAGAAAATTACTTATACGACTGAAACGGCGAAGATGGGGACAATTGCCAAAACTGTTTCAGCTACTGGAGAAATTGTGCCGGAAATTCAGGCCGATTTGTCATTTAAGCTAAGCGGACGGATAGATTCTATGCTGGTGGATGTGGGGGATCGGGTTGCGACCAAGCAAAAAATAGCGACCATTGACAGAGGAACCTTGCTAGAAGAATTATCTCGAGCTAACAATGAGATTGAAGTGCAAAAAAAGACGCTTTCGGATATGAAAGACAAAGATGATACTTATAGTGACGATCAAATAAGAGCGCAAAAAGCGCAAGTGAAGAAAGCTGAGGATGCGGTAAATATCATTCTTACACAAATTAAATCGACAACTCTTTATTCTCCAATGGGTGGCATGGTGACAAAAAAAATTGCAGAATTAGGAGAAAATATCGTAGCCAATAGCCCTGTTTTGACTGTGTCTGGCTTGGGCGAACCATATGTCCAAATTGATGTTCCAGAATCGGATATTGTGGATGTGAAAATTGGCCAAAAGGCCGGAATAACTTTTGATGCCTTGCCAAGCGACGAAAAATTGGAAGGAGAAATTTTTGAAATTGAGCCGGCTTCAACTGTGATTTCTGACGTGGTTTATTATAAGGCTAAAATAAAGTTAGCTAAACAAGACGAACGATTGAAAATTGGTATGAGTGCTGATGCGGATATTAATATTTTTGAAAAAAATAATGTCGTGATGATTCCTTATCGCGCCGTGAAAAATGATGGTAGTCAAGATTATGTGGAAATTTTGAAAGCGGAAAATGTTGTTGAGAAAATTAATGTAAAAACCGGCGCAAGAGGCGATGAAGGAATGGTGGAAATTGTTTCTGGACTGAATGGCGGAGAAAATATCATAATACTTTCGAGCGAGAAATAATTTTATGTCTTTAATTCAAATCCAAAATCTTTGTAAGACTTATGAAAATGAGGGGGTGAAAACGCCGGCGCTTTGCGGGGCGAATTTTTCTTTGGAAAAAGGGGAATTTCTTTCAATTATGGGTCCAAGCGGAAGTGGGAAGTCAACTTTGATGCAAGTGGTGGGACTACTTGATCGTCCAACGGAAGGAAAATATTTCTTAGAAGGAAAAGACATTGCTGATTTTGACGATGATACTTTGGCTGATATTCGAAACAAGAAAATTGGCTTTGTTTTTCAATCATTTAATTTGCTTCCCCGAACTTCAGTTTTTGAAAATGTGGAGCTTCCGCTTCTTTATGATTCCATTCCTGATGGAAAAAATAAAGAAAAAGTGATGCGAGCCTTGGAATCAGTTGGGATGGAACATCGCGAAAAATATCTTTCCAATCAACTCTCTGGTGGAGAAAAACAACGCGTGGCCATTGCGCGCGCTTTGGTCAATGATCCGGAAATTATTTTTGCTGATGAGCCAACAGGAAATCTAGATTCAAAATCTGGACTGCAAGTGATGAAAATCTTGCAGGATCTTAATAATATGGGACGAACAATTATTCTCGTTACCCATGAAACTTATACCGCCGAGCACGCCAAAAGAATTATCTATATGAAAGATGGAGAAATCGTGGCTGACGATCCAGTGAAAAACAGAAGGATTGCAGATGGGACGGAAGAGCTGTTAAAATAAATAGTATTGGAGAATAGTGAGGAAGAAATTGGAAAATAGTTTAGGAGAATAGAAAAAAGAAAATAGAAATAAAAATGGAAAATAAAAAACCAAAGATAAATAGTTATAAAGATTTGTTTGTATATCAAAATACTTACAAGGCTATGCTGGTTGTTTTGAAAGAAATAATTTTAAATTTACCAAAAGAAGAAAAATTTGATTTAGTCGACCAAATGAGGAGATGTTGTAAGGCATGCCCTGCTCTTATAGCGGAGGGTTTTGCAAAAAGATATCAAAAAAGAAATTGGAATAAATATTTGGAAGATGCTATTGGAGAAATAAATGAAATGCAACATCATCTAGATGTTTGCATAGATGTTTATGATAATTATGTTAATATATCAAAATGCAAAGAGTTGAAGGCTTTGTATATTTTATCAGGAAAACAAGCTTACAAACTTAAGGAAGCATGGAAAAATTTTCATGATAATCGTCAGTAATCTTTTTTCTAATTTCTAATTTCTTGAACAATTTTCTTCTTTCTTCTTAACTTATTTCTGTCTTTATGAATTTAACTAGTCCCATAAAAATCTCCCTAAAATATCTTCTAGCGGCGAAGTTTCGCTCTTTTTTGACAATTTTGGGAATTATTATTGGTGTGGCATCGGTGATTATCATTATGGCGATTGGTCAATCGGCGCAAGCCTTGATTTTGGATCAAATCACTGGCATTGGTTCAAATTTAATTGGAGTTTTACCCGGTGCGTCAGATGAAAATGGCCCGCCAGCGACTGCGATGGGAATTTCTATCACAACTTTGAAATATGATGATTTGAAAGTTTTGCGAAACGGCAAGGATGTGCCGGAAGTGACAGATGGCGCGGGTTATGTTTTGGGAACAGCTACCACCGAATATGATGGCACTAATCTCAATGCTTCTTTTCAAGGAGCGACCGCCAGTTATATTAATGTAGAAAACGCAAAAGTAGCGGAAGGTCGATTTATTTCTGAAGATGAAGAAACTAATATGTCTCGCGTAGCGGTGATTGGATTTAATCTGAAAGAAGATCTTTTTGGCGGAGATAATCCACTGAACAAAGTGATAAAAATAAAAGATCAAAATTTCACGGTTATCGGTATTTTAGAAAAAAGAGGCTCATCTAGCTTTGGCGTTAGTAGCCAAGATGACACAGTTTTTGTTCCTTTGAAAACTGCCCAAAAACTTCTTTTAGGCATCGATCATTTAGGATTTATTCGTCTTAAAGTTAGGGATGCTAGTCTCATTTCTTTTGCTAAGGAAAATATTGCTCAAACGCTTCGAGATCAACATGACATCGATGATCCGGCTAATGATGATTTTTCTGTGCGTGATTTAGCTTCGGCAGTAGAGATAATCACCAAAGTCACAAATGTTCTTAGATATTTTCTTTTAGCGATTGGAACAATTTCGCTTATTGTCGGTGGAGTGGGAATTATGAATATAATGCTCCTTGCTGTTAATCAAAGAATTCGGGAGGTGGGACTGCGAAAAGCAGTGGGTGCGAAAAACAGCGATGTTTGGACGCAATTTCTAATTGAATCGGTTTTCATTTCTTTTTTAGGCGGAATAATTGGAATTATTATCGGCATTGCAATTTCTTTTGTGACGGCAATAATTATTCAATCATTGCAATATGTTTGGCCGTTTATAATTTCCTGGCAATCAATTTTGGCAGCTATTGGAGTTTCCTTTGCAATCGGAATAATTTTTGGAATTTATCCAGCCGGAAAAGCTTCGAGGATTTCTCCGATGGAAGCGTTGCGCTATGAGTAGCGGGCGACTCGAATAACTCGAATTTTCACTCGAATGACTCAAATAAAAAAATGAATTTAATAAAAAATAAAAATATTTATTATCCGGAACTATCTTATGAAATTACAGGTTTACTTTTTAAGGTTCATAATAATTCCGGGAGGTTTAAATCAGAAAGACAATATTACGATATATTTGAAGAATTATTAAAAGAGAATAAAATTATTTATTCCAGAGAAGTAGAATTAAAAAAACTTTTTAATAATATTATCGAGAATGGAAATATTCCTGATTTTATAATAGAAAACAAAATAATAATTGATTTTAAAACAAAAAAGTTTATAACAAAAGAAGATTATTACCAAATGCTTAGATATTTAGAAGCAGTTAATTTTCCATTAGGTTTAATTGTTAATTTTCGTTCAACATATCTTAAACCAAAAAGAGTTATTAATTCAAAATATCATTCGGATAATTCGAGTGTTAATTCGTAAATTAGGGTCGCCTTATGCTAAAAGCATCATTAATTCCAATTAAACTCGCTTTCAAAAGTCTTCGCAATAATCTAGGGCGGACGATTTTGTCGCTTCTGGGAATTGTGATTGGTGTAGTGAGTGTAATTTTAGTTTTGTCTTTTGGCTCGGGGGTCAAGGGATTTTTAGTAGACCAAGTTTCTTCTTTTGGGTCGGATATAATTCAAATTGAAGTCAAAGTTCCGAAAGTTTCTAAAACCTCTTCTCAGAATGCCAGTGGGCAAATGGGCGGAATGCAGATTACCACCTTGAAACTGGAAGATATTGAGGAAGTGGCCAAACTTTCTAATATTGGAGCATGGTACGGCGCGATTATGAATCAGCAGGTAATTAGTTATGAGAATAAAAACAAGCAAGTATATATAATGGGAACAACCGCGGGGGTTTCCGAAGCGGATAAAAAGGCAGAAATAGAATCAGGCGTTATGTTTAGCGAGGATGATGACAAAAGTCTTCGACAAGTGGTGGTGCTGGGCTCGGAAGCGAAAAAAGATTTTTTTGGCGAGAATGAAGCAGTAGGAAAGGATGTGAAAATTAAGGGTCAAACCTATCGAGTAATTGGAGTTTTAAAAGAACGGGGAGCTACAGGATTTTTTAATTTTGATCAAACGGTTTATGTACCTCTTCGTACAGTGCAAAAAAAATTAGCCGGAATAGATCATTTGCAATTTGCGATTTTCAAACTCAAAGATATGGGGAAACTCGATCTAACTGTTGCGCAGGCAACTGATGTGCTTCGCGTAGAGCATGATATTGAAAATCCGGATGACGATGATTTTGCAGTCAATTCAATTGTGGAAGTTTTGGAGATTCTTAACAAGGTTTTTTTCTCGGTTAATTTGCTTCTTATCGCGCTCACTTCCATTTCGCTTATTGTTGGTGGAGTGGGGATTATGAATGTGATGTATGTGTCAGTGACGGAGCGGACATTTGAAATTGGACTCAAAAAATCAATCGGCGCAAAAAATTCCCAAATTCTTTTTCAATTTCTTTTTGAAGCAATTTTCATCACACTACTGGGTGGAATTATTGGGCTAGCGCTAGGCTTTGGAATTTCCAAGCTGGGAGAAATAATCGCTGTGAGTTATGGCTTTAACCTAAAATTCCCCATCACTTGGTGGTCAGCCGTTATTGGTCTGGGCTTTTCCGCCGTGACAGGAATTGTTTTTGGATATTTCCCTGCCCGCCGAGCTTCGCAACTTTCGCCAATGGAGGCATTGAGAAAGGAATAAAAATACTCCTCGCCACTTTCTTTTTGCCAAAAAAACTTCGCCTTACTTTTTCTTTCCGCAAGAAAAAGTAACAAAAAGAACTCTCAGCCGAGCTCACGCGCCAATAAATTCTTCGTTCATCGGCTAAAATTTATAACTCTCCGCCAGCTGGCGGATCAAACAGGATAAATTTTTTAACGCCGACTCACTCGAATTTATAGTGGCACGTTTCGCAAGGCTGAATTTAAGAAAAAAATAATTTTGTATTTGCATTTTTAATCCATCCTTGCGAAATAGAAAGAAATAAATTGAAACTTTTTCGCGTTAAGAAATTTATCCTGTTTGAGGCCCGACGCATTTGGTCGGGCCGAGTTATAAATTTTAGCGAAAAAGTTGAAAATTTATCT
>JBAQNP010000008.1:0-1730 GCA_049303905.1 Candidatus Moraniibacteriota bacterium
CCTGTATCTCGTGCGGTAATTCCATAATGTCGAGCATCTCGGTCGCCTCAGAGAAAGCGTCATGGAGTTGGCGCATATTCCGCCCGATACTCCACACCTGATTCAAAAGACCGATGACATAGATCTGCACCAACACGAAATCGCCGATAGTGAGGAGACCCCTCTGCCAGAGAAAGGCCGTTCCACCGAGAATTGCGATCTCAATAAAAAGCGCGAATATACCTTGAATTCCGTAGATGAGTGCATAGGCGTCCATCGCCTTACTCGTCGCGATGCGCCATACATCGGTCACGGTACCGAAGTAGGAACGCTCGTACGGCAGTGCTGCAAAGGAAGTGATGGCAGAATGATTCAATACGGCATCAGAGAGTGTACCAGTCATACGACTATCCTCCTCAGTGCGCTTGGTGCGCAGCGGCTGAAGCCACATCACCATTCTGTATTGCAGATAGATGAAAACGGTGGTCAAGACGAACAATCCCGTTCCCAACCACACATTGCGCAGAGACAACACGGTCACCACGCCGATAAGAAAGAGGAAGGCGGGGAACAGATTCATGACCAGATTATCAAATACCGATTCGAAGGAACGTGCGTAGCGTGTCACACGGCGCGTGAGCGTGCCGGTGAAATTGGAGATGAAGAACTCGTGTGAATGTCCGACGAGATAGGTAAATGCCTTGTCGTAGAGATTGGCCATCACACGCGCCTCGAGACGCCCGATGGTCAGCATCCGCACCCGCTGGCCCGTCCACCCAACGAGATTGACGAGCGCATACGCCCCAAGTATCACGGCAATAGTATTGAAAATAGCTGGCGCAGTGTTGCCAGCGGCAAGGACGTTCACGAATTTCTTCAAATAGAGTGGCGCGACGATCTCACCTGCCACAATGGCGATAGTGGCGATGATAACTGCGCTTAAGAGACCGCGGTACGCGAGGGCGGCTTTGCCGTATGCACGCAGCACGGGCCATACCCGCGCCGGTTTTTTCTTTTCGGTTTGCATAAGATGGTATTTTACCACTTATTTTCTCCACTACGAAACGGCGTATTGTAAATACGTCTAGCATTGTATATACTGCCCGCCGGCAGGTAGGTTCGAAGTTCTTTCAACGGAGGGATACGAAATGAAGAAAAAAGAAGACCATATCCATGGATCAAGGATCAACTGCGATGAATGTGAAGATTCCACGAGAGATCGAGAGGTTGTCTTGATATTCCGACCGGATAAGGAGTCCGACTCCTTATATGTACTGGGATTCCCCGTCCTCCCCCAAATCATCACACGCATTCACGCGACGTGCTTCGTATCGGGAGACGCATTGAGACTAGCCCGATACGAAACTGTCATAGCAGCCGTAGTCGCGAGAAAGCGTCCACAAGAGCATAATGGATTTGGAATTTGTGGTTTGTGTGACGACTCGACGAGAGACAAAGATGTTCTTGCCGTCTCCAATCCCGTAGACAGAAGCCGCGGAATCCATGTCCACCTCGACTGCTTCATGAACGCTAGTCTGGTCGACGAACGTACGCGTACAGCTCGCCAAAAATTGCTCGGCGACCGGATACTCGACGATCTCGAATTTCCGAAAAAACCCTGAGTACAATCGGTACTCTCTGTAGGACCCCATGGGGTCCTTTTCTTTTCTAATCCCCTATCGCCCGAGCTATCGCCTCCATATCCGAAAGTGAAAATCTGTTATGTTGCCTGCGAAGACACAGTAAGGATA
>JBAQNP010000009.1:0-1980 GCA_049303905.1 Candidatus Moraniibacteriota bacterium
GCGGTTGCCCCGGCAATGATTACATTATTTCTTTTCCATTGATAAGTAGCTCCTAAAGTAGAAGCAGTCAATGTGTCCAAAATTCCTGCACAAATACTATCATTTGTAGATGATGAGATAACGGGAGTAGGAAAACATGATGGAGTTGTAAAAGTTCCCACCGCACTACTTCCAGATGCAGCTCCAGGCAAAACTTTTGCTTTGTAACTGTAAGTGGTAGAAGGTGTTAATCCTGTCAAAGTAATTGCAATAGTCGTGTCAGCAACGGGATTCATTAAAGTTGCTACTGAACAATTCGAATTGAAATTACCTCCTGTACCGTGACAAAACTGACGAAAGCCAACAGCTATTAAAGCATTGTAATGGCACCAGGCTATGGCGCTGGTTGGCGTGACGTTCGTGACTGAATCTACTTTTACATAATTCAGATTCACATTTTGGGCATTTACTGCCCCGAAAGCAATAACAATTGCAATCATAATTAGGATGATTTTTTTCATGGTTTGGGTTTTTTTAAAAAAGTTAAATTATTTATTTATTTATTTATTTTTTTATTAAACTAGTTCAACTGAACCAGTTACTGTGCCCTAAACATGAAATAATCAAGTATCGGAAACAGCGTTTCAAACGCCTATACTAAAAAAGGTGTCCAAAATGCTGTTTCCGACTGAAGATATGAAGATTTTTCAAAGACCAAATACAGGGATATATTACACTAATGTACCCTATT
This sequence comes from Candidatus Moraniibacteriota bacterium, assembly GCA_049303905.1. Lineage (GTDB taxonomy): Bacteria > Patescibacteriota > Minisyncoccia > Moranbacterales > UBA2206 > UBA2206. Next base: position 731 of record JBAQNP010000009.1, read on the forward strand.
TGTCAAGTTACTACTTCATTTAAAAAATATCCGTGTTGTTGTTTTATTACCCATAAATTTGACTTATAAAATATAATATGCTAGAATCACGAGTGTTAAAAGAAAATAAAAACCAAATTAAGTCAACCAAATTTTATTATTAAAATGAAAAATTATATGAAAAATATCATAAAAAAAATAGCATTCGTTTTTGTCCTTGTCGGAATTTTTAGCACTGGAGCAAGTGTCTCTTTTGCCTCTTCTGCCCCGACTATTACTTCTGGAACAGCCACAAATATTACAACAACTTCAGCTGACCTAAATGGTTTAGTAAACCCAAACGGAGATAATACTACGGCATGGTTTGAAACTCCTTCAGATGGACCTTTTCAAAGTCAAAATCTAGGAAGTGGAAGTTCTGATGTATCAATGCTTGCGTATAATTTAACAGGACTAACACCTGGCACACTTTATACTTTCAAAATTGTAGCTGGTAATTCTAACGGCCCTACTGACAGTGGTTTTATTTTCTCATTTACGACAGCTGTGGCCCCTGCCCCAACTATCGTCTCAGCAACAACTACAAATATTACAACAACTTCTGCCGACTTGAATGGTTCTATCAATCCAAACGGAGATAATACTACAGCATGGTTTGAAACTCCTTCTGATGGACCTTTTCAAAGTCAAAATCTAGGAAGTGGAAGTTCTGATGTATCAATGCTTGCATATTCCCTAACAGGACTAACTCCAAGTACAACTTACACTTTTAGAATTATTGCTGGTAATACAAACGGTGGCCCGGTAACAGGAGGATGGGTTTCATTTACGACAGCAACACCTCCTATTCTACCTTCTCCTACTCTTGTTTCAACAACAACCACAAACATAACAACCACCTCAGTAGACCTAAACGGAGTTGTTAACCCGAACGGGTATGCTACAACTGCTTGGTTTGAAACTCCTTCAGGTGGACCTTTTCAAAACCAAAATCTTGGTAACGGAAGTTCTGATGTTACATTGCTTCCCTATTCCCTAACAGGACTAACTCCAAGCACAACTTACACTTTTAGAATTATCACAGGAAATACCAATGGCTCAATAACCGGTGGTTGGATTTCATTTACAACTGCAGCAATTCCAAATGGTGGTGGAGGTGGCGGTGGAGCGACAATGACCCCTTCAGTTATTACTCAAAATGCATCAACTACTACAAGCAACTCAACAAAACTTAATGGTTCAATCAATCCAAATGGATACACTACAACTGC
>JBAQNP010000010.1:0-31978 GCA_049303905.1 Candidatus Moraniibacteriota bacterium
CTGGTATAATACCAAGAGAGTACACTATGCTTTCAAAAACAAACTTTCTCCGATACAATTCATACTGTCATTGCAAACTAATAATTTTAATTTACCTCAAGAGTGCAAAGTAGGGTGGACTTATACACGTATTAGCAAAAACGTATAGATTTTGTTATACTATTAGCGTAAACTTTTAAGAAATATTAATATAAATATGAAAACCAAAGTTTCCTCTAGTCATAAAAATCATGACCAGCTTCATCGAGAGATTGATGATGCGAGAAAAAAAGTCATGGTGGGTGGTATGTATTCTCACTATAAATATCCGGAAAATACCTATGAAGTTATAAATCTGGGATTTATTGAAGCAACGGATGCCGTTTGTGTTATTTACCGAGCAACTTACGATAAGGAATTGATTTTTGTTCGTCCACTTGATAGCTGGTTGGATGTGTTAGAGCTAGAAGGTAGAAAAATTCCTAGGTTTAAGATAAAAAATTAAAAACTATTATTTCTTGTTTTTAATTTCTGCAACAACCTTTTCAATAAATTTTTCGACTGCCATAACTTCTTGCTCTTTCGTTCCTCGAGAACGGACGGCAACAGAATTGTCAGTTTCTTCTTTTTCTCCGACTACGATCATGTAGGGGATTTTTTGTTTTTCGGCTTCACGGATTCTTTTACCAAGTGATTCGGATTGGTTGTGTAGTTCGACTCTAATATTATCTTCTTTCATCTTAGAAACTAAATCGCTTGCATATTTTTCAAATTTTTCACTCACTGGCAAGATGGCTACTTGCACAGGGGATAGCCAGAGCGGAAAAGCGCCGGCAAAATGTTCAATAAGAAGAACTAAAAATCTTTCATAAGATCCTAAAATTGCACGGTGTACCATAACGGGTGGAACTTTTTCACCTTTTTCATTTATATATTCAAGCCCAAATCTTTTTGGAGTAGCAAAATCAACTTGAACAGTTGGGATTTGAATTTCTTTTCCAATAGCATCTTTAAACATGAAATCCAATTTAGGCCCATAGAGAGCTGCTTCACCCTCTTGTTTTTTAGCATCCAATCCCATTTCGTCAGAAATTTCTTGAAGCATTTTTTCACAAGTGTCCCAATCTGAAGTTTCACCGATGTATTTTTCTGGGTGAGCATAATCTCGAACAGAAAGAGAGACCCAATGATTATCCCATAAACCAATGGAGCTGTATAAATCTTTTATAATATTTACCATATTTTTGATCTCATCCTTTACTTGATCAACTCGGCAAAAAGAGTGCCCATCTTCAACTGTGATGGCATAAACTCTAGATAATCCACCGACTTCGCCTGTTTTTTCAGCTCGATACTGCTTGTCTGATTCCATATATCTTATCGGCAGATCTCTGTAAGATCTTGTTTTTGAAGCATAAATTTGAGTTTGATGAGGGCATTGAACTGGCTTCAAAACGAATTGATGTTTTTTTCCTGATGTGACATGAAATAATTCATCACCAAATTTTTTTGCATGTCCGGATATTTCGAAAAGTTCAGGTTTTGCTAAAGAAGGCGCTGATACTTTTTCAAATCCATATTTTCTGCAGATACTTTCCACTTCTTTTTTTAATGCATCGATCAGTGTTGTTCCCTTGGGCGTGAAAAGCGGGAGCCCCGGACCAACCAAATCAGAAAAACAAAATAGATCCAATTCTTTTCCAAGCTTTCGATGATCTCTTTTCTCCGCTTCCTCGAGCATTTTGAGATATTCTTTCAAATCATTTTTGCTCTCAAAGGCGACGCCGTAAATTCTCTGAAGCATTTTGTTTTTTTCATCTCCTCGCCAATAGGCGCCGGAAATTTTTGTGAGCTTGAAGGCGTCAGCTGGAATTTCTCCGGTGGAATCGAGATGTGGGCCAGAGCAGAGATCAACAAGGTGTCCCGATTTATAAATAGAAACCTTTTCCTCTCCTTTTTTAGAAAGCTCATCAATTAATTCTAGCTTATAATCTTGTCCTAGCTTTTTAAAATCTTTCAAAGCTTCTTCAATTGAAATCTCTGCGTGCTCAAATGGATGATTAGCTTTGATCATGGCTCGCATTTTTTCTTCCAAAATTTCCAAGTCTTCCGGAATGAGAGTTCTCGGAAGTTCAAAGTCATAATAGAAGCCATTTTCAATAGAAGGCCCAATCGCAAACTTAGCTTCTGGAAACATTTCCAATACCGCAGCCGCCATCACGTGAGAAGTGGAGTGACGGAGGATGTCAAGATTGTTTTGTGATTTATTCATATTATTTTTTTATTAATTACTAATTAAATATCAATATGCTAATTTTTTGTACATTAGTATATTCGTAAAAATTCGTAATTCGTAAGGATAAAAAAAGCACCAAAATAATATTAGATTTCGAGTCTCGACGTTTTAGTCGGGAGGTTCCACTCGAATTCCCATATCATTTGGGCGCTCTTTAAGCTATGTTATGCCTAGCTTGTGGCTGAAACTCCGCGGTTGGTGAGTCCGCATCAATGCTTCAATTACTATTATATACAAAAACTGCAAAAGGTCAAATTAAAATGCCACAAGACCCATAATAAGGTTTCGTGGCATTTTTTTGTTGCGATGAATGTGTGGTGGCGTTAGGCATTAACGCCGGGGATAAAAGACCATGATCCTTTCATGATTTTTCTTCCAGTGCGAGGCATCTTGTCAGCTACTTTAAACCATCCGGCAAAGGAAAGTTGTTTGCTGAAGATTTCCATGCAAGTTCTGCATGCAATACTTATATCTTCAGGACAACATTTTTGGTCGCATCCAAAAAATTCTCCGTTTTCATGATAGCAACCTCTTCCTTTGTATTCATCATGAATTTTACGAAAAATTTCCTTGTATTTTCTTAAGAATAAAAAATTAAAGAACTTCGGCATAATTACCTCCTTATGGTTAGCGTTTTTATTAAGCAGGATATATATAAAATATCCCTGCTACTTATTTTATGAATTATTACAAATTAAAATAAAAAAAGCAAATTCTAAAATCTTTCTTTTTTTGAAATCCAACTTACATACAAAAGTGGAACAACAAAGAGCGTTAGGAAAGAAGAAAACATTAAACCAAAAATCACAGCACTACCGAGAGCCATCCAGGTGGCGTCAGAAAGAGTGATAGGGATGAGGCCGAAGATGGTGGCGATGGAAGTGATGAAAATTGCTTCAAGGCGGGATTTGCCGGCGTCGATGATGGAATCATAAAAAGGAATGCCGAATTTTATATTTAGATTTATTTTGTCGATGAGAATGATGGCATTTTTCACAACAATTCCAAAGAGCGCTAGAATTCCAATTAACCCTGGGAAAGATAGGGCGACACCGAAAATTGCTAGTCCATAGAAAACGCCAATGAGTGCCAACGGCAAAGTGATAAGCACGATCATGGCTTTTTTGAATGAGTTGAATTGAATGATAAGCGTTGAAACAATGAGAATTCCGGCGATGGCCATGGCGCGCAAAATTGAAAGAACAGACTCGGCATTTTGTTCATTTTCTCCGCCATAAGTAATGGCATAACCCTCAGGCAAAATATAATCAGTTTTCAATTTTTCTTGAAACTGTGCCACTACTTCATTTGATCTTGTGTTTCCCTCTACTCCAGCCGAGAGGATCACGGCTCTTTTTTGATCAATACGCGTGATAGTGTCAACAGAAGGCTTAAGCTCTACTTTGGCCACATCTTTAATGAAAATAGGCTGACCGGCAGAATTGGAAATTTGAAGATTTTGAATAGTTTCCAGGGTAGGAATTTTTTTCTCATCAAAACGAGCGTTGATGGAAATTTCTTTGTTATCTTCGATTATAGTACTAATCTCTGTTGCGGAAATGGCAGTGCGAATAGTTGCACCGACAGCTTGCGCATTTAAATTATGAAAAGCTAGCTTTATCGGATCAAGTAGAAATGTATATTGCGCCGGCGCGTCTTTTAGTGATGATTTTATATCTACTACTCCCGAAATAGAAGAGAGTATTGGCTTCAAATCATTGACGATGCTATCGAGTTTCTGCAAATCATCGCCAATAACTTGCGCTTCAAAAGCTGCGCCCGATGGTGGACCACCCTGAGCTGATTCAACAGTGATTTCGGTTTCTTGAATATTGGAAAAATCTTCACGAATTTTTTTAGCTAGATCGTATGAGGTAATGTCACGATCTTTTTTATCGGAAAGGGTAATAGTAATGGAGGCCTTATTGGAAGAACCACTGGAAAAATCTCCTCCGCCGTTTGAAGAAGCGCCCTGTTTTCCGGTAACAGTTGAGAAATTAATAATCTCCTTGTAATTTAATAATCTTTTTTCTAATTCCCCGACAGTTTTGTCAGTTTCATCTAAATTTAGACCGACTGCTTTTTCCACATTGATATATAGATTATTTTCGTCTGAAGCGGGGAAAAATTCCATTGGAACAATTCCAAAAATTGGCAGGAGAATGGAAGAAATAAAAAGCAAGATTGTGGCCGAAAGAACAATGGCGCGTCTTTTCTTAGTGCAGATTGCCATTCTTAGATATTTTTCATAAATTGGGATAACTTTGTCAAAATGAATAATGCCGTGAATCAGTCGACTAGCAAAACTTGTGTCTTGGCTTTCTCCCTGAGTTTTTAATTTTAGTTTAATCAAATCATCGTCATACCATTCTTTCTCGGCAAGTATTTTATTATTCTTCAATTTTTCTTCCCCACCTTTTTCATACCAATGCATAAGCCAAAGGAAGATGAAAGCAAAAATAGCGCTGAAGAAATAATTCCAAAAACCACCTAGATAAACTAGACTAGCAAAAATTGCCAGCATAAAAAATTCAATGATAAAAAAGAATTTTTTGGTGAGTCGGATTCTTTCTAGAACGGCGGCCAGTGGGTGATTGATGGCAAGAGCGATAATCAAAGAAGAAATCAGAGTTACGGAAACAGTAATTGGAATAGAACGAATAAACGAGCCGATAATTCCGGTTGACAAAAGTAGTGGCAAAAATGCCCAAGTGGTGGCGAGAGTAGTGGAAGTAAGCACGACTTTGAAATCACGAAGCACCAAAAGCACAGCTTCTTCCGGAGTGAATTTTCCTGTTCTCAGGTATTGTTTCGTAGCACTCACAACAACAATGGCATCATCCACTAAGAGTCCAAGGGAAAGAATTAAAGAAAAAATAGAAAGAAAATTGAGTGATATGCCAGTCTCATTCATTATGCCGAAAGTGGCAAAGAAAACTAAGGGAATAGCTAGTCCAGCCACAATAGCTTCTTTGAGACCGACGATCAAAAAGAGAATTCCAAAAACTAAAATCAAAGTTAGCACAAAATCGTGTGTGAGTTGTTTGAAATCTTTTTTGATTATTTCTGAAAAATCGGTAGTCACTTGATAGGTTGTTCCTGGGGGAAAGGTTTCAAGTTGAGCCCCGATAACTTTCTTGGCTTCGTCAACTATATCAACAATGGAACCGCCGGTTTTTTTGACTAAACTCACCGTTACTGCGCTCTTTGGTTCTTTGCCATTTATAGAAAGTCGAGAGTAAATAGTTTTTTTGATGGATTTTTCTGAAACTTTAGCAATATCTTTGAGATAAAGAATGTTTCCGTTTTGCATATGAAGCAATGGAATCTCACTTAATTTTTTGGCGTCAAAAAATCTTCCATCGACACTCACTGGATAGTTGAATTTTTCTCCTTCAAAATTTCCTCCGGGGAAAATATGATTAAGCGAAGAAACAATCTGATTGGCTTGGCCTACGGTGATATTATAATAAGTCAGTTTTTGAGGATCATAAGCAATTTCAAATTCTTTTTCGTCGCCTCCGAAAATATTAACTTCTTGCACACCGGAAATTTTTTCCAATTCATCTTTCAATTTTTGAGCTTGTGTTCTAAGTGTGAAATCATCATAATTTCCTGAAATGGAAAAAGTAAAAATTGGAGTACTATCAAAAGAAATTTCGTTAGACTCAGGATCATTGGTATCTTCCGGTAAATCTCTGACTGTGGCGACTTTATCTTTGAGATTTCGCATTGCATCATCTTGATTTTCGGAAGTGTCAAATTCCACGGAAATAGCAGAAAAAGAATTGGTGGAGTTGGAAGTTATTTTTTTTATCCCCTTAACTCCCGAAATGGCCGTTTCTAATTTTTTGGTCACTAACTCTTCAACATCAGATGGAGAGGCGCCGGGGAAAACAGTGGTCACAACAGCAAAAGGAATTTTCACTTCTGGATTAGATTCCAAAGGTAGGTTGATAAAGGAGTAAATTCCCCAACTGGAAAGAAGAATGATGAGTAAAACAACTACGCGAAAATTAGACACGAAAAAATTGAGCCAAGTTTTTTTCAGCTTTGGATCAAATTCTAGTTTTTCCAGATAAGCCGAGTCAGAAGAGAGAGACGAATCATTCTTCGGACAGTTTTCTTGTATTTCTTCGTGGTTCATAATATTTTTTAGTCTTCAATTTTTATAAAAGAATCTTGGGCCAGAAATTTGTTGCCTTCAATGATAATTTTGTCTTCTGGCGCGAGATCGGCTTTTATTTCGGCTGTTTCACCGACAATTTTTTCAATGGAAACGTTTATCTTTTTGGCTTTTTCATTTTCAGCGATGAAAACATAGTTTTCATTTTGACTAATGATGACAGCGGGGATCGGGAGGATAAAAGAAGAATCTTTTTGCGGTTTTCTTTCGATTTCTATTTTGACAGCCAAAATTGTTCCAGTCGGAGAGGTGATTTTTTGATTTGGTTTGGCTTCAATCAGAAATCTTTTGGTAGCTGGGTCGGCCGAAGGAGAAATGCGGACAATTTTAGCAGGTATGTTTTCTTCGCCGTCGCTTAATATTTCCAGCGATTGGCCAATTTTCAAATCAGCTAATTTTTCTTTTTCTACATAGAATTGAAATTTGATCAAATTAGTGTTGGTTATTTTTGCCAAAGGTTGGCCGAAAGAAACTAAATCGCCAACAGAAACAAATTTTTCGGTGATTTGTCCGGCAATCGGAGAAGCGATATTACGGCTGTCAATAGCAGAAAGAAGTGATAGCTCGGCATTTTTGACTTGAAGTTTGGCAATGTCGCGAGCAATTTTTGTGCTGTCATTTTTGTCATTGTCATAATTTTCATCTGCCAAGTCTTCAGATTTTTTGGCTTGCTTTAGGGCGATTTCCAATTGTTGAACTTGAACGCTTTCAAAATTATTTTTCCCCAAAGTTAAGTTTGATCCCATATCGTCGATTTTGACCAAATTTTGCCCTGATGAAACGAATTTTCCCAAGTCGATATTGGCTGAAACTACAATTCCGGAATTTTTGGCGCTCAGCGTGACTTCGCTGTCGCTAGAAATAATAGCGGGATATGTAGTGGCCTCCTTGAGACTTTTGCTATCTTTGGCAGTTTGAACTTTCACCAAGGTAGGCGCTGGAGAAGTTTTTGTGATTTCATCTTTGGAGCCATTTTTTTGGTGCAAGAAAAGCATTCCTCCAAAAATAATAGCAATGATTATAACGGCAAATATTGATTTTTTCATAAATTGTTCATTAATTATTTGAAATCTTATGGTAGCAAATAAATAACAGAAAGTCAATTTTTGTGATATAATAAAATTGTAATTATTAAAAATATAAAAAATGGAAGGAATAAATATTAAGGAAGAGTTTAATAAAAAGAAATATAGTTTCTTTTTAATTTTAGCGGGGTTGATTCTTATCACGGTTGTGGCGGTGGTTTCGTTGATTCGAGATAGAATTGTGAATCCAATTCAAAATCAAGTGACAGTTTATGGGCAGGGGAAGGTGGAATATAAACCGGATACGGCCAATGTGACGCTAGGCGTGCGAGTGGACAGGGCTGGAAGCGCAGGAGAAGCGCTGGAGCAATTGAACGTGAAAATCAAAAAAATAAACGAGGCGGTTTTGGCTTTAGGAATTTCGGCTGATGATATCAAAACGCAAAACTATAATCTATATCCCAACTATGATTATAAGGATGGCACTTCCAAAGTTTCCGGATATAATGCTAGTCAAAATATTGTGATCAAGGTAAGGAAGGTTGATGAAAATTCAGAAAGCGTCAATAGTGTTGTCGCTACGGCAGGAGACAATGGCACCAATGAGATTCAGGGAGTGAACTATTATATAGATGATATTAGTGTCTTGAAGCAAAAAGCCAGAATCTTAGCGCTCACTGATGCACGCTCAAAAGCCTCGGCTTTGGCCAAAGCGGCTGGAATTCGAAAACTTGGCAAGGTTATGAGCTGGTACGAAGAAGCGCCAATGGTAACGGACAATTATGATTATGCTAATGCGCCAATGGCGCTTGGGATGGGCGGATCCGCCGAAGCTAAATCTAGCACCCCGCCCCAAATTTCCTCCGGCACGCAAGATATTGTGGTGAATATGGGAGTGAACTTTGAAGTGAAATAAAATCTTTTTAAAATATCAAAACAAAAACCACGACTTAATAATTGTGGTTTTTTGTTTAACATAAGACTAATTAATTGTTAAGCTACGGGGAATATTTATGGAGGGATATTTAACCAAGTCGAAAGGTTTTTTCGGCAAAATTTCATAATAACTGGAGGGATTAAAATGAAATATGTGCTAAAAATCAGATCGCATTTTCCAGGCGATGCGAAAAAAAATGTTTTTGCTATTGTGTTGAGGAGTGTCAGAGACGACACTTCGGCTGTCAATAAAGCAAAAAGAATCCTGGTAAATAAAATTTTTCCGCCAGCAAGGGCGGAAGGGAAGAAACTTAAGTTCATGCTTCGGCATGGTAAGCGCGAAGTTAGTTTCACTTAATCATTTCAAATTTGAAATAAACAAGCCCGTAGGTTGGATACTGCGGGCTTTTTTTATAATGTATCTTTATTGATTCATCTTCTCTAATTCATCCTTGAATTCAACCTGATAAATATCAAGAAGAGAAATGAAGAGGACGATGATGACTGGTCCAAGGAGAATGCCGACTAGGCCAAAAAGGGCGATACCGCCAATAGTGGAAAGGAAAACAAGAATTGGGTGAAGGCTGGTTTCTTTCCCAACAAGTTTTGGACGAAGGAAATTATCAATAGTGCTCACCACCAAGGCTCCAAAAATAATTATCGTTAACCCTTGCCAAATGTTTCCAAGGAGAAGCATGATGATTCCCGCGGGAAGCCAAACTAGGCCGGCGCCAACCATTGGAATGAGAGAGAATAACGCAGTGATCACTCCCCAAATGACAGGCGAAGATACGCCTGTGATAAGAAAGACGATAGTCATCAAGATTCCTTGGATAAGGGCGATAACGAGCGAACCTTTCAACGTGGCCTTGGAAACGGAAATAAAATTTTTCAAAAGTTGATTTTCTTGAGAATCTTTGAGCGGGCTAAGCGCCATTATCTTTTTTATAATCGCATCGCCATCTTTGAAAAGATAATAGAGAGAAAAGAAAACCACAAAAGTTATAAAAATAAAATGAGTTACGCCTTGGTAGGTTTTTTTCACCGCGGAAAAAATGAAATTCCCAACACTTTGAAGATTGCCGGTTATCCCTTGGGAATCTTGAGTTGTAATATTTTGCAGGTCTATCACTGGTAAATTTATTCCAACGCTTTTGAAAATGGGTGAAGTGGAAAAAGACTGAAGTTGCGTTTGCCAATTAGTTTTTTGAATATCTTGATAGAGATCAGTAGCTTCTTTAGCAATCAAACTGGCAGTAAGAAAAAAAGGAATAACTAAAATGAAAAATAAAATAATACAAAGCGCAAGAGATGCTAGAGAAGATCGATCGCCGAATTTTTGGTTGATTTTTTCGTACCATTTTTTGAAAAGTTGAGAAAGGATAAAGGCTAAAAAAAGCGCGACTAGAAAAGGCTTAAAAACTAAATAAGCGCATATTCCAGCCAAAATAATGAGGATTAGAAGATACGTCGAGTTTAGGTTATGTTTCATTTTTATTAGAATTAAATTGATTATCTACGATTGTATTATATAGCAAATTTGACCTTACGAAAAGCACCTATTGCGCGACTTTTCAAAAAGCCTTATAATACAAGGGTAATTAGGGGATATAAATAATAATTAATTAAGTTTCATTTTTTTCTCACAAAAAAAGTGAAGCAAAAAAAGCGATGGCAAAAATGACAAAAGCTCAAATCATGAGCGCGTTGGCAGAAAAAACAGGTCTTGCGAAAAAGGAAGTAGTGGCCTTCATGGACACACTTACTGAGATGGCTTATGCCGAAGTAAAGAAGAACGGAGAATTTGTTCTTCCTGGTTTCGGAAAATTGGTAAAGATGCACAGAAAAGCTCGAGTTGGAATCAATCCAGCTACTGGAGAAAAAATCAACATTGCCGCAAAAACTGTAGCAAAATTTCGTCTAGCAAAAGCTGTTAAGGAAGCCGTATTATAATCTTTCTTGATTAGAATTAAAAAAGATTCCGAGTAATCGGAATCTTTTTTTGTATTATGTCATTCCCGTACCCGCTTTCGCGAGTATAAACTCCAGCGGGAATCTGGTCGCGAAATTATTTTAAAATATAAATTTTTCTGATTAGGATTATTCTTTACTTTTTCTTTCCGCAAGAAAAAGTAACAAAAAGAACTCTCAGCCGAGCTCACGCGCCAATAAATTCTTCGTTCGTCGGCTAAAATTTATAACTCGGCCCGACCAAATGCGTCGGGCCTCAAACAGGATAAATTTTTTAACGCCGACTCACTCGAATTTATAGTGGCACGTTTCGCAAGGCTGAATTTTAATACTAAATACAAGATACAAAATACGAATCGTCTGCTATAATTAAAAAATGATAAAAGAGATCACTTTGAAGAACGAAAAAATTCCATATACTTTCAGGAAAAGTCGGCGTTCGAGGTGTATGCGACTTACGATCAGAAATGATGCGACTTTGACAGTGAGCGTGCCGTGGCGACTTAGTGAAGAAACGGCGATGAGGTTTGTGAGAGAAAAGGCGGATTGGATTTTGGGGAAAATAAAACATTTTCAAAATAGGAAATCGAGTTTACCACCGGTAACGAGAAAAGATTATTTGAAATATAAAAAGCTGGCGCGAGAGATTGCCCAAAAAAAGTTGAAATATTTCAATGAGTTTTATGGTTTTTCATATAATCGAGTTTCAATTCGCAATCAAAAGACTCGCTGGGGGAGTTGTTCTAAAGCTGGCAATCTAAATTTTAGCTATCGGATAATCTATCTCTCAGAAAAACTTTGCGACTATATAATTGTCCACGAACTATGTCACCTTGGTGAGTTCAATCACTCCAAGGATTTTTGGGCGCTCGTGGTGAAGATGGCACCGGAGTATAAGAAAATAAGAAAAGAAATAAAAAATATATAAAACTAAATCAAAAAGGCTTTGCGATTGAAAATTGCAAAGCCTTTTTTAAAAAACACATCTAAGGAAGTTTTTTGTGTAGAGCCATCATTTTATGCTGCCGATAAGTTTCTTCGACCTTAAAATGATGGCATCCGCAAAGTCCTGACTTAGCCTCTTTTAATGAATAATTGTCAAAAAGACAATCATCACAGATTCCGCCTCGTTGAGGCCACAAAATATCAAACCAATGTCGGCATATTCTGCATGCCCTTTTACCATGAACCACCTCTCTGTTTCTTTCAATGGAATCATTTTCGATTCCTTCCAAAATTGAGATCTTGGAAATTACAAAATAAAGGGGAATGCAGATGGATACCATGACGGCTGAATTGTAAAAGACTAGCCATCTGATATATTGGAAGAAAAAAAGATGTATAAAGCAGGAAAAAACTGATAATATCACCAATATAAACAATATTATAGCCAAAGATTTGAGTTTTAATAATAATATTCCCAGTTTCCAATTCCAATTTAAAGAACTTTGTTTCATTTTTCTACCTCCTGATTAGAAAATGATTGTTTGTGTGAGATTGCCTAGTGGTAGTCTTGCATATAGTTCTATTTTTTTCAAGTAATTGAATTTTTGTTCCTTTATGTTAAAATTAAGAAAAATAAATATTAATCATAAAAAAATGAATTATCAAGAATATCTTCAAAACAAAAGTGTTGCGCTAGATGATTTATCACCAGAAATTTCAAAAGTTCCTATTAGAATACTGAAAAATTTTGGCGCTATGATATTGCATCTTTTTGTATTTTGGTTTTTTGGTATAATTTTTCTTACAATTGCATTGTCTGTTCCAAAAAAAATTGCTGGACCATTCACGGTCGTAGGAATATTTTTTCTTTTCTCAATCTACTTTTTTTATATTTCCTATTTCTATGGCTATATCGGACAACGTTGGCGCAAAAATCCTTTGCAAAAATGGTTTCGTTTGAAAAGACTGGAAAGCTTATTTCAATATTTAGAAAATGAAAACTTGCCTACTTTAGAAAAAATAGAAGTTGATTATGTTTTTAAACCTTATATTGGCACAAGTATTTTTATCGGTTCTCCAACCGCCATTTTCAATAAAGACACTTTCGAAAAATATTCTCATTATTTTATTTTTACCTTCCCTTGTGAAAATTATTCGGAAATAAAAACAAGAATCAAAGACATTCTTTTGCAACACCCAAATCTCAAAAGCGATATCAATTTCAAGAAAGATAACTCTCTAGAGATTGTTCTTTATGACAATTTCAAAAATATAACTACTCCTGGAAAACATTCCTATTTGGATTTTTTCCAAGATAAAAATCCCCTCACTGCTTTTCGGGGATTTGAAGAAATAATCAGGCTTTTCTAAGTTAGAATAAACTACAAATTAACCAACTATTAATATTTTTATTAATTTCTTGTAGGCATCTTTCCTTCTTTTTTTCGTCTATTCCTTGCAATGATGAGATTTCAAAACAGCAAGACTCTCTTAGTTTATTATCTGTTATGATTTTGCATGTCGATATTCCACCGTCAATTTTAGAATTCCAGGATTGCTTTACCGCATATCCAATATAGCATTCTTCTTTTTCTTTCGCTTTCAAGCAGTAGTCCAGACTATCCTTATCACGAGAAACATCCCAGTAACAATCTTTTCTGGTTTTTTTCGAGTCAATCTTATCACAAATTGTTATATCCTCATCGCGCTGAGCCACTTTAAAATAACAGAAATCTTTTTTTGTTTCTCCTAAAATATCTTTTTTGGTATCTTTAATTCTATCACAATCAGAAATCGAAGAATTTTTTTGCAGATCTGATTTATGATATCCAAATAACGGAAAAAGTGAATTTAAAATTGCTATTAAAATCAATATAATAAAGAAAATAATTTTCCCGCCTTTATTTTCAATTTTCTTATAAATTAAAATTAATATTATTGTAATCGAACCATATATAACGAGTGATGCTATTGCCATTGGCAATAAAACTGATTTCCCTATGGATAACGCCCAAGCGAATGTCCATATTAAGGCATAAGGAGCAATTATGATAAAAACAATAACAGCAATAGCTATATTTGCGATATATTTTTTCATTTCACTGATGGTTTTTTAAAATTAATAATTACTTCTTATCTAAAACAAACCTCCCAGCCAATTTAATATTTTTTTGAAATATCCTTCTTCTTTGCAAGTTCCATCAGCTAAGTGCTCTGTTTTGCAAATATATTCACATCTCGGCCCACTCTCCTCTATGGGACTGCAAACATCAACAAGATGTTTTCTCTCATAGAAAAATACATCCTTATCGTGACCAGGACAAAGCTCGGAATTCCTAGGTGTTATGCCAATACAAGGAGAAATGTCTATTCTTGAATCGACTGGCAAGCCAATGAGATTATAGTTTTCATTATTTTTAACGTCATCGCTAGTCTTGTCATTTTTATTATCTTCATCGTCCGCATCTCCACCACCATTATCTCTATTATTAGAATCATTATTATCTAAAATCATATAATCATTTGACGATCTTGAGGAAGCATAACAGCTTTTTTGACAATTCTCTTGCGCTTCTTCATTGCAAGTATTTTGCTTCGAACAATCCGAGTAAGTTTGCCCCTCAATTTTAATACATGGGAAACTTTTTATACATCTGGCATCTTCTTCGTCAAAACAAGTTTCAACACATCGCTGAGGGGTTCCCTCTGAATAATCATAGAAATCACTGGATTTATAAATACTTTTAATTTTGTATTCATCATAATAACAATCAAACCAACCTTTTGATCGAGTTTTATACCCAGAGCATAAATTCATACATTCCATATACTCATCTTCTTTTTTATCAAGTTTAGCGAAGCACTCATTTGTTTTATTGAAATTTGTTCCAATTCCCTCTGCTTTAACTTCCGCACTTTTTATATTAAGACATTGCTCTAAAATATTATCCACTTCAATTTTTCCACAATAAACATCTCGTTCATTGGACATTCTCTCCATTTCCGCAAAACTATCCGGCTTATCATTTGACAAAGCATTTTCTCCGCTCCAACAAAAAACATACGGAATAAAAATAATCACAATAAATATTTTTATCAATTTTAAATTTTTCATAATTTTACTATTTAGCTTGGTCAATTTTTTTCTGTCCCTCATTATATGCCTCTTCTATTTGATCTTCTATGCTTTTGGTTCTTTCGTCATATTTATCATTCACGTATTGTTTGCAATCTTCAGAAATTTCATTCTGTCCTATCGCTAATCTGGCATTGAATTTTTCATTACTCAACTTAAGTGTACAAGAACTATGACTATTGGTCACTGAAAGCTGGCTCATACTATTGGCATTTACTTTGCTCAAAATACAGCTAGCTTCCGACATTTTGTTCATAACATTATTAAGTTCTTCTGAACTTCTGGCTGAATAATAGACTCCTCCGCCATTTTGAGAAATATTTTTTAGTTGATTCTCAGCTGTTCCGCCAACATTAAATCCAATCACATTAGTTATTAATTTTATATTATCACCATTCAATTCTTTGGCCTTGGAAACTGGATTGCCACCACAAGTTTCTTCACCATCACTAATTAGCAAAACTGAATTTTGATATTGCTCTCCTGGATATTTCGCCAAAATATCACTAGCTTTTTGCAAAGAATCGGCAATTGGCGTCCAGCCAGTAGCTTGCAAAGGAGAAACTTTGGAAGTTATCACGTCTATTTTTATTTTATCCAACCAATAAATTTCTTCTATCCCAGAACAAGAAATAGTTTTATCCTTTGCGCTATTACTGCCCTTGTGGCCATAAGCGATGATGGAAACATTCACATCTCCATTTAAATTTTTCACAAAATTCAAAGCCGCTTCCTTAGCAATTTCAATTTTCGTTTTTCCGCCAATTTTTGGCGCCATAGAACCGGAGGAATCCAAAATTAAAACTAAGTTTTTCTTTCGATTGTCTTTTGTCTTTCCATCACAAGACGCCATATCTACTTTTCCGTAACAATCTTCATATGTTTTTCCGTATTTCGAAATAAGCGCATCGTACTGCGCGTCACATTTAGCGTTAGCAGAAAGATCTTGATTATTATACACAGAATCCGTGTTTGTATCTGTCACCGGAGCTGTATTTTTTGCACTATTTATCTCAAAGGAAGTTTCGCTAGCAGTCTTTTGTTCTACAGTTGAACTATTCTTAGCTCCACAACCGGAAAAAATAACCGCCACCATTGCCAATGTTAGAAATAATGTTTTTTTCATATTTTTTGTTTTTATCTTATAAAATAAAATTTACTTTTTTATTATACCATACATTTTCGGACCGGCCGGAAACTTTTGCGGTGGATTTCACAGGGGCCATGTTTTTTAAACATATCCATTTTTTATTTTCTATTCACAATATCAAAACCATCCGCTACCGCATCGCAGATGAAATTTTCTAGTTGAGTGAAATCGTTTTTGAGTTGCGCTGAGCGAAGATAGGTATAATATAATCGCTTGTTTTCTTGTTTTATCACCGCCGGAGCAATATTGCTTTTTAGAAGCATCGCCACCAAAATCAATCTTCCGATTCGTCCGTTGCCATCGGAAAATGGATGAATTTGTTCAAATCGAGCGTGGATATTGGAAGTATGACCAATTATATCCTTTGGTTTTTTATTTAAATCTGCAAAAAGACTTTCCATTAATTTTGGAACCTTGAGATAATTGGCCGTTGGCACATTTGAGCCAACAATTCGCACTCCGTGTCGACGATAAAAACCGGCGTCGTCTCTAATCCCATTCATTAGAATACCGTGCAATTTTAAAACTAATTCTTCGTTGATTTTTTTTATATCTTCCAATTGCCTAAAGAGATATTTCAAAGCCGTTTGATGATTTTTAACTTCAAGTTGCTCCACCAAACTTTTGTCAGGTATTGTTCTGTTGTTAAACATAATGTCGGCAGTTTCATCCTCCGACAAAGTCGATCCTTCTATTTTATTAGAATTATAAGTAAGGGAAAGCATAAATTGATCGCGGATGTCTGGATTTTTCAAAATAATTCCTAAAATATTTTTATGTTTACTGGCTTCTTTAGCAATCAATTCTTTTTTAGCCAATAGAACAGTTTTGGGAATTGTTTTTTGCCCCGTATATTCAAGATACATTGCGTTAATGGCCATTTCCTGCTTTTTTCTTGGCTGAGATTTTCCAGTCCACCAATTATTCAGCGCCACAAAAGAAACGCCTATTTTAGCCGCCATTTTAGTCTGGGTGAGACCCGACAAATCTTGGATGATTTTTAACTTATCTTTCGTATTCATAAAGCTATTATACTAAACTTTATAAAGTTTGTCAATATTTTATGTTTTTATAAAGTTTCTATACCATACACTTCCTCACCGGTCGAAAACTTTTTCGGTGGATTTCGCAGGGGCCGTGCTTTTTTAGGGCGTCCATGTGTATTTTTGTGCCATAACCTTTATGCTGGGCAAAATTATATTCAGGATAAATTTTGTGCATTTCTTCCATCATGCGATCGCGCGTCACTTTGGCATAAATTGAAGCGGCGGAAATTGATTTCACAAACTTATCTCCACTCACAATCGCACGTTGCTCAAATGAAAAGTTGGGAATTTTTTTGTTGCCGTCCAGAAGAATTATCATTTTCGAATTATCAAAATCTTGAATTTTCTTTTTTAACTGCGAAACCGCACTTTTCATTGCGAGGAAACTTGCTTCCAAAATATTCACTCGATCAATTGTCCGATGATCACAAATCCCCACCCCGACATGAAAATTCTCCCCAATAAAATCAAACAGTCTTTCCCGCTGTTTTTCTGAGAGCATTTTGGAATCGCGAATAAGATTGAATTTTTCCAAATCCTCCTCGTCCTTAGGAATATCCGAGGTCTCACCTCGAGAAACTCGAGGTGAGACCTCAAGAAAAGCTGATTTATAAACACAAGCACACGCCACAACCGGTCCGGCCAGTGGCCCTCTCCCCACCTCATCAATCCCGATGATAATCTCATATCCCTCGGCAATTAATTTTTCTTCTAACTCAAATGTTGACTTTATCATAAGATTATTATATCCTTAAATATACTTTTTTAACAGTCTGATTTAACATAATCAGCTTTAGAAAAGCATGATTCAATATTCTTTAACAATCAAACATTTACGGAGACCAAGTATGCGATTATTTAGAAAATTATTAATACTCGTTCTTATTATGTTGGCCTTCGTCGAATTTAATTTTAGGCCAAGCGTGGAAGAAAGACTAATCCTAGAATTAAACAATGTTCATGCTGAGATAGTTAAGGGCAAAGCCATATTCAATGAAATGAAACACAATCCTACATGTACCACCGTTATGCTTAATGAAATGGGATGCGATCTTAATTATTTTATTGCATTTTTTAACAAAAAACTGCATGAGATATCAATATTGCCATCCTTCAAAAACAGAAAATCATTACCAAGAGAAATAAATTTAATTGAAAAAATCAACTGCCCATAAAATTTACCCTCAAAAGGAGAAACCGACATGACAGAAACAAAAACGGTATTACCAGAAATAACAGAACAAAAAGAGCTGAGCAGACCATGGGGAAAACTTTTTTATGCTTGTTTATTCTTACTCGCAATATCATTTTTTTTGAGCATGTTAATGCTCCATCCTCATTTTAACAACAGCGAACCCGTAAAAATAACAACCTTGGATGAGTTAAACGCCTACTCGGCCTGGATTATCGAAGAAAAAGAAAGGGTGGAAAAAAACGGAAGCAAAGAAGATAAATGCGCCGTAAACAAAGCAATAACGCAATTCAATAAAGAAAGGGGGAATTTTCTCTCTTCTCCCACTTTTCTGGAAAAAGAATTATTGCTTCCGGAAATTGAAAAATTCAACATAAAATGTGAGGAGGCGCCATGAATGTTGATCAAAAAATAACTTTATCTTCCGGTCTGACAGTGGTAATTGACACTGTCTTTCGAAAAACCAAGGAAGGTTTTGCGTGCATTGCACACTATATACATGCAGACACCTGTTTTTTTGCCATTCTTGGAGAGAATGGCGAAATAATATTATAAAAAAATCTCTCCGAAAAGGGTTCCCGCGACAATCGCACGGGAATCCTTTTTTATTTTTCCCAATAAAAAAAGAACCTACTAGTATTGTTCTTATCTTTTAGATAAAAGATAAGAAAACTTTCTACTACAGATTCTAGTTTATTTACAGAGGTCCCAAACGACCAGCCCCGCGACAATATCGCCGGGACCCCTGCTGTTGAGGTTTCCACCAAGGCTCGCTCCCGTCGCGAGCCTGCCCTAGCCAACTTACAAAGTCTTAATCCTTGTGTTGACCATGGAGTTACCTCCGGGTTATTGGGTTTTTGTTTCGCCTCGATTCGATTCAAAGTCGAACCAAGGGACCCCAGACAATTGTTAAATAATTTATAGCATCATTGCTAAATTTTTGTCAAGTATTCCTTCTTATGCTAAACTGTATTTAATGAATTCATTCGCGATTCGCAATATTCGCATATATTCGCGGATTAGCATCATTATTAATTCACCTGCAAAACCCACTGGGCAACCTGGGCTATGAGGAGAACAAATCATATGAAAATAATTATACTATTTTTTAAAGTCTGGACTAGTAATTAAATTTAACTAGTCTTTTATTTCGCTCAATTTACGAAAATACGAATTAAACTAAATTACTAATTCGTACTTTCGCTAGATTCGTATTTTAGTAAATATTTATGAAATTTACCCACCTCCACGTCCACACCCATTATTCCCTCCTTGATGGTCTCGCTAAAATCGATGACATTCTTGATCGTGCTAAGGAGCTTGGAATGGATTCTTTGGCCATTACCGATCACGGCGTACTTTATGGCGCCATTGAGTTCTATATCAAAGCCAAAGAGCGCGGGATAAAGCCGATTATCGGTTGTGAAATGTATCTCACAGCTGGAGATTATTTGAGCAAAAATAACACGCAAGAAGACAAAACTCGCTATCATCTGATTCTTCTAGCTAAAAATGAAATTGGGTATAAAAATCTAATGAAATTAATTTCGGTAGCGCACCTAGAAGGGTTTTATTATAAACCCAGAATCAATAAGGAACTTTTGCGAAAATATAGCGAAGGACTAATTGGTCTCAGCGCTTGCGCTCAAGGAGAGATTCCAGAAACTGCCATAAATGGCAAAATTGAAGATGCCCAAAAGTTAGCCTTGGAATATCAAGAAATTTTTGGCAAAGGAAATTTCTATCTGGAAATTCAACATCATCCAAAAATGGCTAATCAAAAAATCGCCAACGATGCTCTGATTGAAATTTCCAAAAAATTCGACATTCCGCTGGTGGCCACTAATGATATTCATTATATAAATAAAGAAGACAATGTAATTCAAGATATTTTGTTGTGCATTCAGACTAACCGCAAAGTCACCGAAACTAACCGCATGAATTTGATGGATTTTGAACTTTATCTCAAAAGTCCCGAGGAAATGGCTTCGCATTTTGAGCATGTACCTGAAGCTCTCACTAACACTCAAGAAATTGTGGACAAATGTAATTTAGAAATAACTTTAGGAGAAACTCAACTCCCTCATTTTGATGTACCCGAGGGATATGACGCTGAAACATATCTTCTCAAAATTACCAACGATGGCCTCAAAAAAAGATTTGGTGACGATATAACTGAAATACATAAGGAAAGAATGAAATATGAATTAGATGTCATCCAAAAGACCGGTTTTGCGTCATACTTTCTTATCGTGCAAGATTTTGTTAACTGGGCTAAGGAGCAAGGCATCGTGGTGGGCCCAGGGCGTGGTAGCGCGGCCGGAAGTTTTGTTTCCTATCTCATCGGCATCACCAACATTGATCCAATAAAATATGATTTACTTTTTGAAAGATTTTTGAACCCTGAAAGAATCTCCATGCCCGATGTTGATATGGACTTTGCTGACGATCGACGAGATGAAGTTCTGGAATATGTTCGGCAAAAATATGGCAACGACCACGTCGCCCAAATTATCACCTTTGGAACTATGGCTGCCCGCGCGGCTATTCGAGACGCTGGACGAGCACTCGGACTCCCGTATGATTTTTGCGACAAAACTGCCAAGATGATTCCGATGTTTTCTACAATTTCCGATGCATTGGAACAAGTCAAAGAATTTAGTGACCTACACAAAAATGATGAGGGCGGAAAAAAATTAATTGACAGTGCTTCGCGCCTTGAAGGTGTGGTGCGTCATGCCTCAATGCATGCTTGCGGAGTAGTTATCACCAAAGAACCCGTAACAGAATATACTCCTTTGCAAAAAATAACCGGCAAGGGTGATGGCACCGTGACGCAATATTCCTCTTCGACTAAATATAGTTTTGTGGAAAAAATTGGTCTGCTCAAGATGGACTTTTTGGGACTAAAAAATCTCACCATTATTCAAAATGCCTTGAAGATTGTGAAAAAAACTTATGGTCAAGATATTGATATCAATGACATTCCACTGGAAGACGAAAAAACTTTCAAACTTTTGCAAGAAGCTAGAACGACCGGAGTGTTTCAATTAGAAAGTTCCGGCATGAAAAGATATTTGAAACTTTTGAAACCCAATGTTTTGGAAGACATCATTGCAATGGTGGCGTTGTACCGCCCAGGGCCAATGGATTGGATTCCCGATTTTATTTCTAGAAAACACGGCGAGAAAGAAATCAAATATTTGCATCCAAATTTGAAACCAATTTTGGAAAAAACTTATGGCGTAGCCGTCTATCAAGAACAAGTTATGCAGATTGCTCAAGCTTTGGCTGGTTTCACGCTTGGCGAAGCGGATGTGCTTCGAAAAGCTATGGGCAAAAAAATCTTCGCCCTGATTCAAGAACAAAAACATAAATTCATTGAGGGTTGTATGAAACAAGGCATCGCGGGCACAGTGGGTGAAAAAGTTTTTGCCTACATTGAACCTTTTGCGGGGTATGGGTTCAACAGAAGTCATGCTGCTTGTTATGCTCTCGTTGGCTATCAAACGGCCTATCTCAAAGCGCATTTTCCAGCCGAATTTATGGCAGCACTTCTTACTTCCGATCAAGACAACATCGATCGCGTGGCGATTGAAATTGCTGAATGTCGAGAAATGGGCATTGAAGTTTTGCCACCCAATGTCAATGAGAGTTTTGAACAATTTGCGGTGATCACTGACAATGAAAAAAATACCAAGAAAATTCGTTTTGGATTAAATGCGGTGAAAAATGTTGGCCACACCATTGCGCATGAAATCGTGGAAGAAAGAAAAAGAAACGGAAAATTTTTGAGTCTTAATGATTTTGTGGAAAGAGTGCGCCACAAAGATCTTAATAAAAAATCAATCGAGGCCCTTTCGAAAGTTGGCGCGCTAGAAGAATTTTCCGAAAGAAACTCCATCATCGCTTCCATTGAAAATATCTTGGCTCATTCAAAGAATATTGAAAAATTGAAAAACTCAAATCAAACAAGTCTCTTTGGAGACGCGGATATTAAATTGCCACCGATAAAATTAGAGGCCTCTATAGAAGCCTCTAAAAAAGAACGCTTGCTTTGGGAAAAAGAACTTCTTGGACTATATATTAGCGATCATCCCGTCAAAGATTATCAAGAATATTTTGAAAAAATGGCCTTGCCAATTCGAAACATTGGACCAGAATCAGTCGGGCAAATGGTGTCAGTCGGCGGGATAATTTCCAAGATAAAAAAGATTTTTCTCAAAAATCAAAAAACAATGATGTTTGTCACACTGGAGGATATGAATTCCACTATGGAAATTCTGGTTTTCCCCAAAGTTCTGGAAGCAACCGGTTCAATCTGGCAGGAAGAAAAAATAATTTTGGCCACTGGAAAAATTTCCGACAAAGACGGCAGTTTTAAACTGCTTTGCGACACGGTCAAAGTTGTCAATGAAAATGAAGTAGAAAATTTCAAAAGAGTTCTTAGTACCCAAAAAGCGAATGGCGGCGGCTTTAGCGCCACCATTCGTCCTGATCCGCCTACTGGCGGAGAAGGACCCCGAACTAATACGGCTCAATCTAAAAATACTACCACTAATTCCAAGCTCATCATCACTCTCCCTCCAAACTTCGACAAAGCCATCCTCAAAAATCTTTCGTCCCTTTTCGATCGTTGCGAGCTTGGCGCCATGAAAGTCTACCTCTCTATCAATGGATCAAAACTCGAAACACCCTACCGTATAAAGAACACCACCGATCTCGAAAAAGCCTTAAAGATAATTGTGCCGGAGGGAAAAGTGGAGATTTGGTAGAAAAAGATAAACTTATACAATTATTTGATTTTAGATTGTATTTATGATATACTATAAATATGAATAAACAGGAAATAATGCAAAAAATTAAAAAAGCAGTTGAGCAAGATCCGCTTAATGAGGATATTCAAAGGGTGGCTCTTTTTGGCTCGCATATACATGGCAATGCCAAGAAGGACAGTGATGTGGATGTGCTTATCGAATTTACGCCGACAGCCAAAATCGGTTTTTTTAAGTTTTTTGATATACAAGAAAACATGGAAAAGCATTTGCAAAAGAAAGTTGATTTATTAACTCCTGAAGCTTTGAGTAAGTTTTTTCGAGACAAAGTTCTCAAAGAAGCGGAAATTATTTATGAAAGATGATAATGTTTATATCGAACATATCCTAGAAGCGATTGAGACAATTGAAGGCTATAAAAAAGGCTTGAGTTTTGAGTTATTTCTCGAAAATAAAATGGTGATGGATGCTATTGTCCGCGAACTAGAAATTATTGGTGAAGCTTCTAATAATATCAGTGAAAAATTTCAAAAAGAAAATACTGACATTCCATGGCGGAAAGTTATTGGCATTCGAAACATGTTGATTCATGAATATTTTGGCGTAAACAAAAAAATAGTTTGGGAAACGGTTGAAAATGATTTGCCAGAGCTCAAAAAAATTATTAAAAATCTCCTGAAGTAATCTTTTTCATGTAATACAAATTAAAATTCCCCAAGCTGGGGATTTTATTTTTCCTTGATTACTGCACTTATTTGAGTTAGTATGTAGTTATGAAACAAGAAATTCAAAAACTTATAGAAAAAGTGCTAAAAGACCTCTGCTATGAAATAGGCGAGGTTGAAGTTGACTATCCAAAAGTCGAAACTTTTGGCGATTATACGACTAATGTGGCGATGGTTTTAGCTCGAATTCTTAAGAAGAATCCGATGGAGGTGGCTGAAGGTATAAAGAATAAAGTAGAAAGTATAAGGCAAGATAAGATTGAGAAAGTGGATGTCGTGAAACCGGGGTATATTAATTTCTATTTGTCCAAAGAATATCTGCAGGAAAAAGTTCGAGAGATAAATGAAAAAGAAAATAAATTTGGGAATGGAGAAAAAAAACAAGAAAAAATAATGGTGGAATATTCTCAGCCAAATACACATAAAGAATTTCACATCGGGCATCTCAGAAATGTTTTTATCGGAAATTCTTTAGTGAATGTTTTGAGAAAATCCAATGGCGATGTTGTGTCAGCTAATTACATCGGAGACACCGGAACACATATTGCCAAGTGTCTTTGGGGGATAACGAAATTTTATCCGGATGAAAATTTAAACAATATCGAAAACAAGGCGGAATTTTTGGGCAAAGTTTATTCCGAGGCGGTCAAGGCCATTGAAGAAAATCCAGAATATGAAAATGAATTTAAAGATTTACAAAAGAAATTTGAAAAAGGCGATGAGGAGTTAGTTGAATTATGGAAAAAAACTAAGCAATGGTCACTGGAGGAGTTTCAAGAAATATACAAAGAATTGGGAGTGAATTTTGATGTTTATTTTTGGGAAAGCGAAGAGGAAGAGGCGGGCAAAAAAATGTTGTCGGAATTATTGAAATATGAATTTATCAAAGAAAGCCAAGAAGCAATTATCGCAGATTTGGAAAAATATAATTTAGGAATATTAGTTTTAGTCAGAAAAGACGGCAGTGCTTTGTATGGACTCAAGGATATCCCATTGGCGATTAAAAAATTTAAGGAATATGAAATTGATGAAAGTATTGTTGTGGTGGATATTCGACAAGGATTATATTTCAAGCAGATTTTCAAAATATTAGAACTGATCGGATTTAAAAAGAAGATGCAACATATTGGATATGAATTTGTTTCGCTCAAGGGAAGCGAAACAATGTCTTCACGAAAGGGGAATATTATCCCAGCCAAATTTTTGATGGAAAAAATAATTGAAAAAGTAAGAGAAAAATTTCCGAAGACCAAAATTGAAAAAGAAATTGGACTAGGGGCTTTGAAATTTTTTATGCTCAAATATAGCGCACAAACAAATATTGAATTTGATATGGATGAGGCAGTTAGGCTGGACGGAGCAACTGGGCCATATGTGCAATATGCGCACGCTAGAATTTGTAGTATCTTAGAGAAAGCGAAAAATCTCAGTTTTGGTTCAAATAAAAAAGAGAATTTGAATTTGTTGATTCACAAAAAAGAATTGAGCTTGATTCGCGAGCTCAATAAATTCCCAGAAATTTTAGAAGAAATTTCAAAAAGTTATGAAGTGCATAAATTGCCTTATTATGCGATAAAATTAGCGGATAAATTTCATTCATTTTACAATGATTGTAAGGTGTTGGATGAGGAGAATCCGGAGCTAACTCACGCTAGACTAAACCTCATAAATGCTGTTAGAATAGTATTAGCTGAAGTACTTAGATTGATGGGCGTGAAAGCACCGGAGAAGATGTGATTGGTGATTAGTCTTTACTAATTACTAATCAAATACGAATATACTAATAAAAAAATTCGTACATTCGTATATTTGTAAATAATTAGTAATTCGTAAAATTATGAAAATTGGAATTGACGCACGCACAATTTTGAATCCAGAGAAGGGTGAAGCGATTGGAGTGGGGCACTATACTTATCAACTCATTCGACATCTTTTAGCAATTGACAAAGTGAATGAGTATGTTTTGTTTTTTGATTTTCGTGTGCGGGAAAAGGATGTGAAAAAATTTGCGCGTCCTAACGTGAAGATAAAATTCTATCCTTTTTCAGATTACAAAAAATATTTACCAGGAGCTTACAATGAAATTTTGGGCACAGCAACTCTTATGAAAGAAAATTTGGATGTGGTTCATTCCACCTCTCCAATGAGTCGAATTCCGGTCGGATATCGCGGAAAAACTATTGTCACAGCGCATGATTTGGCAGTCTATAAGGTGCCGGATGTTTTTCCAAAATTGAAAAGTACCAAAGCTAGAGCCGTGATGAGTCTGATGGTGAGCAAAGCTGACAAAATAATTGCGGTCTCTGAGTCAACCAAAAAAGACATCGAAAATATTTTCAAATATCCAGCCGAAAAAATCAAAGTGATCAACGTTGGTTTTGACAAACGACTTTTTGAGGAGTCGCGCGTTTCGCGAGAAAAAGTTTTGGAAAAATATGGCATTCCAACTGACAAAAAATATATTTTGTTTCTTGGCACAATTGAACCGATCAAAAATATCACTCGACTTTTAGAAGCGTTCAAAATTTTCAAAGAAAAATGTCAAAAAATCAAAGGCAGATGTGAGCACAAACTTATTCTCGCTGGAAAAAATGGTTGGTTGGCGCAGGAATACAAGCAAATAGTGAAGGATCTTGATCTTTCCAAAGATGTCATTTTTACCGGCTATGTAGTCGGCGATGAACTGGTACCACTTTTCAAAAATGCTGATTTCTTTGTGATGCCGTCACTCTATGAAGGTTTTGGTATGACAGTGCTGGAAGCCTTTGCGACTGGTACGCCAGCAATTGTCTCAAATGTTTCGTCCATTCCGGAAGTGGCCGGAGACGGCGCATATCAAATTGACCCAATTGACACGCAAAGTTTGGCCGAGGCAATGACAAAATTTGCCACAGACGAAAATCTCAAAAATGACTTTCGCGAAAAGGGTAAGAAACAAGTGGAAAAATTCAACTGGGAAAAATGCGCGCGTGAAACCTTGGAAGTGTATAAAAGTTTTGAAAAATAATAACTCGCTAATAATTAGAGAGAGTTGTAATTTTTGGATATTTATATTATTATATAGAAAAGGCTTTGATGGAGAGATCACTCCGGAGCTGCGAAAAGAAACTCGCCTCATTGGCGAAAGTAGACTTTGCCGGGTAGGCCCGTGATAGCTGTAATAAGTCATGAAGCATGCAACATGTAGCATGAAACATGAAAATTAAGGTGGTACCACGTTTTTCAAACGTCCTTATGCATTTTTTTGCGTAGGGATTTTTATTTTTTATAGTTAAAAATTAATTTTAAAAGCATGACTGACTATACGATAATTTCAAAATTTAGAAACAAAGAACAGTGTGAATTATTGATAAAAAAATTACAAGAGAAAGGAAAAACTTGTTACAATTTTTGTGAAAAACCTGCTGACAAAAATAATCCCGAAGCGCATCCAGAAGAACAGATGCGAGCTTTTGAAGCAGTTGAGGATTTTTACAACGATGAATATTTCAAAGAAATTTTCGAGAAAGATTTGGAGGGTTTAAAAAATGCAGAGAAAGTCATTGTTCTTTTGCCGGCTGGCAACTCGGTGCATATTGAAGCCGGTATCGCTTATGGACTCGGAAAGTCATTAATTTTGATTGGCAAAGTCGAAAAACCAGAAAGCCTATATTTGATATTCGAAGAAAGATACGAAACAATGGAAAAATTTTTAGAAACAATTTAATTTATATAATGATAAAATATTATGGCATTTAAAAAAGTTGATTCGAGACAAAAATATTCGCAGATGGAAGAGGAGATTATTCAGTTTTGGAAAGAAGATAACACTTTTCAAAAATCAGTTTCAAGGAGAGACAAAAAAGACTCCTATGTTTTTTATGACGGACCTCCATTTATCACAGGAGTCCCGCATTATGGAACCTTGCTTTCTTCGATTGTGAAAGACGTCGTGCCGAGATATTGGACAATGAAAGGGAAGCACGTTGAAAGACGGTGGGGTTGGGATTGCCATGGTTTGCCGGCAGAAAATTTGGTGGAGAAAAAATTAGGCATCAAAGACAAGCGTGACGTAGCTAAAATTGGATTGGAAAAATACATTGAAACTTGCAGAAGCGAGATGGTTCAAGGTGGGAATGAATGGGAAAATACGATTGAAAGAATTGGGCGTTGGGTAGAATTCAAAAATGCCTATAAAACAATGGACAAAGAATATATGGAAAGTGTCTGGTGGGCTTTCAAAACTTTATATGAAAAAGGCAAGATTTATGAAGGAGAAAAAGTTCTGATGTATTGCACGCGTTGCGCCACACCGATTTCCAAAGCCGAAGTGGCGATGGATAATAGTTACAAGGTTGTCACTGATCCATCGGTCTATGTGAAATTTAAGTTGGAAGGTGAAGAAAACAAATATTTGTTAGCTTGGACAACTACGCCTTGGACGCTAATTTCTAATAGCGCTATTGCGGTAAACAAATCAATAAAATATAGCGAGATTGAATTTGAAAATGAAATTTTGATTATGGCTGATTCTTTAGTGGAGAAAACTATGACCAATGAAAAACATCAGCCATTAGAATATAAAAAACTAAAAACTTATAACGGAAAAGAATTAATTGGAAAAAGATACGAACCATTATTTAATATAAGCATCGAAAAAGAAAATGCTTTTAGGATTTGGCATGCAGATTTTGTGCATGATGAAGAAGGTACCGGCATAGCCCATGAATCACCGGCCTATGGAGAAGAAGATTATGAATTAAGCAAAAAAAATAATTTTCCATGGATAATGTCTACTGATGAAAATGGAATTTATACTTATGGCAGATGGCAGGGGAAAAATATTTGGGAGGTAAACAAAGAAATTGCCAAAACGCTTTTGGCCGAGGGCGTTGTTTTCAAAATTAACTATATCGATCATGAATATCCGCATTGTCATCGCTGTGGGACTAAGCTAATGTATCGCGCTCATCCAAGTTGGTTTATGAATATTGATGGGCAAAAATCAGAAATGTTGGCGCAAAATAAAAATATCAATTGGTTTCCGCAGCATTTCAAAGAAAAACGTTTTAAAAATACGATCGAAACTGCACCTGATTGGAATCTGAGTCGGGATCGTTTTTGGGCTACGCCAATTCCAGTTTGGCGCGGAGAAAAAAGTGATGGCACGGTGGTGACAAAAGTGGTGGGAAGTTATCAGGAACTCAAAGAGCTTTCTGGCGTGGAGCTTCCTGACTATCATTTGCCATATGTGGACAGAATCGAGTTTGAATTAGATGGGGTAAAAATGAAGCGCGTGGAAAAAGTGATGGATTGTTGGTTTGAGTCAGGCTCAATGCCTTTTGCTCAATTCCACTATCCTTTTGAAAATCGTGAAAAATTTGAAGAAAATTTTCCCGGAGATTTTATCTCAGAATATGTTGGACAAGTGCGCGCCTGGTTCTATTATCTGCATGCAATCTCGGTGGGGCTCTTTGGCAAAGTTGCTTTCAAGAATGTGATAGTGACGGGAACAATCGCGGGGGCTGATGGCAAAAAAATGTCAAAATCACTTGGAAATTATACAGATTCAAATATTCTACTAGATCAATATAGCGCTGATGCTTTACGCTATCTTTTGATTAGCTCCCCACTTTTAAATGGAGAAGATTTTGCCTTGATTGACAAAGACGTTTCTGATATTCAAAGAAAATTAGCAACTCTTTGGCAAAGTTATAGTTTTTTTGTGATGTATGCCAATGTGGATAAATGGAATCCAAAAGAAAACAAAGGAGTACCTCAAGTTTCTAATTTATTGGACAAATGGATTGTATCGAAACTACATAGTCTAATTAAGACTGTAGATGAAAATATGCTTTCCTATGATTTGCCAAATGCTACAAAACCAATCATGGATTTTATCGACAATCTTTCCAATTGGTATATTCGGCGTAGTCGCAAGCGTTTTTGGAAATCGGAAAATGACACTGACAAAAATGAAGCTTATGCCACGTTACATTATGTGTTAGTTGAACTTTCAAAATTGATGGCGCCATTTACGCCGTTTATTGCGGAGGAGATTTATCGGAACTTAACTTCAAATACCTCACCCCAACCCTCTCCTTATAAAGGAGAGGGAGAAATCACCCCTTCTCCTTTACAAGGAGAAGGTGCCCGTAGGGCGGATGAGGTGAATTCCGTGCATCTGGCTGATTTCCCAGTGGCCGATGAAAAATTGATTGATGAAAAATTGAATGAAGAGATGAAAAAGACGCGAGAGATAATTAGTGTTGGACTACAAAAAAGAGCTTTGGCGAAAATCAAGGTTCGTCAACCGCTTCAAGTAGCAAGTATAAAGTATAAGGTAGGAAGTGAAGATATTGTTGATATAATAAAAGAAGAGTTAAATATCAAGGAAGTAAAAGTAAACGAAAAACAAGAAGAGGAAATTATTCTCGACACCGAAATCACTCCCGAACTAAAACTCGAAGGCCAAGCGCGAGAGGTGATTCGTTTTATTCAAGAAATGCGAAAAGAAGCGGGCTTCGAAGTTGACAATCGAATTGAAATATTTTATAGTGGTGAATCATTGGTCTTTAACAATTTTAAAAAACTAATTGCCAAAGAAACTTTGGCGAATGGCATATTGTCTTCCGATGAAATCTCTGGAGATCTCAAAAAAACTTTTGAGATGGATGGAGAGAAGTTGGAAATCGGGATAAGGAAAATAATTTAACAAGGAGACATAAAATGATTCTTGGTATCATAAAAATGTTTTGCGGAATAATTTTGTCGATTGCGGGAATTTTGGCGAGTGGCTTAACTTTGATAATATTTTTTATCTTAAGAGAGGGTTGGTTTGTTGTGGAACCACTTAATTTGGAAAATATTGTCAGATGGCTGAGCCTACCAAATTCTGAAATAATTACAATGATTTTATGGCTTGCCATATCTTTCTTGGGCGCGAAACTTGTTTTTAGGGGGATAGAAGATATATCCAAAAACTCAAAAATATAAAAAGGAGGAGAATGTTGTGTGTCAGTGGATAATTTTATTTTTTGCCATCATAGCCGTATTAGTTCTCTACGGTTTAGTTTTCCTTCTTGATGAAAATTAGGAGGGGAAAGATGAATCATAACTTTTACCGGCGGTTTTACGAATCTCTCGCAAACCGCCGTTGTTTTTTTCTGGGTGCTTGCCAAAAGGGCAAAAGTCTGCTATAATGGTTATGTAAGTGGCTAATCTGCCAGCTGGCGGAAGCCACAAAAGTGTTGAAAGCCGGGTGAAAAGCCCGGATTTTATTTATTTACGAAAGTACGAATCAAACTAAAATACGAATAAATGCAAAAAAGGATTAGTAATTTCGTTTAATTCGTACTTTCGTAAATGGTTATTATGATTAAGAGACTAAAAATCAAATTAATAGAAGAATTTTTCATAGAAACAGTGGCAATTGCGATTATGTTTTTCATTTTTGCTGTGCCGATAATGGCCAGTGAAATTAACCCAGGGAAAGTTATTCAATTAGTGAACATCGCTCGAGAAAAAGAAGGACTAGCGCCGTTGAGTCAAAGCGAGGCCTTAAGAAAAGTAGCCAATGACAAACTTAATGATATGATTGAGAATCATTATTTTGCCCATACTTCACCTAAAGGAAAAACCCCTTGGTATTGGTTTGAAAAAGAAGACTACGACTATCAATTTGCCGGAGAAAATTTAGCCATCAATTATACTAGCGCCGAAGAACAACAAAAAGCTTGGATGAATAGTCCGACACACCGAAAAAATATTTTGAATTCTGATTACAAAGAAATTGGCGTGGCATTTGGCGCCGGAGAAATTAATGGGGAAATGTCACTTATCACCGTGCAAGAATTTGGCTCTAGAGCTATGGTAGCTGGAGCTTCAAAGGAAGGAGAAAATTTCATAATGCAAAAAAGTTCGGACCTATTAGAAAGGGGAGCGGAAATTTTACCGCAAGTCTTGGCGATAAAGAAAGATACTCCAGTTAAAATTAGTTCAGAGAATAAAATTGATTCCAAGATTGATCCCTCGGCGTTTTGGTCTGGCGCATCTAATGTTCTATCCTTAGCTTCCGCAATACTTTTTTTAGGATCCCTATTCCTACTTCCAATTGCTTTTTTAGCAATAGCTTGCGACAA
This sequence comes from Candidatus Moraniibacteriota bacterium, assembly GCA_049303905.1. GTDB lineage: Bacteria > Patescibacteriota > Minisyncoccia > Moranbacterales > UBA2206 > UBA2206. The sequence goes on from JBAQNP010000010.1 coordinate 31,483, forward strand.
GATATATTTGGCTTATGAAATGAAAAAACATTATGCGAATAGCGCCTCTGCGAATGCGCACATGCGAATGACGAGCTAGATCTAATCTTACAACATGATATAGTTTTGATAGAAGTAAAAAAGAATAGGGAAGTAATAGGCCGAAAAAGCCTAAAAAAAGAAAGGCTAGATTCCTTGCCTTATCGAGTAAGACTCGAGATAAAAACAAAAACAAAAAATTCCACCGCTTGGGTGGTTTTTTTGACGCAACTAAAATTATTAAACAATGAAATTTAAAATTGTCAAGCATCGATAAACACTGGACAAATTTTAATATCCATAGTAGATTAAATCTGTTAAAGTGTTTTAAGTACGGGTGAAATGAACACAATTATTAACCAGCCGAGCAATTCTACTCCAAAGCATATCTAACACTTTGTGCTTTGAAGTAGGCTTGTATCTTTTGAGGTCTTCTTTGAATCGATTTCATAAACGCATGAATATTTCTTTTTAACTC
>JBAQNP010000011.1:0-70195 GCA_049303905.1 Candidatus Moraniibacteriota bacterium
ATGAGAACATCTATGTCGCGATTAATGTTTCTGGCGATATTCTTGAGAAGTTGATTTTTTAGGCGTGCTGGCCAAGGACTAAAATTTATCGCATCATAAAGCATTTTTTGGATTTTGATTACTTTTAGTTTAGCTTCTAAGAAATTATAGGTGGCTTTTTTAGTGATAAATTTATCTTGATAATAATGCTCGACATTTTTTATTATTGAATCGATTGTTGGCGAAATGGAAAAAGTTATATTTTCTTCTTTTTTGTTTCCGGCTTTATCCTCAGCCGATATTTTCAAAATATGTTCGCCTTTTTCCAGATAAGCCAAATCGATCTTATCTTGAGAAAACATTTCACCGTCCAAAAATATTTTCGTTTTTTCTTCATTTACGCCAGAAGAATCGTCAGTGATGACAAACTCTATCGGAACAACCTTGTCACTTAGATAGGTTTTGTTCTCCGGACTCGTAATATCTATAGTTGGAGGCACAGTGTCTTGATTTTCTTCTTCGCCAGTATCTATTTCATCCTGCGAAACTTCCACTATCTTTTCTGTCTGCACTCCATTTTCCGCCGTGCCATTTATTTCTCCAGTAATTTCACTGGCAGTGCCATTTTCATCTTCCGTTATTTTCGCCATTTCAATTCTATATTCTCCATCCCCTGTACCCTCGGTGATAATTTTATACTCGCCATCTTCTGGATTGGGAATTGTCAAGAATTCATTTTCCGTATCATAGCCAGTATAATAGGCATCCTCAATTTGATCACCCGCGTCTAAATTATTTATATTCTTGCCTGCCCATTTTCCATTGGGTGAAATTATTTGAATGTCAATTGGGGAGAAAATTCCAAAAGTAAGAATGTTTTTTATTCTGTCAAAAGTACTCACATAATCACAATCATCTCTTCCCGTTAGTTTCTTGATTGCATAGCATTGAGCCTTGGTCGGCAAATCATTATGCGTTGAATCAAGTTTGATTGTTTTATCCGCCGAAATTCCTTCAGCGCTTTCCAAAGGGACAGTTTCATCCCCTTTTCCATATTCCATTCCTTGATCAGTGCTTGAGTCATCAAAATTTTCCGGCATTCCATACTCCCAACTTCCAGAAACCATGCTGTTCACCACTCTAAACTTTTTTATCGTTTCATCTTTTCCTGTGTCACCAATAATATTAGTAAAATCAACCTTATCTAGTTTATCCAGATTGTCTCCGTCATTTAATGTTTCCAAGAAATAATTTTTCGGATAACCATTGGAATAATTTTTCATTTCCCCCGTGGCAACATTATAAAGATAATCGTAAATTGGCAAAAGCTCTCCCACAGACAGAACTTTTTCTCGAATATATTCTCCGAGATCGTCATATCCCTCATGCTGGGCTTCAATTTGGAAGATTTTTTTGGCTATTTTATTTAAAATATCCTCATCAATTCCTTCTCCCGCCTCCCACATTAAATAACTCTCTGGCGCCCCTTTTTGTGGAGTGCCTAAAGTTATCAGCTGATCAATATTATTCTCTTGATCTAGTTTTTCAATATACTGCCTTGCCACAAGTCCACCCATCGAATGTGCTACGAGATCTACTCGGGAAATTTTAGTTTCCTCTCTTATCTCTTGAATTTTATTTTTCAAATCTCCGGCGGTAATTGAATTTTCATTTCTCCACTCATATGGGAATTCAAAAAGATTTTTTTCTTTTTCATAACCATTTTTTTCAAAAGAAGACGCTAGGTTGCTGTAGGTGTGCAAAATGGGATCGAGTTTCCATTTTCCCAGAACTTTTGTCGAACCTAAAATCCCTGGGATAATAATAGCCGGATCAGCAATCAAATCATTCTTTCTAAATCCATCAAATGTAAGATGCCCAGCTATTTCTTCTCCGCTACCGTCATTTAATATTTCTCCATTATCCGCATAAACATGCGGGCCACTTACATCACCATACCAATTATTTTTCAAAAGAATATTATACTTAGTACATATATCTTCTTCAAGTTCTTCATCATATTCATATTCTTTGCAATATGCCTCGTCTGCACGCATAGCCATACCTCCATTATTTTCAAAATTAGAATTGATTATTTCTAAATAATCATTGGCACTGGAAGAATAAGCACTGATTGCACCATATGGATTATTTATGAATTCAGAATTTTCGATATGAACTTTACCCGAACTAAAATCGAAACCACTCATTCCTGTTCCTGCCAAGGCAGTATTCAAAAAAGTATTCTTAAGCATCAATTGCGGGGCATATCCGCCATTTTCAAAAACGACATAGCGAAAAAATGATTCCTTATTATCCTGATTGCCTTGGAAACTCATCCCGTATTCACCAGTTTCATAACTATTATCCCCTGATTTAGTAGTGAAAACTATTTTTTCCTCTTGAGTTCCTTTGGCAATAATGTTTCCATCCGAAACCGAAAGGCTGGGCGAATAAGTATAAACATCGCCTTTTTCAAATTTTATCACTGCCCCTTTTTCAATAGTAAGTGTTGCGCCGTTAGTGACAACAACCCAATTATTTATAATATGCTCTCCTTTTTCCCAAACGGTATCTTCAGCTATTTCAATTCTATCCATCCCAAGAACTACCGGTAATCTGAGACTTGAAAAAGAAAAACTGAGTGGAGAAAAGATTAATAGAAAAACAATAAGGATACAAATCGTATTTCTAATTATTTTATTTTTTGACATTTTTGTTTTTGATAATATTAATAATTAACAAGATAAATAAGGCAAGATTTATGTATGGCCAATACCCAAGAGTAAATTTAACGAGCCATTTGAGATTGTATATATTAAAAATTCTAGAATCAATATTTGAATAAAAACTTAAATAACTAAGCATAGAAAAAATAAACAATACCAGTAATTTGTTTTTTGTTTTGTAATAAACAATCGATGAAATAGAAATAGAAAATAACAAAAGGAATATTATTATATTTATTGCTCTACTTGGACTTGACCAAAACATAATTTTTTCTCCCTCAACCTCCCGCAAAAAAATTATTTTTATAATTCCGGCTTGAAGCGAGTTTTTTTAATTTTTATTTTAATTTTTACATTTTTATTATATTACAACTTCTTTTTTCTCGCCACAACAAAAATTACCTTATCCTTTTTTGATTGATTTTTTTCAACCAATTCTCGATTAACTTCTCTGGCTGTATTTTTAGCGATCTTCGCCTCCCCTCTCCCAAAAAACCACCTTCGGGTGGTTTTTGAAAAAGTGTTATTTGTCCGCCCGCTTCGCCATAGCTCCAGCGAGGCGAGCCGATGAGGCGGGTTACTGAACAAAAAAATTCACCTTTATTGAATTATATTTTTATAGATAAAATAAGTTGCCACTGAAACCGATGACGACAAAACCATCCCCCAAATGATATCTATAATTACTATTTTCCAAGGCCAATCTCTTAAAACTGCCCAACTAGTTAAATCAAATGTCATGTAAGTAAAGAATCCAAATAAAGCCCCATATAAAAGTGCATATGACCAAGAGTTGTTTCTAATTGCCGGAGAAATGACAAAAATAATCAAACCAACAATAAAGAGCAGGTAAAAAATTACCGCTATTGACCAATTTGGAGTAGGTCGCATTAAATGACCCATATGTTTTTGATACACCTCCTTAGCAATCACGCCCAACCAGGTTAAATCAATTATGAAAAAGATAGGCACCGCAATGAAATATAGTTTTAGAAAATTAATAATTGTCATAATTTTATTTTTTAATTAATTATTATTTAAAACATATACTTCTTGCATTATATCACGATTTTTTTATTTTTACTCTTTTAGATATTGAGGCATGATTATTTTTTAACCGATAATAATGTCGTAACAAGCGCTGTCATTTGATTCTTTTTGTTTGGATTGCTTTCTGCAATTAAAAGTGTCAGAGCGGTAAGTGCACTCGGGTTGATGTTTTTTGCGCCTTGTATTTTTGTTTTTCGCAAAAACCACACAAAAGCAAAAGCGCCAGAACGTTTGTTTCCGTCGTCAAATGGATGATTCTTTACCATAAAATACAAAAGATGGGCCGCCTTTTCTTCGGCAGTAGCGTATAAATTTTTGCCACCAAATGATTGCATCACATTTCCCACTATTCCTTCCACGCTTCCCACTCTTTTTTCTCGCGCAAAAAGATCAGAGGCTTCGCCTTTTTTCATAAGTTCAGCCCGAAGTTCGCCGATCGCTTCCGCCAACTCCCTGCCTGACAACCGAACTGCTTTTTTAGTTGTGCCAATCGCGCTCAGAGCATCTTTGTCATAAGCATCCAAAGCTACCCAGGTACTGGCAAATTCTTTGATAAGTTCCAAAACTAGTTTCGGATCAAGTGTGACATGCTCTGGTAAAAGATTTTGAATACTGGCCACTGCGCCCATAAAAGCTTCATAATTTTTGGTGATTTGTTTTTTGTTGATTGTATAGCCTTTAACAATATGCTCACGAAGAGTTTTAGTCGCCCATTGGCGAAATTTGGTTGCATTTGTAGAGTTAACTCTATAGCCTATTGATATTATTAAATCAAGATTATAGTATTCAATTTTTCTAGTAATCTTTCTTTTTCCTTCAAGTTGAACTGTTTCCATTTTGGAAACAGTTGACTTTTCATTTAATTCTCCTGTATTAAATATATTTTTAACATGTTTAGAAATTGCTGCTTTTTTTACATCAAATAACTGGCCAACTTGCTGTTGAGTAAGTAACATAGTTTCTCGCTTTTTATCTAAGCGAACTTCCACAGCGCCATCTTTGGCTTGATAGATAATTACCTCTTTTTGTTCTTTTTTGTTTTTCATATCTATAATTTTTTTATTTTTTTGCTTTCAACTTTTTTATCCGAGTTTTTGCTCTAGATATTCCATCTGCTGATGATAGTTCTTCCGGCATCGTTCCACCCAATTCTTCAATTGTACGCCGAACTTTTTGCCCGACATGAAAATGTGTCAAATTTGCGTTCATTTCGCCTTGAATTTTTTCTCTGCGTAATTTCGCATCGGCTTGAGTGGCGCGAAATAAGTTAGCTGCCAACTCTTCGCTCCCCATATGATCAAGTATTTTTTGAGATTTTTTTAAACCTTTCTTTTTGTGAATATCATTTGCATCCAGCCCTCCATACAATCCCTTGTATCCATAATTTTGAAATTTTCCATAATTACTAACTCCCGCATTTTCGGCGGCTTCAGCCAAAGATGTACTATGAGTTTTTATTTCACTGCGCAAATGCAATCGCTTATTATCCTCTATCAACTGATCTGATTTTTCTTGTCTTCGAGTTTGAATCGCAAAATATGCCTGACCCAAAGCAACTACTTCTTTGGATGGATCGGAATTTTGGATAATTAGATAACACGCATAACGAGATAAATATATGGTATCAATCGCTCTTTTTGCACCTGAACCTATTTCGACCATTTCGTCCACATGGGAAAAATGGTTGTGGATAACTTGACCACTATTTTTACATGCTTCTTTAGCTTTATTAATAACATTTAGGAATTTATCGTAGCTGGAATAATCAAGCGCTTTTGCCAAATCGCGAGATGACCAAAATTCACTTTGGTATTCATTAATTTTTTTAATTTTTTCAAAAATATTGTTTTTCATATCACTTAGTTATGTTTATTATAGTGATATTATACCACTCTATATATTTTTGGCAACTCCTCTGCTGTGGATAACTTCTCATTTCCAAAAAAGTGCTCCTGAACAAAAAATTATTTTTCCACTTCCTTTACTGCCTGAATATAGGTGCAGTAGTCACATTCTTTTGAATATTTTGGAATTTTCGAACTCATCAGGCATTTCTTGGCGTCAATTAGAGCGCCTTCCACCCAACTGTCGTCCCCCACATAGGGAATGACTTTAACATTAAACTCCAATTTTCCATCAAAAGCCTCCTTGTCCTTGTCGCCGTTGCAATAAACAAAATATCCGGTGGTGGAAACTTTGAAGCCATTTTTGCGAAAAAGCCATTGATACATTTCCATTTGTCTTTTATAACCAATTTGCCAATCGGCGTCCAAGCTCACTTCTCCATTTTTGGAAGTCGCCTTATAATCCACAATCAAAAGTTCGCCTTTCGGATTCACCCAAACATCATCTACTCCACCCGTGAATAATAGATTAGTTTTTGGATGCAGATATTGAATTCCTCTTCTCAAGGAATCTCGCCACTGATCCATTCGTTCGTCTTGAAACGGCACAGCGTCAATTCCATATTCTTTCATCAAAGGATGAGTAGTTTCATTTGCCCTATGCACATCAAATTCTTTTTTTAGTAGTGCATCCACCGCTGAATTTAGATTAAACGGAAACCCCGGTGGCTGCCCAACTCCCAAACGACGATCCAAATAGAAACATCGAGGACAATTCAAAAACAGATCCAACTTAGACCGACTAATCCGAAAAGGCTCTTTTGATTTGGGATCAAAGAGATTTCTAATTCTTTTTGCTTTATAATATTCAGACATAATTATTTTTTGAAAAAAGTGTTACTTAACATGTTACTGAACAAAAATTTATTTTTGAAATATAAAAAGATGCTCATGCATAATTAGAAGAAAATTACTTTTTTTAGATTGTGTTATTTTTTATTCTAGCATTATCTTAAGAAAATAAAAACTAGCTAATCAAAGCTAGTTTATAATTAAACATTTAAAATATGCTTGCATGCCTTTAAAATCAACTTTTTGAAATAATAGTGATTTTAAAATCTGCCGGCTCTTCGATAGTGCCCGTCAAAAAAGACACTACTTGATCTGGTGTTGTTTGGGATTGAAGTAAATTTATCATCATAAAACTAGGTGGCAATAAATCACAAGAATACAAAACTTTTGTATCTTCAAGATATTTTTCAATTTCAGGATAAGTAGTTGATTGATTATAACCATTGGAAGTAATGTATATAACGAAAAATTCATCTTGACTGATTTCTTGCGAAGTTTTAGATTGAACATTTGCCGATGATGAATCACAAACATAAAATTGCCCACCATCATTAAAACTTCCAGTATGCACTTCTAGAACAACCCCGTCAACATCCCTAAGGGTTGATTCATTATTTTTTTCTAAATCTATCATATTATTTTTTTCACTCTCCTACTCCAGGTTTCCCATTGGGTTTGGCAGAATGAATTATTAATTTATTAAATATTTTGCTTTCTATTATAACGCTATCAAAAAAAATCAGTCAATTTTCGTAATTTAAAAATAAACTATTTTAATTTTGCTATTTCTTTGAGCCTACCAACAACATCACTATTGTAAATTGGCTCATATTTACTAACGATCTCATTAAACAATATGGTTGTTGGTATTGAGTTTATGGTTAGATTAACCCCAATATTAATATTTTTCGGTATTGGGTCTAAAAAAGAACTCCTTTGCTTATCGCTAATATTTCCGATAGTTATTGAACTACTCGTACTAGATTGAGGTTCTGACGAAAAGTTATTTATTTTTTGAATAAAAGGAGATAATTGTTGATTAACTTGTTCTTTAGCTTGATTTTTAATATCATCATGAATTCTTGAATCGAAATTAATATCTGAAACCATTTTAATTATTGAATCTAAATATTCGCCCGTAGAATATAAGTCACTTATTTTATCTAAATTTTCAAATGGCATTTCTTCTATAAAATAATGCATATTATTAGCCCAACTATTTGTAGCGATTATTTTTTTAGTAAATTTAAAATGACCATGTTCTTTGTAATCAGAAATAATTTTTTCTGCTCTCTTAATTTCTTGTAAAATCGTCTTCGCAGCATCTTTTTTGTTATCGATTTTTTGAACTATATAAAGAACAATTGCAACTATACCAACTATTAAAGTAACAAGCCAACTCAAAAAAACAGAGTTGGCAAATTTTTCATATTTTTGATAGATGAAATATAATAAACTAATAGCTATGCCTAAAACTAACACTACCGTTGAAATTAAATTCTTATTTTTAAACATAATTTTATTTCCACCCCCTACTTAATCATCCTCCACACAATTTGTTACCGTGAAGGATACTGAAAATTTATTTTTTACTTTTTTTCAACAATTTTTTCTTTTCTTTTTTCAATTCTTTGATATGTTTTTCAGTCGGTAATTCCTCTGGCAGAGTTCCGCCAATATCTTTGATAGTTTGTCGAACTTTTCCACCAATCATAAAGTGCGTTTGTGATGCATCACGATCACCTCGAATATTATCTTTTTTGATTTTCTCGTCAGTTTGCGTAATTCGAAAAAGATTTGCCGCTAATTCAGTTGTTCCTGCCCTATCCAACAATTCACCTTTCTTGATACTTTTTCTATTTTCTATTTCAGCCAACGACATTCCATACAATCCTTTATATCCTGCATCATTGAATGATCCAAATTTTGTAACTCCCGCTTTTTTTGCAGTTTTGAAAAGTTTTTTATTGTGATCTGAAACTTCACCTCGAATAAACAATCTTTTATCCACCCCTGAAAGTCCTTGGAATATTTCTTGTTTTCTGGTTTGAATCGCAAAGTAGGTTTGAGCCATAGCAATCTCCTGTTTTTTAGGATCACCATTTTGTGCAACCAAATAACAAGCATACCTATCCAATTTCCAGTCCCTCACTTCTCTTACTGTATTTGAACCAATTTCGACCATTTTACTAAGTGCGGTAAAATGGTTATCCACAGCCTGACCGCTATTGATACATGCTTTAGCCGCCCTAGCTATAACCTCCTCGGCATTCTGCCATTTTTCATATCCCAAAACCAACATCAATTCGCGTGCTTCCCAATATTCAACACCACTCCTATCAACTTTTTTAATGTTTTCAAAATTTTTATTCAACGAATTTATGATTAACTCTTTTGTCATATTGACTTATTTTATTTTTATTTCCACCCCTGCCCAATTGCTCTCCAAATAATTTGTTCTTGAGGAACATTAATCATACCTTGCGGAGTTTGTTGTTGAACATTTTGTTGAACTTTTTTAAATTCCATATTAATTTCAAAAAAATTGGAAATTTCAGCACTTTCTACAAAAGCAATTTTATAACCTTTGCGATTCATTGCTTGATTTTCTCCCAATTCCAATTCGGGATTCCAAACTTGGCGAGTTTTCATTTCTTCAGCATAATCTTCATAAATTTCTGTCATAAGATTTGCAAGTTCTGTGTCTGCGTTAACTACAGTTTTTATCCCCAAATCTTCCCTGGCTTCTTTTCTACCAATAAAATATTGATGGGAATATAATTTTTCTGTTAGAAATTCAATTATTTTTTCAATTTCTTCATCTTTCATTTTTTCTTTATGACTCTTGAGTAATCTTTTGGCAAGAATTTTTATCAACTCATGTGTTCGATTTACATTTCCCAAAGCCAATGGATGAATTGAGGGAGTAGCTTCTACAAATTTATTGAAAATTTTAACTAATTCCTCATCACCTTTTATTCCAAATTTATTTTTTGCCAAATCAAAGTAACTCATCACTTCTTCCACAGAAATCGGAATGCGATTTTGTGGATTTTTTGGATCAATAGGATTGAAAACATTGGCGGTTGATGGATCAATCGGCGAAAGTTCACTCATATCACTCATCACAATTTCATCAGCTCCAAGTGCAATCATTGTCGCCGCACTATGTGCTTTGTAAGGAATAATAACAGAAAACTTTTCGCAATATTCACGAATCATAGAAACTAAACGCCACGGAGTCATTGTGTCTCCACCAGCACTATATAATATTAAATCTATTTTTTCTTGTTTTCCAATGCGTCGCAATTGTGAACTGATAATTGGAATAATATCCATTGCTACTCGAGCATTCACTGGTCCTTGTCGATCACTAGTTGCATAAGTTATAACCTTTGAACCTCTCTTGGTTTCAATTTTTTTGATCAAATCTTTCGTATTCATAAAATTATTAAAGTTTTATTTAAAATTAAAAAATTACTCTAGTGATAGTATAACATTCTCATAAAAAATGTCAATTTTTTCATTGGCCATTTTAAAAAGGTTTATTTTACCCCATATTTTTAGAGACTTTTATTTAAATTAAGATAATACTTTTTTCATCTTTCAATTCAGCTCCTATGACATTATCAAATAGTGATTCTTTAAGCCATTTATTTTTCTGTGTAAAATTATCGAAAGCTTCTTTAACATCATTCCCTTTTCCCCACCCTAATATTTGGCAATTCTCAACTTCTGGAAAATTATCCTCGGATCCTGGATAAAAAGTATAACCCTCGGTGGTATAGAAAATAAAATTTTTTATAGCTTTTATGTTGGTGATTTTTTCCAAAAATCCCTTCGACATTAATTTCAAAGTTTCTTCATCTAAATTTTGTAAATTTTCCCACAATTCAAAAGTTTGATATTTTTCATCTTCTTCAATATTTTCCCACTCATCAGCCTCGATTTCTACAAAATCATCATCTTCATCAGAATATTCTTTGCACATCACCAAAAATGGAAAATAGAAATCAGGATTTTCATCCAAGTATTTTAATATTTTTATCGCCAACTCTCTTGAAATTTTCATAAAATTGAACAGAAATTAATTTTTATTTCTGATCAATTTTTGATCGAATTTGAATTATTGTCAACTAGCTCAATTTATATTTTCCTGGCTCAATAAATTTTAAATATCCCTTGTCTCGCAAAAATTGCAATTGTTGACGAATTTTTGGCTTAATATTGTTATTTTCTGGATGAATAATAGCTAAATTTTTTTCAAAAGCATAGATATCTTGCAGAGAAAATTCTTTTTTACCCAAAGATTCAATACAATTCATAATATCCAAAATCCAACCTTTCAAATCTGTCCTTTTTATTTTTTTCAAAAAAGCAGTTTTTTGCCATTTTTTCAAAACTTCTTTTTTGGAAATTTCAGTTCCATTTTCTACATAAAAAATCTTGCCTGAATTGGGAATTTTATAAAATAAGATATTTGAACCAATCCAACCAGCTCTGCGTGCATTTTCTGACAAAGCTTTTCTTTTTTCAATAATTTCAGGAACAAAAAAATATTTTGGAACAATAAAAAAATCATTAACGGAAAATGTGGCTAAATATCCCATAAAAAAGAAATGTGGATTTTGTGGCGATTCTATTCTTTTTATTATCTGCGAATATGCACCCGCTGAAACCTTTTTGCCAATTTTTCCTTTTTTGGATTTTAATTCAAAATCTTCTGAACATTTTTCACAATAAAAATCCGCTACAGGCTTATTGTTAGTATAATTTTCAATTTTATCTCCGCAGTTCGGACAATAAATTTCACTCCCAACCCACGCTTCAGTCAAAACTCTTATTTTTTGAGAATTACTATTATATTTTTCCGCTAATTTTAAATCAAAAAATGTGTTCATATTTTCACCTATTTTAAGCCATTTTATACAGCCACTTGACTTTTACTTATTTATGGCTTAAAATAAAAGATAAGAAATCGGTATATGTGCGGATAGCCATGGCCGGTTTTTTTGTTGTATTTTTTCGAAAAAAGTGTACTATTATATATAAGGAGTCGGTATATGTGCGGATAGCCATGGCCGACTTTTTTATTATACAAGTATCTCGAAAATGCCAAGTCCCTTATCCATTTTTCTCTCAATTAGTCTTTTCATCATTCTCTCAACTTTTGTAAGTTTTTTCAGTTTACCCATTTTCATTTCATATACCATATCAGCCATCAAGGCCAGACTATCTGCTATTTGTATATCATCATCAAGATTTAATTTATTTACCAAACTTAATGATGTAATTTTTCCACGATAATCTGAACCGTTTATGCCCTCTGAAGGAATTCCGACTCCTTGTAATCTAGTGTGAGCCTCAATTAAATATTTATCTTGAGCTGGATCTGATTCAACAATAATTTTTCCATAAATCTTATCCTTCAAATGTTTTTTAACAAATTCTTCTAATATTTTATGATAAGATTTTCTAAGTATTGCAATTTCATTCCATCCTATCTTCCTAGCCTTACCTTTATCGGTTATCACAAATGCAGGAGATATTTTATCTGAATTTAAAATAGTCGTGAATTCTGACCAAAATTGAATCTCCTTCTCTCTGTCTTCTCTAAAAAAAGCAAAGGGTCCCTTTCTGCGGATCATATCCCTGCAATGAAATACGATTTCCTCATCATCAAAATGTTTCTTTTTTAATTTGCACATTGCCCTATTAAGCTGGGCTTTAAAACTTTCTGGAATAATTATTCCAGACAAAATAAAATTTTTTGATTTATGCTTCAAACTAGCCTTTCCCGTTTCATCGATAGCTAAAATTTTATATTTTTTCATAATTTTCCGATGGATCTACTTTTATATTCGACAAAAAAAACCGCAAATGAATTGGATGAACATTTATTTTAGTTGCAATGTTTTGTATTGTTTCCTGTGTCATTTTTATTTTCTATTTTAAAACTCAATGATATTATATCACTCTGCATAATTTTGGCAAGTCTTGGATTGTGGATAACCTTACTTCCCGCCTCATCGGCGGACAGGTTTCCAATCACTAATTACAAAATTCTCCCTATTAAAAAATTTAAATTTTATTGGCACTTCAAGCATAATTTTAGAAAAATAACTAAACTTTTTATATAAACTAAATCCCTGTTTTTGTTTATGTTGTCAACTACAATATAAACTAACTTTTAAAAAGGCTTATTAATTTTCAACTCACTAATTACAAAATTCTTCCTACTAAATATCGCTTCGCTATTAAACAGAGTAAACCCCAACTTTTTTCACCCCCACCCCGAATTAATTATGCTATTCTCACTCTTTAATTCTACCCCCATCCCCCCTTTTCGTAAAGAAAAAGCCCGGATCGGACTTTTTCTTTTTTTTGCGAATTTTTCTAATTTTCAACCCCAATTTTCCAAACACCTTTTTCCAAAGTTTTCACGCTTTTGTCAATATAATCGTGAAAATGTGGTTAAAATTAGTGCATTTTCACGGTTTTGACTTTAGCTTTGAAATTTCGGGATTTTGTTTTCGGCTGGTCGGCCGGCTTTTTTCCAAGCGGAAAAAGTGTTAAATTTTGCATAACTAATGGCGATAATTTTTTCTTTGGGTTCGCTTTTCCCGCAGGTGCGAGAAAAATAAACAACATATTCGGGTTTTTTTATCCAGCTCAAAGAATCAGCCAATGCAAAAAGATCTGAAACTACCTTGTCAGTTTTTTCCTCAAAATCAGAGAAGGTGCTCACTTCAAAAATCATTTTAACATTTCCTCTTTCACTGTTCACGATTACATCCGCTTCGATATAGTGCTTGCCTTCTTTCGGTCCGACTTTGACATATCTCCCAAGTTCAACAAGTTCAAATGGATATTTATATTTCTCAACTAATTCTACATAAAGTTGAGCTTTAACAAGATTCTCTTCCTGCTCCTTTGATTCCTGCTTGTCTCCGGATAAATAAACCACTCTGGATTCGTCGCGGATAATCAGAGTCTTGGCAAAAACTTGCGAAGCATACTTTCTTTCTCCTTTGTCAGCTAGACAAAATCCTTTGTTATTATTTTTATTTTCCAGAAGTGTTTCGAATTTTTCTGCTGAAAGAACCACCATCTTAGGACACCCTCTTTCTGTGAGAGTATAGTATGTATCACCTTTTTGCACTTCTTCGGCAATGTTAAAAATATTTTTTCTGGCCGATGTGATCGACAAAGTTGTTTTTGTACGCATTTTTTATTTTTAATTTAGAAGTTATGCGTACATAATAGCGTACATAGCATTTTATAGCAAGCCCTCACACTTCAAACTCAAAAAAGAATTTTCACTCACAATCACATGATCCGTTATTTCAATCCCAAGTATGTTTCCCGCTTCTACTAAGCGCTTGGTGATTTCCAAATCATCTTGCGAAGGATTCACGTCCCCTGACGGATGGTTGTGGCAAATTATTATCTGCGCAGCACAGTGGCGAATAGCCGGTTCGAAAACTTCCCGCGGATGAATTAAATTGGCGTTGAGAATTCCGACAGAGATAATTTCCCGTTGGATTTTTTGATTGCGCGTGTCCAAGTAGAAAACTACGAAATGTTCTTTCTTATTATCACGAATATCTTTCAAATTTTCCCACGTATCACGTGGGGACAAAATCAACTCAGTTTTTTTGCCATTGAGAAATCTCCTGCCCAATTCAAAACAAGCTAAAATCTCCGCCGATTTGACCGGGCCAAGTCCGAAAGTTTTTTTGAGCTCAGAAAAACTCGCCTGAGAAATTCCCTCTCGGCCGAATTTTCGCAGAATTTTTTTAGAAATTTCAACCACACTCAAATCTTTTGTTCCACTTCGAAGAATTATCGCCAGAAGTTCCGAATCAGACAGTTTCCCTGGACCATATTTTTCCATTTTTTCCCGCGGTCGATCGATACGCGGAATATCTTTTATTCTTGACATAATGATATTATACCACTAAAAAATATTTTTGCAATATCCTACTCTACCCTATTTTTTTCTTCCGGCTTATCTTTTAAAATCCGTACTAAATACAAGCTCACAATAACTACTCCCAAAGTGATAACAACCGCATAGATAAACTTAGCCCACAAACTGTTTTGCTCTAGCGGGAAGAAATATTCAATAGAAGATTTGATTGCATCGTTCCAAGCAAATCCAGCTACTAGCCCCAAGCCAGCTGTAATATAACCGGCGATTTTGTTTCTTACTTCCCGATTAATGTCGGAAACTTGCTCGCGAATTTTTTTCATTTTATTAGCTTTACGAAATACGAAATTAATACTAAATACAAGCCTCGCGTCGACAAGCGGTCTCCGCGAGTCGAGGCGGGCGAAAGTACGAAAAAATAATTATTCCTTTATTTTCGTATTTCGCTCATTTCGTAGTTCGTAAATATTTAATATATATTCAAAAACTTTTCCCGCCGCGCAAGAATAAACATTGTGTTCACCAAAACGTGGCACGAAAAATTCTTGTGTTTTATTATTATGTTTTAACCAAAATTTTTGTCCGTTTTTTTGTTTTTCGATTTTCTCAATTTGAAAAATTACCGGAGCATCAGTTTTTCCAAAAAATTCTACTCGAGCGCGCGTTTTTTTGGACAAATTTCTCACTCGAGCATTATCATAATTCAAAATTAGTGCACCATCTTTTTTAGAACGCCGAGCCAAGTATGCATATTCTAAGAATAAATTATCCATTCCGGAAAAAGACTCGACGTAGCGTTGATTAATTTCAGAAATTATGGAAATTCTTGGTCTCACAATAGAAAGCAAATAGCGCATATCCCCTTTTTGGGAAACCCCCAGCTCGAGCACTAAGTACTCAGGAAAGTTTTTTTGAAAAATTGCGAGAAAAGACTTCGCAATAATCGGAAGCCATGCACGATAGGAATTATATCCGCTCTCAACATTGAGAATGGCCAAGGGCAAACCAATTTCGGTATTGAAATTTTTTGGATTCGCTCGGACTGTTTTTCCTTTTTCTTTCAAAATTTTTCTAATTTCATCCCGAATGAAAGTTTTGTTCGAACTGCCAGAAATTGCCACAATAGTCGGCCGATGAACAGCCAAGACTATTTTTGTCACATACTTCAAATAATATTTCAGAATTGTTTTGCAAAAAAATTTCATACTTTTTAATAACTCTTCGTACTTTTTCTCTCCGCGAGAAAATATTCTCCCCTTACTTTTCTTTGCCTCAAAGAAAAGTAACAAAAGAAAGTGGCCATCCGAGCTCATAGAAAGATAAATTTTCAACTTTTTTGCTAAAATTTATAACTCTCCGCCAACTGGCGGATCAAACAGGATAAATTTTTTAACGCGAAAAAGTTTCAATTTATTTCTTTTTATTTCGCAAGGATGGGGTGAAATACGAAATGCATTTTTTGTTAAATTTTAAATATTTTTTCCATCCTATCAAACGCTCGGTTGATGTCGTGCTCGGTTCGGCCAAAACTCAAACGAATGTGACCTTCACCACTTGGACCAAAGGCCACTCCTGGGACAACTGCTACCTGAGCTTTTTCTAGCATCCAAAAAGCAAATCTGAAAGAAAAACTTTCCGGTGCTTCGATTGAACCAAAGTCAAAATCTTTTTTTATAATTTTTGGGAAAACATAATAAGCGCTTTCTGGTCGAACATAGCTGAAAATATGTTTCAGCTTATCCAGGCGAGCACAAACTAAATCTCGCCGTTTCAGATATTGTTTATTGAAAAAAATCACATCCTTTTCCGCCATTTCTAACGCCCCCATAGCTGCATACTGAGAAATAACTGGGGCGCAAGTGACAAGAGAATCATGCACTTTCAAAATTTCAGCAACAATACTTTCATCCGAGTGGAGATATCCGACGCGATACCCTGTCATGGCATAGGATTTAGAGAAACTAAATAGTCGGATGACTCTTTTTCGAAGCTCTGGAATTTCCGCTAAACTAAAAATTTTTTCTTTTCGAGCAAAAGTAAAATCCTTGTACACTTCATCTGAAATCAAAAATAAATTATGTTTTTTGGCGAGCTCAGCTAATCCCAAAAGCTGTTCCTTGGAATAGATAGTGCCGGTGGGATTATTGGGATTACAATAGAAAATGGCTTTGGTTTTTGGGGTGATAGCTTTCTCAAATTTTTCCAGTTCAAAACTCCAATCTTTTTCTTCATTGAGTCCCACAAAAACTGGCGTGCAACCGCAAAGAATAATCACTTCGCGATACGAGGTATAAGTTGGTTCAGGGATAATTATCTCATCTCCTGAATTTGTGATTGCCAATAGCGTGGCGGTTATTCCTTCAATTGAACCAGCAGTCACAATGATTTCTTTTTCAAAATCATAAAACATATTATCCTGGGCCAACTTGACTTCAATCAGTTCGCGAAGTTCCGAAAGTCCCGGAGAAAGTGAATATTTGGAAACAACACCATTTTTAAGTGCCAACTCCACTCGCCTTTTTATCCCTGACGGCGTATCAAAACTTGGCACGCCCTGCGCCAAAGAAATGACATCTGGAAACTTGGAAGCCCGAAGCTCCATCTGCTTTATCACTGAAAGTCGAAGATCTTTTGTGCGTTCAAACATTTTATAAGTAAAAATTACTGCGATGAATTTCTAATAATATTTTCCAAAAATTCAACTGGATATATAGGTGGATTTTCTGCTAAAGCCTGATGAAAAATTACTGTCGAAGGAGTAAGTGCGGGAGTAGTATTCGCTTCTATAATTATCAATTCGCCAGACGCAATATTCATAAATGCATCGATTCGCACATAATTTTCCACACCCAAAGCATTGGCAACTATCTCCATTCGTTTCATAGCTTTTTCCACAACAGATTTAGGCACAAATTTTTCCGGCGGTGGCGTAATATTTATTCCTGTTCCGCCTTGAAATTTCTCTTCTAAGGTTAGGACACTGCCCATTGCCACAGTCATGCTTGGCTTCATAGCTTGCATCTTTCCTTTCTTACCTATTAGCCCCATCGTTATCTCAATATAACCAGTTTTTTTCTGCCATAATATTTCTTTGCCAACCACTTTCACCTTATCAGTCACGATAAATTCTTCAAACATAATATCCTTCATCGGATTACTTGGCATCTCAATTATCCCGTGCTGATTTTTCAATAGACCATTTTCTATACAATTTTTATTAGCAATAATATGCTTTATGTAGATTCCTAAATCATTTGAATTGTGAAGTTGGGCTATGCCAGAACTGCAACCATCGTCCACTGGTTTTACGATAATATTTTTTGCATTTAACTCTTGAAGTAATTTCTTCCAATAATTTTCAAAATCTTTTTTTGCAAAATCCTTGAACATGCCAACTTTTTCTTTTTTCTTTTTAGCCGTATAAATTCCCTTACAGGATAATTCTTTAACCACCTCCCCTGTCATATATTTATCCATTGAAAGCTTTGATGACGCAGAACCCGAACCATTAAATGCTAACTTAGCTTTTTCTAACATTGCCTGCAGAGTTCCATCCTCGCCTATTCCGCCGTGCAAACCAATAAAGACGTACTTCGAATTTTTGATGAAATTTTTCAGAGTAATTTTTTTAGGTAATATTAATTTTTCATTTATGTCCCCTGATTCCGGACTTAATTTATCAATAACTCTTTGAATTAATATTTTCAGCCTAGCCTCATCTTGAGGCGCATTTTTGCAAGTTTCTGTAATTTCCTCAACAGTATGATTTAGAGTAAGTGAATAAGGCAGATGCCAGACATTACGATCAATATCCAATAGGTATGGCTCGGGTGAATATAGTTTTGATTTTTTTAATTTTAGCCACGCATTTGTGCCACTCATAACTGAGACTTGTCTTTCAGCTGTATCGCCACCAAATATAACATTAATTTTTTTCTTTTCTGTTAAGTTTTTTTTCTTTTTTGGAAATTTTAAATTATATCTTCGGCAAGCATTTTTCACAACATAGCTCAAAAAATCACCGTGACTCATCCCTATTTTTGCCGACTGCATAAACAAGAAACTATTTTGTTCCATGCCACTAATGGGATTGAAATCGGAAAACCAAATTTTTCCATCCGGCAATAGCCACCCATCAAAACGTGCAAAATCACGCATACCAAAGAGAGTAAAAATTTGCTGGGCTTGAATCTGTATCCTTTCAATCACATCATTGTCAAATCTTGGTGGACAATGATAAGTAACCTGCCTGGTTGCTAAATATTTTTTTCGATAATCGAAAATATTATAATCCTTATTATGAATTTCTATTTCTGTGGGGATAATAGAAACGGGTTGCCCAAATCTGTTTTGAAGGATTATTACGGTAAATTCAATACCCCTGCAAAAAGGTTCGATAACCACCCGATCATCAACGCTGTCAAAAATTATCTGTGCATTCTTGATTGCTCCCCTAAAATCATCCGCCACATAAACTGCAATTGATGAGCCTCCGTTAGCCGGTTTGACAATGGCCTTTTTTATTTTATTTTCTATAAAAAAATTTCTAACGGCCTTATCGTTATTTTTCCCTTTTTTTATGACAACTGAAGGAAGAGTATGGAAATTATATTTTTTTATATATTCATTGGCGTTGTATTTATCAAAAGCCTTTTTGCAAGCATTAGATGAAGAACCCACAAAAGAAATATCATTTTTTTCAAGCAATTCTTGAATTTCTCCATCTTCGCCAAATTTTCCGTGAATAACCGGGAAAACTAAATCGAATTTTTTCAAATACTCTACTAGCTCCTTCTGATTTAATGGTTTTGAATTTTGAGCTAATTTGAAATCAAAATCTGACGGAGTGTTTGAATATAGCATTGCTCGCGAAATTTTGTACGCCTTTTTATTTTGATCAAAATATATCGGAAGGATATCTAGGGACGCTGACTGAAGATGATCACATACTGAACGAGCAGAATTCAAAGAAATTCCTCGCTCAAGAGATGGCCCTCCGCATAATAAAGCTAATTTAAATTTTTTCATTCTAGTAAATCTTATTATTCAATACAACAGTCGATGGCTTTTCGCACTAATTCGCCAAGTTTACCCATAAAACCTGATTTCACTTCATCATTTTTATCAATCGCCTGTTCATCAATTTTTTTCACGTCCCCAGTGCTAATAACTTTCATGTTTATCCCCCAGAATAAAGAATAGAGGTCATAAGCTTTTTGGAATAGTTCACGCGCCTCTTCTTTTTTGCCCATGCCTTGCTGTTTAGTACCCACTTCCATGAGACGCATCGAGGCTGCCAAAAGATGTTTTGAAATACACCAGACTTCCCCTTCCGGTTCTTTGACAATTTTTCGAAGCAAATCTCCTCGCATTTTTCTCACTTCTTGCAAGAGATCAAAATATTCCGGTTTACCTAATTTTGCGCCAGTAAAAAAGAAATGTTCTTCGATACTCACTAAATTCATAATCGCAATTGACAAATCTTGATCCGAACTCAAATCAAGCTTGTCCTGCTTTTTCATGGTGTCGACTTTTTCAATTAGTTCATTAAGATTGTTGATTGGATTGTTCATAATGTTTCACATTTACGAAATTACGAATTAAGCGAAAGTACGAATTCGTAATTTAGTTAGATTCGTATTTTCGTAAATTAACATGTTAAAAAATAAAAAACGCCACTCATAATTCCCAGTATTGCGACTGGCACAACCACTTTTTGAAATGGGAAAAAAACTTTGTCATTATTTTTCTTTTTGAGATATGCGTTTAAAAATACCGCCACAAGGAAAAAAATACTACCTGAAATTATCCCGAGCAACAATTTGTCCATTCCCCAAAGCTTATTGGCCGGATGTCCAATCATCTCACTTCTATACAACGGTCCGATAGTAAAAACATAGAATAGGCCGGCGACTAGAATTTTTCTGAAATAAAATTTTATATTTTTCCTTTTCAGCCAATCAATTGTCCAAATTATCATTGAAACCAAAAGTCCTCCAATCCAAAGACCGGAAATTGTATCGTCAATTCCCAAGTATTGCGAAAGTCCCACGCAAGCACTCACCGCTACCACACAAACAGGGCAAACTGCCTGCGCACCGCGGGCAAAAAGAAAAATTACCGTTAGTAGAAAAATTATTAAATATTTTTTAAATTCATTGTTCATTGTTCTTTGTTCGTTGATTATTATTTTATTTTATTCTTAAAAAATTCAATCACATCCTTATCGCCAACATAGCATTTATCATCCGCCCAAAGCAAAGGCACACCGATTGATTTCGTATCAATTCCGCATTTGCCGGCTTTTTCCGCCAGAAAGGCTGAGTTATTTTTATTATGATACACTTCACCCTCGGAAAAATCTACTTTTTCTTTTATCTTATTCTCCTCAATATATTTTTCTACAATTTTACAATGCGGACACTCTTGTCCATAAAAAAATATAATCGAGGCATTCTTGTCCACATCTCCACTGTTTTGCCCGCAACCGGACAAAATTAAGCTAAATCCTAGAAAAACGGCAGTTAAAAAATATTTATTCATTATTGTTGATTTTTAAATTATTACATTTAACATTAATTATACTAGCATAAAACCAAAAAATACAAAACAGCCCCGCCTAAACGGGACTGTCCTATTATTCGCATGTGCCTTTCGCTAAGGCTTTCACATACTAGAATCGGTCTCTTCGTCCGCCGAAATCTCGGCCACGACCATTTCCGCCTCCAAAGCCACCTGTGCGAGGTCGGTCTTCTTTTGGTCGGGCTTCATTAACAGTCAATGCTCGTCCTTCGACTTCTTTTCCATTGAACATGTCAATTGCAGCTGTCGCTTCCGCGTCAGAACTCATTTCAACGAATCCAAAACCCTTGGATCGTCCAGACATTCTGTCGGTGATGATCATTGCAGAAGCTACTGTTCCCGCTGCGGAAAACATTTCTTTTAATGATTCATCGTTTACGCTGTAGGGCAAATTGCCTACATATAGTTTTTGTGCCATTTTCTTACTTGCCCCGCTATTCTGTTTACAGAATTTTGCGGGGTTGCCTTATTTAATTTAATATTGCAAGGCGACCTCTCTCATATCGCTTGTTCCTTACTTTTTTTAGATAAGGCAAAACTTACTGAGAAGACTTACAACTAAAAAGATTGTAGCTTAAAAAATAAATTACGTCAATCTCATTAGGGAGCAATTTTTTCTACGCTTTGCCCCATCGGAATTTCATTCGTTTCAATTTGTTCTGTTTGAGGTTGACTTACTTTATCATCCTCATTTTCCTCCGGCACTACTGGCGCAACTTCTGGCGGTAATTCCCCTTTTTGCAGACTGGCATATCCAAAGAAAGCGTTGAAACGATTAGACCAAATCAAGACATTATAATACTTATCCAAATCAACTAACTTCTCAACTTTATAGTTAACATTTCCTGTGGTTGATTTCATCACACCTAAATCAATAGCATCATCTGGATTAAGATTCGAAACTGGCGAAAGATAGATGTGCATATCTTGCCCATTGACCATTTCAAAACCTTCCAATCGCAAAAAAAATTCTCCTTCGCTTTTTACAAAAAGTGCTTTGCCTTTCAAAATTTGTTCTACATTATTGAATCTTCCTTGAGAAACAATTTCTCCATTAGCTGGGAAAGCTTCGTCTAGATTCTCAATTTCTATAACCTTTCCTGGTTCTTGCAAATTGGAAGAAATTGAATTTTTTGGCAGTGGGCGCGGAGCATTTTTCTTCTTTTTCACCAGAAAAATCACTCCCGCAATGATGGCTAAAATCAGAACTATAATCAAAACTAGAAACACTATTTTCTTCCAAGTTTTTTTCTGATAGGTTTTTCGCATTACCACTTTTGGTTTTCTGAATTTTTTGAAAGGATTAGTGACCCTAATCGTTTTTATTTTCTCCATTATATCCCCTATCGCCTTTTTTATCACTTCTTTTTTGATAATAGTTTTTTTAGTTTTATTGATTTTTCTAACTTTTATAATTTGCTTTTTCATTTTTTTTATTTACCCTGTTAAATAAAATTTGTCCCTTATACTAAGAAACATCCTATTTTAATTATTGTTATTTATTTTTTTCACCTACTGTTTACCTAGATATATCCAAATCTAATTTTAATTTTTTTTAAAAATTAAAATTATTTAACAGGGTGAATTCCTAATATAATTATAATCCAAAAACAAAAAACTTGCCAGAATTATTCGAAATTAATAAAACCTTGATTTATTTGAAATGTTTGATATAATCAAATTGTTAGATAAATAGTCCTTGAGGCTATTTAAAATTGACAATTAAATATTCCGCGATAGTCCCGACGCAAGGTCGGGATCCCGACTTCTGTCTGGAGACAGAACGTCGGAGCTCAATCAAAAATCCAATGCCACATGTTTACATATTAGAAAGCATAAACGATGGTCGGTATTATATAGGTAGTACCGCTGATTTAAAGTCTAGGATAAAACATCATATTGGTGGGCACACTCCAAGTACCAAAAGATTTGGTAAAATTAAATTAGTCTTTTCTCAAGAATATGCAACATTGAAAGAGGTTAGAATTATTGAGAAAAAACTAAAGAAATTAAAGAGAAAAGATTATTTGCAGAAAATAATCAAGGATGGTTTTATAAAAATAAAACCTTGACAACTAAATATTCCGCGATAGCTCAATGGTAGAGCAGTTGACTGTTAATCAATTGGTTCCAGGTTCGAGTCCTGGTCGCGGAGCAGAACTGGAGAACTAGAGTATAAAAGCTCTAGTTTTTCTTTATCTTCGGGCAAATTCAGAGGTTCGAACTTTCTGAATATCGTATTTAGCTCGGAAGATATTTTTTCTAGGCCAGCGAACTTATTATCGGCTCTAATATTGAGTTTTTTCTCAGAAAGTGAGAGGTTCGAACCAATCGCCCTAAATATCTCTTTTCGTTTTTCTTCATCGCCATTTCTGAACTTTTCAAGTGAGTCCTTGGCAAGCTCCAGCAATTCTTTCGTTTCTTCCAGCTGGTCTATCCAATAGGTTGAATTGTCCTCACAAGCGTCCAAACTGGCCTTCAGCCGTCCTTTTTCTCGTGTTAGCTCATCTTTCTTCGTTGCGAATTCACCCTCGCTTAATTCGCCATTTATTCGCATATCTAGGAGTCTAGCTAACTTGTTATCATAAGCTTCGCATTCCTTTTTTCGGTTTTCTAATGTTTGTTTCCTTTCCTCAATTTCTTCCTTGTTTTCCTTTCTGAGTTTTTCAATCGCCCATTCTAGGAATGTGGGGTGGATCTTTATTCTTTTTAGGATTCCAATGATTTCTTCTTCAAACTTCCTTTCCTCGACTACTTTTTGATCGCATTTTGGATCTAACCTGTGACTACAGTGGTAGTAGATGTAATAATGAGTTTTGCCATTCTTGCATTTCTTAACTTTATGTTCAGCTACTATCGATGCTTCACATATTCCGCATCTGATCGCTCCTGTATATTTGAAACTGTATTTTCGTGGTCTGGTCGTTCCTCGTCGACCGAGTATCATTTGAGTCTTTTCGAATTCTGCTTGTGTGATCATCGGTTCATGCTTGCCTTTATGCCATTGGCCACTATCGGATGGAAATTCATACCAGCCGTAGTAGAAAGGGTTATTCATCATGGCGTACCATGAGCTGATGGAAACTTTTTGGCCATGCTTATTTGTAAAGTTCCATTCAGCAGTTCCTTTCCTGTATGCTTCTGGCGGAGTGAGTTTTCCTGAAGCGACCATTTTCAACATCTTTTGAATCGTTTCAAATCTTTCAGGATCTTTGATGATTTCTTTTTCGCCTTTGAGCTTGATGGGATTGTGTCTATATCCGAGTGGCGATCCATTAGGATACCACCCTCGCTCCGCTTTGTTTCGCAGGCCTCGCTTTGTGTCAGTGCTTAGATCGCGAATGAATTGGTTAGCCATTCCTTGCTCTACAGCCATCACTAGAACATTATCTTCAGGGTAATAACTTCTCCCGAATGTAAAAATATGTTTTATCATCTTACCCTGTAGCATCCAACTTATCGTACCGCTATCTACAGGATTTCTAGACAGACGATTAAGTTTCCAACAAAGTATTCCATCAGCTTCGCCCCGTTTTATTTTTTCGAACATTTCGTTAAAAACTATCCTCCCAGGCTCTTTGGCTGATTTGGATTCATGCATAATTTCAGATACATTCAACCCGTTTTCTTTTGCGAGTCTTTGTAACTCTTCAATTTGCGAGTCAATCGATGCCATTTGTCGATCCTCGCTTTCAGATGATTTTCGAGCGTAAAGAATGTACTTAGTTGCTCTTGTTTCTTGGTTCATTTTTTTAATATTAATTGATTAGTTTTCTTAACAACACAATACTCCAAAGTGATATTAAAGCTAGTGGGTAAAAACCTGCGAAAATCCGACAAAGTTCGGGCTCAAAATAGGGTAAAGCTCTTTGCCAAAATCCCGCTTTTCTCTTTTATTAAGCCATAATATGCGATTTGAACTTTACCCTTTTTTCTGAAAAAACTTTGTCGTCTTTTCTAAAAGAAAGCGGACTCATGTAAGGGCTTTTTCTTTTTTAGTAAACCGACTCACGTAAGTCGGTTTTCTTTTGAGAATACTGACTCATGTAGGTAAGTTTTCTTCAATCTCTATATTGCAAAAAACGTTCAGAAAATTCAGAAAATGTGTCCGCAAAACCCGCAAAACTACATTCTCAAAACGTTCGGAAAACTCGGAAAACTAAAGTACGAAAAACGCTCCAAAAACTCCAAAAACCTACCTTTAAAAACGTTCAGAAAATTCAGGGGATTAAATTCCTGAAACGTTCAGAAAACTCAGAAAACCATATCCTTTTCTGTGTCAGAAAAGTCAGGGAATTATTTTTTAAAAAATCGCCGTTTTTTATTTTTTTACTTAACTTCATTGATTGCATAGATACTTTATATTTACCTTATAGGGAACATATATTCTTTATATGACGTATATGTATATATAATAGTTACTATGTTTGACCATTAATGTTTCTGGAAAACTCCTCGCTTTGATAACATTCAATTATTTTTTCTTCTAATTTTTTCCATAGCACTTTATTCTCCATGTAAACAATTTCAACAAATTTACCTTTGTGTGGCGTGGCTGGAGGAGAAACGTAAAGCCCTCTGGATGAATACCAAATTCTATAGCCCTTTATAACTAAACAGCCAAAGAAAGTAACATTTACAATAGCTCTGACGGAATCCTTTCTCGTTTCCATCTCCTTGATCAGGTTAATTTTGACACGAATATTTTCTATGTCACTATGATTCAATATTCTTTTCTCATTGGGGGTTTCTATCTTCATTTTTTTACTAATTTTAATAATAATGCTAATTATGTATAAGAATTCATTTTAGATGCTTAGCTCTCCATTTCCAGCTTTGCTCATCCTCGCATGCAAAATGTAATTTATGTTTCCGAATAGTATAAGTCATGTAAGATTTCTATTTTTTTACTACCATCATAATCTTCTTTGGAAACGTTTTTATTGAAATGATAGTTGATTGATTTTATGGAAATTTTTCGACTACTCTGCTTTACTTCCATCACGATCATTCTGAATAGACAAATATCGGAAACCAGTTGATAGTTCCTTAAACTCCGAAGATACTTAAAAATTCTTCCCAACCCATAGTTCTTATCAATCAGTCTCCTAGCAATTTTGATTTGATCATTTGCATTTTTGCTCATATTTTTTTAATTAGATTTATAAACAGCAGTCAGTAAATCCAGCAACATTTGAGCATTTTCAACAATCTCGTTGTCGCTTATTTCAACGCCAAATTCTTCTTCGTGCATTTGCTTTAGTTGTTGGATTTCTTCTTGCGAAAACATTTTAGTTATAGATTCTACCTTTCAAATCCTTTTGAATGAAAAATAACTTTTTTGGTTCGACCTTTATTTTTCCATTGTGAAAATCATCCAATATCATATTGGTTTTTTCGTTTGGGATAATAACAAAGACACATCTTCTTGGATCGCTTTTGTCTATTTCTGCAATTTCATGATCAAAGTAAAGCAGTACTGAACACGTTAATAGATCTGTTATTTTCATCTTAATCTAAATAAAAAAATTACGACTTTATATGTCGTAATCATAGAGCGTAACTATTTAATCCTGCACAGTATAAATCTGGTGGATTATAGGTTCATTAGCTTTTTGAATCTGGTTATTTCTCTTGATGCAATATTTGCAGGGACTTTCTTAAGCTTAAGGTTTTCCATTACTTTGTTTGCCTCTTTGTTGGTCAATTTTTCCCCAGTAATCAAGAAGAAATATATTGCCTCGCTCAATATTGTTTTTGGATCTATCCTTGAAATTCCCATTTTAGACTTGTAGGATGGAAATTTCTTTATGACACCAGCACCGCTTAATTCTTTGATAAGGTTTCTTATATCGGTTATGTCAGTTGCACCATAAATATCAATGCTGATGTGTGGCTCAAAATTCTTCAGTTTTTCCTTGCTTAACTGAATGCATCGATTTTCCGTTTGTATTATTGAAGCCCTTGATGATCTTCGGCTGGAAGTCGCAAAATTATCATCCCACTCTATTTTATTGAACAAAATAAATTTTCTTAGATTGGATGAATAACTCGAAGGGAAACCCAATTCCATGACAAAAAAATTGTAAATTTCCTCTTTGAGTTTCGGGTATTTATTATCTAAAAATATATCAATTTCATCAATCAATTTTTGCTTGGTTTTGCCACTTTGATTTTCCGTGCTTTTGTCAGCTATTTCCAAAATCAGATCATAATATGGATCGGATTCATTTTCCAATACTTCTACCAAATAAACTGCATTTTCTCTAAAATTACTATATACTTCCGCTCTGACAGCACTAGGTTTTATTCCATATTTTTTTCTCAGGTTGCTTAACCATTGATTGAATTTTGGAATAAATCGCAATATGGTAATCAGCGATATTTCTTTTGGATGTTTTAAACCTTTTTTAATATAACCAAAATCTGTAGCCAAAATTGATAAAACTTCTCGCTTAGCTAAGGATTCTTTTTCAGATAATCCCATTTCAATCCCTGTTTTTTTGGATGGTTTATTTTTCTCCTTAATTAGATTATTTAAACCGAGCAAATCATTTGGAATAAAATATTCTTCTTTGATAAAACCAGCATCTTCTAGAAATTTGCTTGATACCTGGATAGTTCTCTTCGAGAAAAGAGGACTTTTATTTGCTTCTGTACAAAAATCAACTAAATTCATGATGTTAATCTTAATTTCTTCCATTTTACCACTAAACCCGAAATGGTTGTATTTTAAGCAATTTGATGGTATTTTATATTTGGTACCATAATCAATAAATACTAAGGTGAAACCCTTGGGTTTTGCTCTATCACGCCCTTTAGCGGGCGGCTCGACGCACATGATAGAGCACCTTGGTGTTTTTTGATTGTGGTACCCGTCGGGTCGTCCACTCAAGCGGAACCACTCGACGACTAATTATTAGTCGTTTTTATTATGAAAATTTCTAGAATTTTAGGGGAAAACTTTTTTCGGAAAGATTTGAATCTTAAAAATAAATGGTTGCATAGACTTATTTCTATCTCATTT
This sequence comes from Candidatus Moraniibacteriota bacterium, assembly GCA_049303905.1. Classification (GTDB taxonomy): domain Bacteria; phylum Patescibacteriota; class Minisyncoccia; order Moranbacterales; family UBA2206; genus UBA2206. The sequence continues at coordinate 27,997 of JBAQNP010000011.1, forward strand.
GTTTTATTATTTTTTGTTTCTGTTATTTCCGTATTTGTAGACTATTTTGATGGTAATGGTTTTACCCAATGGACACAGACAAACACTCTTAAAGAGAGAATAAATTCTGATATGAATGCTACTGGCAATCTTGTTAAACAAAACGAGAAATTAGAAGAAATTGGTGCTCCTGCACAAACTCTAAATCTTAATGACTTGCCCTATGGTGATTATGTTTTAAATAATGTATATTGTTCCACTGAAATTCAAAATCATGTAGGGGAAATAAAAAACGAACGTAAAATTGACCACCTTCTAGTAAGAGATTTGTATGATAAAAATGATGTTTCAATTGAAGATTTTAATAAATACATAAAGGAAAATAATATAGATTGTATAGCTGTGGATGCTTATACGACTTATGGAAATAACAGTCAGGAAACTGGTAAATTTACTTTTTTAGAACCCAATAAAAAATTTCAGAATGGTTGGGCGTTTTATAAAAAATCAATCCCCAAAACCGTTTTATATCTTTTAGGATATTCACTTTGGACAGTGACATCTTTATTACTTATTTTCATTGTAATAGCCGTTATCTATTATAAAATTTTGCTTTATATAATATTCGGCAAAGCCACCAATGAAGCATCAAGGGAGGGAATCGAAAGAAGCGATGCAGTAAAATTGAGTCGATACGCAAAGCCCATAGTCATTATCTCAATCGTAATCATTTTACTTTTAGGAGTTTCTTTTTATTGGTTTGGAATTAGGCCGTCAAATATTCGACAGTGGTGTTCTGACGTTGAGGGAAGACAGGCTACTAATAGTGAATACACGAATTGTTTAAGGAAAAATGGGTTAAGAGAGGACAATTTACAATCTATTAATGATGAGCAATTAAAAAATTTACAACAAAGCATCGACGAGCAGTCGGAAAAAATAGAAAATGTTAACACAAAAAAGAACACCTCGTCTATCGATGCTCAGGCAATAATAAAGTCATCCATAGAAAAAACTAATCGTGAAGAGCAGGCAAAATGCCAGCAGGAATTAAGTGAATATAACTCCTGTTTAGCTGAGTATAATTCTAAGATGACTGAATATAATTCATGCCTAACGGAAGAAGCGAATCCGAATTCCTGGAATTATGGCAAGACATCACTTTGTTTCAAGCCATCTAATTATTGCTTTAAGCCAGTTTGTGCTTATTAGTAAAAAAGTCTATAGTTTGATTTTTGTTTTTACTTTTTGGTCTATGATGTTGTATATGGGATATTTTTCTCTGATAATTTGGTGTAAGTCTATCCTTTTTGTTGTATCTGGCGTTATATCCTCAATAGATATTACCAGTGCATAATCTTGAGAATAATCAATTGTATCAGCCTTTCCTCTTGTAGTTAAGGTTAGCCATATTTCCCAATCACCATTTTTATAATGCGAAAAAGTTTTTTCAAAAGTCTTTAGATTTTGCCATTTTGTTCTATTGTCAATCTTTTCCGAGGGGAGTCCGGCACTTCTATCCGTACCATTAGAGTTTTTATAATGAAGATTGATGTCTATATCTGCTAATGTATAATCTATCTGGCCACTTTCACTTATGAGTGGAGTATAGGCTAAAGTTCCCCTAATCTTAACTTTTTTATTTTTTCCAACCAACTCATCAGGAATAATAAATTTTATTTTATGTTTATACTCTTTTGCTTCTTGATCATTTTCTTTTTTTGCCTCAATGGCTCCCAGGTGTATAAATGTCGCTGATGACTTATCGCAGTCTAAAGCTCTGCTGTAATCAGGGATTCCAAAACCAACTGCTCTTCTACAATCATTCTCTTTTATTTTTGAATTATTAGGCAGATTGTAACTAGCAGAATGAACAACTAAGGCCTTTACTAAATCAATCGAGTTTCTCCCAGTGTTCAACAGATAAGCATAAATTTGAGCGGCAATACTACTTACTAATGGAGCCGCAAAACTTGTTCCGATATTTTCATAAATTTTTTTAGGATCAATTGATAAGCTCCTAACTCCAACCCCTGCATAGTTTCCGTATTTATCGATATTCCCTCCAAAATGTGCTAAATCTGGCTTTTTTGAATCAGGCAGACCGGTTCTTGTAAAAGGAGACGGCTCATTATTCAGAGATAATGCTCTTGAAGACGAACTATCAGCAATGGAGCCAACGCTTAAACCATTTATGATGTCGGCAGGAGAGGTAATAACTGAATTGTTGCAGAATAAACAATCTGGATATGTATCAGTCAGAAAAGTTTTTTGATTGCCTGCCGTTACAATTAAACAAACTTTGTGTTTATATGCTATTGCATCAAGCTCGCGAGTGAAAAATGATTTTGTGTTATTTAGTATTGTCGTATCCGAGTCATTATTTAATGATAGATTAAAAACTTTTATATCTTTGTATTTTGGGTTTTTTATTGTGTCCAAGAGAGCGTTTATTATTTCTCGATCATTAGCACCCCTGCTTTTTCTCATCACTTTTATATCTAGAATTTTCAAGGCTGGTATCAGTCGGTTATTTTCTCTTATTTGGTTTTCAATGTCATTTCCAAAAATTGCTCGTCCTGCAACGAATGTGCCATGCGAATGATTTTCGTCTTGAGAATCCTTTATAAAATCACAAGTATCTAGAATTAAATCCTTAATTAAGGGGTGTCTAGATATGCCAGTATCTATGACACCAATTTTTGCATCAAGTAATGGTTTTTCTATAATAACCGAATTGTATTCATATTCAATAGGTAGCTCTTGCGGGGTAAAAAAATCAATAGATTTTTCCACTCTAACAATTGGATTTCTTGGATCTGGTTCAGAAATTTCATCAATAAAATTTGCGGCGAAAGAACCATATAATATTTTTGAACCAGCTTGCGAAGTAAAATACTCAACTTCAGAGCCAGTTTTCTTTTTCAGATTTTTTGCTACTTGTTTTCCATCTTCTTCGGAAACACCATCTGCAAGTATCAAATAGCTCTTGATTTTTTTGCCTTTTTGCGGAACAAATGATAACTTCGCACGCTTATTAATAAGTCCAATCTTGGTAATCGCAGACAAATATGCACTTCCGTTTTTATTATTAATCAAATCGAATTTACTTACAGAGTCCCTAAAGGATTTAAGATTTTCAGCAGTTGAGGATGCTAGAAAATTTTGTTTTCCTATTTGCGAATAAACATCTATATGGTTTTGTTCTAGTAGCTTACGTGGTTGTGCTGACTTTGCTAGTGCCTCATCATGAAATTCGATTTCATAAAATAATCTGTTTCCAGATAAAATTTGCCCTACTTTCTTTGTTTCCGCAAAACCTATAAGGTTGTCAACTTCTCGAACCCTATCTCTTTTGTGTTTTTCAAATTCCGAATCATCTCCTCTGTAAGGCGGTGGATTTCCGCCTCCAGATTTTTGCTCTCTGCGATTATTTTCGGCTGGTATTTCAAATAAAGGGTTTTTTATTTTCATAATTTTACTTTTAATTATTTGCTTATATTATGAATTGTTGAAGATGAGATACCTGTCATTTTTTCAAGATTATCGAAGGTGTATCTTGATTTATCGGATTTTCTTAAATGTCTTATTGCTTTTATAAAATTTTTTCTAGGAGCACCTTTTAACTTTTCATTTTTTCCAGCAGTTGCAATTAAGAAATTTTCTATAAGAATATCTCTTAAACCAGCAGAATCTTTATCAAGGAGTGATTTCCTGAGACTCTTGTTAATAATTTGCTTTATTATTGCACCTGATAATCCCTCTGAGAGTTCGGCTAGAAGATTGATATCAATATCTTCATTTGCCCCTATAATCATCTGAATTAAAGATTTACGAAGTGAGGCAGGGAGGATATCTATTTTAAGGGAATAATCAAATCTTCTCCAGACCGCTGAATCAAGTAAATGATCATGATTTGTTGCGGCAATCAATATGGTATCAGGATTAAGCTCGTCGATATTTTGAAGTAAAACAGTCACTACTCGCTTAAGCTCACCTAGTTCTTGCGAATCATCTCGATGCTTTGCGATTGCATCAAATTCATCCAATAATAAAACGCACTCGTTTGCGGAAGCTTCTCTGAATATTTCTTTTAAGTTTTTTCCTGTTTCTCCAAGATATGAAGATATAAGCGAATCTAAATAAACATGAAGAATCGGAATACCTAATTCTCCGGCGACAACATAGGCGAAGAGAGTTTTTCCTGTTCCAGGAGGACCATGCAAAATTAACCTACTATCATTACTTAATCCATGCTTTCTTAAGAGATCCTTTTTCTTGTAGTTGTGTATTATTTCTTGAAGGGTTTCCTTATTTGTATCTGAAAGTATTATATTTCCAATGCCAATTTTTGATTTTCGTATTTCAAAAAGTTTAGAATTATTATCCTGCGTATTTGAAAATTGAAATGAGCTTAGTGATGAGGGAGAGAAATGTGCCTCCGATGCTGATGCATAAGCTTCTCGTAGTTTTTTTGCCAAATTATATTGCTTCCTTTTTTCTGCGGTCGCTATGAGCTTCTTGATGATGATATCAATTTCTTGCGGATCATTTTTTTTGAATGAATTTATTAAATTTATGATAATTTCTGTAGAAATCATAGCAATTTTTATTTTATTTTAAGATTATGTTTTAATTATATCCAAAAATAGAAATTAAGTAAAGTTTTGGATAAATGCAATTTAAAACAGTTTAGATACGCCAGTTGTTATGCTGTTATAGTCATCCATAATTATTATTGACTGGCACTCAGTCGAAAGAATGGTCATTGCTTTTTATGTAAATGTGGAATATAAATGATTATAGACGCAAGCTAAAATTGAGTTGTTAAATATGGGAAAATTATCTGAAAAATTAGTAGTTTATCTTGATCAAAATTTCATTAGTGAAATTGCTAAATCAAAAATAAACAGTAAAGTCAGAAAGGAATTTCAAGAACTTTTTGATTTGCTTCATAGAGGTTTTCTAGAAGAAAAATTAGTCGTACCATCTTCTTGGTTTCATGAAATTGAAACATGTTTGATTCCTGAATTCAAAGAAAGAATCAAGGAATGCCAAGCATACATGGGTCAGATAGGCTTGGAAAATAAGGAGAACATATACACGTTTCAAATCGGAAGAGCCGCTAACGATTTCTTAGGAAATAAAAATAAGCCACTGGATTACACAATTGCTTTCCATGATGATCCAGATCAGTTCTTGAAGTTTTACAATATAAGTTTTGATATGCATCTGGAGCGTTATCACAATAAGGAAGAAAGAGAGGAGCTCGCATCAAAAATCGATGCAAACAGAGAGGAAATAAAGAAAGTAAGCTATAAAATTCAGTTAGGAAGAGAAATAGAAGCTTACTCTGCTGGTTTTCTGGCAAGCAACGGTTGGCGAGTTAACTATTTATTTAACGGAGATGTTGATAAAATTAAAGATTTTGCTGGTTCTAAAAATTTTAAAGACATACCCCTGGTTGAAATTGGATCAAAGCTTTGGGCAAAAATCCTAACAGCTCATGGTAATAGAAAGATTCAAAGTGGCGACGCTACTGATGTTGAGGTGATATCTTCCTATTTGCCCTATGTTGATGTGATGGCCATAGATGGTTTCATGGCCAATAATGTAAAAGAATTAAAAATGGATGAAAAATACAAAACCATTGTTTTTACTGCAAAGGGTGATGGTTTGAGAAAATTTATTGAGTTTATTAAAGATTATCTGGACAATAATCCACCAGTAAATGTTCCTGACGCCACTATATTTGTACTTTCGGATGATAAAATAAAAGATGTTTCTTTTGAATTTTTTAGAAAACTAGGGTCTTTATGCAGTAGATATTATACTGATGTCTACGCTTTTGATGATGGGAATATGCCTAAATATCAACACAGAGATTCAAAAATCATAATGCCATTCAGTGGTTTGCAGGAAGTGCATCATATTGATATTAAACCCAACACTTCAACAGAGGAAACCGTTGCTATCTGTAAAGAAAAATGTAGGTCGGAAAAATTCGTAATAATTGATTCATACCGAGATTTACCCGATAATTTTATTAAGACATTTATTGAATATTGTGAAAATGATAAAGATATGATTTTGGGGTATGGTATATACACAAAGTAGTTTTGCCTGAGTGATGAAATTGGTAGACGAGGTGCCAACTTCTTCTTTCCAGTTTTTCTTAATTATTATTGAAGAATGGAATAAAGTTTCCAAGCTTTCCTTAGATAAAGAGATAGAAACTATAACTAAAAATGGGTAGAGCGAATGAAGGAAAAGAATAACAAACAAAATTATGGTAAGAAAAATGAGCTATGGTATTAAGGTCTCCTATCCGGGATTCAGTGCGACAGACTTAGAAAAAGAACGATCACAGAAGAAGTCGTCTGTTGAAGCATTGCCTAATTTGCTTTCGTCTTTGGCCTTGCCGTATTTATTTGGTGCAAAAAAGCAGATTAACAGGTATAAAACTTCCACATCGTTACTCTCTACACGACCCATATTATCTACTATGGAATGTTTGCATGAAGCATCTACATTATTTGAGGATTTAAACACTGTGGCTATGTATGCTAATAAATGTAACCAACACCATGAGTACCATCGGCTATTTAGAGATATTTGTAATCATATTAGGCATACTGTTCGAGAAGATTTTGATATAGAGGATAAGAGCGTAAAAAATGAAGCTGCAAAAAGATTAGGACTTGATTCTAGGCTTCAAATTAATATAGGTTTTGATATGGATAGCATTAAAGTTGGAGAAAAAGTGATTAAGCTGGTTGATATAAAAGCGTATTTAGATTGGGCGGAAGGAGTTTTCACTGAGATCATAAATAGAGCCAAAAGGGACGGTGCTTTTCGAGAGATGGAATGAATTGGAAGCTGGCATTGAGATATATGTGGTATTTATTATTAAGCATAGGTTCGCATCATTTTTAGCTCGCGGAGCCTTTAAAAAATTACGTAATTAATTACGTAATTTTATTTTGAAAAAAAGGTGCTTGACCTTTTTTTAATTGTTGCATTAATTGTATCAAAATGTTACAATTAGAGTAAATAAATGTAATAATTAGAATAAATTCATGGAAAAATTAACTAATCGTCAAAACTCAATACTAGAATTCATAAGAAATCAGGGGCAAGCCAGCACTAGGGAAATTAAGAAATACCAAGAACTAAAAACGGGAACTCTAAATAGAATAACAATCATAAGAGATCTTGATGTTTTAATAACGAAAAAACTAATTAAAAAAACAGGACAAGGAAGAAGCGTTTCTTATAGCATGATAATTGAAAATCCCCTACTGTCTTTTTATGATATTGAAAAATATTTTAAACAATCAATAAAAGAAAGAAATTCTCGAAAAAACTTCAACTTCGATATCTTTAAAAATTTTGATAATTCCATATTTTCAAAAGAAGAATTATCTAATCTTGATAAACTGAATGATACCTACCGAAAAAGCGTAGCAAGGCTTTCCCCAACTATTTTAAAAAAGGAGTTTGAAAGACTAACTATCGAATTAAGTTGGAAATCATCTCAAATAGAAGGAAACACATATTCGTTAATAGAAACGGAAATTTTAATAACAGAAAATCAAGAGGCTTCCGGTCACACAAAATCAGAAACTCAAATGATCTTAAATCATAAAAAAGCTCTGGATTATATTATTAATAATCCTAAAATTTTCAAAGAATTAACTCTTTCCAAAATCGAAGACTTGCACAAGCTACTCATCTTCGATCTTGGAGTTGAAAAAAATATTAGAAAAACATCAGTCGGAATAACTGGAACTAATTACAAACCGCTAGACAACCAATTTCAAATAAAAGAAGCCTTGCATGAAATGCTTTCGATTATTAATGCTAAAAATCTACATCCCCTGCTAAAAGCACTCTCTGCAATCGCCTTAATTTCCTATACCCAGCCCTTTGAAGATGGAAACAAAAGAACTGCTAGAATTTTAGGCAATGCTATTTTATTAGCCCAGGAATATTGCCCACTATCCTACAGAGATGTTGATAAAAATGACTACAAGAAAGCGATTTTGCTTTTTTATGAACAAAATAGTCTTTATTTACTAAAAGAAATTTTCATCCAACAATTTGAATTTGCAGTGAAGAATTATTTTGAATAATACTAAAATGGAAACATGTCTGAAGAAATAACAAAAATTGAAGATTTAGGATGGGATGAATTTTTTGAATCTAACCGGATAAAACTTGGACTAGAGGCTTTTCAAATTGCTCGGGTAATTTCCGAATTAAGAGGAGGTTATCGGGTGAAAAATGTCCAGGGTGAATATTTGGCCAAAATAATGGGCAAACAGATTTGGAAAGCAACTTCTCGAGAAGACTATCCGGCTGTGGGCGATTGGGTGGCAATTTCCAACTTGGAAGATGGGAAAGCGATAATCGAAAAAATATTGCCCAGAAAAACAATTATGCAAAGAAAATATAGCGGAAAGGATGAAACTCAAATTATAGCAACAAATATTGATGTGGTGTTTATCATTGAAGCGGTGGGCAGGGATTATAATTTAAATCGATTTGAACGATATTCTGCCATGGCAAATGATGGCGGAATAAAGTCAGCAATAATACTAAACAAAATAGATTTAATTTCCAAAGAAGAATTAAATTTGAAACTTAATCAAATACGAGACCGCTTTAAAGATATTGATGTTCTCCTAACCAGCGTTTTGACTAATAGCGGACTAGAAGAATTAAAAAAATATATCACCAAAGGAAAAACCTATTGCTTTTTAGGCTCTTCTGGTGTGGGAAAATCTTCTCTAATCAATAGCTTACTTGGCGAAAGTAAAATAGAAACCGGTGAAATTGGTTCGCATTCAGGCAGAGGAAAACACGTGACAACTGCAAGGGAAATGTATTTCTCAAAACAAGGCGGTATCATAATAGACAATCCGGGGGTGCGAGAAGTAGGAATGACTGATGCCAGCGGTGGCGTTGATAATTTATTTGATGAAATAACGAGTCTATCTCAAGAATGTAAATTCGTTAATTGCACACATGTCCACGAGCCAGGATGCGCAGTTCTACTATCCTTGGAAGCTGGAAAAATAGATAAGCAAAGATATGTAAATTATATCAACCTCAAAAAAGAAACTCAGCATTATGGAATGAATAAATTAGAGAAAAAAGAAAAGGACCGTCAGTTCGGAAAATTTATTAAAAATGCAAAAGCAGATTTTAAAAAATATTCTCATAAGGATTATTAATTAAAAACTAAAAAAATGGAACTGTTAAATTATAAAATTATTATTAGTCTTATTGCTGTTGTTCTATCTTTTGTTGGTTACGGTGTATATATCAGGGATGTACTAAGAAAGAAAACCACTCCGCACAGCTTTACTTTTTTTATTTGGGGCTTAGTTAGTTCTATAGTCTGGGCGCTTCAGGTTTATGGGGGAGCTGGCGTAGGCGCTTGGGTTACACTCTCAGTATCCCTAATTTGCACTTTTATTTTTTTTCTTTCTCTCAAATACGGCGAAAAGAATATTACTTTGCTAGATATCGTTTTTCTTCTCATCTCTTTGTTGGCACTTATCCTTTGGTTTTTTGCCAAGCTACCTATCTGGTCGATGATTTTATTAACAGCAATTGAAGTTTTTGGTTTTGCTCCAACGATAAGAAAATCTTGGAATAAACCACAGGAGGAATCATTGCTGACTTGGGAAATAACAGCTTTTAGGCACGGGCTTAGTATTTTCGCATTGCAGTCGTTTAATATTCTAACTCTCCTATATCCAGTCACTTGGGTGTTTGTAAATTTACTTTTTAGTTTTCTTTTAATTATTCGTCGCAGACAGCTAAAATTAGTATAAAGCTTAAGACTTAGCTTAATTAGAAAAAATTAAATTTATAGTTATTTCGGAAAAAAGATAACTAATGAAATGATTATGCTATACTAAAAAACATGACTCATAACAATAAATTATCAAAAAACAAGCATTGGGATATTTTGGGGATTGGCAGTCCCCTGTTTGATATTGTGATTCCGGTGAGTGAAGAAATGCTCGCTAAATTGAATTTCAAAAAAGGCTCTATGAATTTGATTTCAAAGGCGGAAAGTGAAAATATTTTCCAGCAATTTAAAAACATAGAATTAAATTTAACTCCTGGGGGCAGTGTTTCCAATACTCTTTCTGGAGCTAATCTTTTGGGCAGTCGCGTGTCATTTTTGGGACTTGTTGGCCAAGATGAACATGGCAAAAAATATCAAGAAAAAATAGAAGCAGAAGGCGTCGCTTCTCATCTTTGTTTTCACGATGGTGGGATAACCGGACATGCGATTGTTTTTGTCACTCCAGACGGAGAACGTACCATGGCTACGCATTTGGGGGCCTCGATTAATTTCAATAAAAATCATATTCAAGAAAAAGAAATTAGGCGCGCAAAAATTCTCCATATCGAAGCCTATCAACTGGAAAATTCTGTCAGTCGCCAAGCAGTTTTGCACGCGGTGGAAATTGCCAAAAAAAATGATGTTTTGGTTTCACTGGATTTGTCTGATACTCAACTCATTAAGCGCAACAAAAAACTTTTTTTGCAAATTGTCAAAGAACATATTGATATTGTTTTTGCCAATGAAGAAGAAGCCACCGCCTTTAGTGGCAAGAAAAATTCTCGCAAAGCTTTGCGCGAAATAGCTAAAAATTGTCGTATCGCAATAGTGAAATTAGGAGAAAAAGGCAGTCTAATAGAGAAAGATGGAAAAATTTTTGAAATTTTACCTCAAAAAGTTAAAGTGGTAAACACTAATGGCGCAGGCGATATGTACGCCGCCGGAATTTTACATGGATTGATAAATAATTTAGACTTAGAAGAAGCTGGAAAAATAGCCAGTCATGTTTCTGCTCTAATTGTTGCCAGCTCCGGCTCGCGACTCGACAAAAAACATCACAAATTAATTCAGAAAAACAGTAAGTGAAAAAATAAATAATATAATTAAAAATAAGTTGCGTCTTATCATAAGATTCAAATCTTATTTAACAGGGTAAATATGAAACAAGAACAAGATTACAAAATCAAAGACATTAGTTTGGCGGAATATGGGCGAAACGAAATTATCATCGCTGAAAAAGAAATGCCTGGGCTGATGGCACTGCGAAAAAAATTTGGCAAGAAAAAACCTCTCCGGGGCGCCAGAATTTTGGGCAGTCTGCACATGACCATTCAAACTGCAGTGCTTATCGAAACTTTGGTTGAATTGGGCGCCAAAGTACGCTGGGTTTCTTGCAATATATATTCCACTCAAGACCACGCAGCGGCGGCCATCGCCAAAGCCGGCGTTCCGGTTTTTGCTTGGAAAGGTGAAACATTGGAAGAATATTGGTGGTGCACTGAGCAAGCTTTCAAATTTGGCAAAAATCTAGGTCCAAATCTAATCGTAGATGACGGAGGCGACGCTACTCTGATGCTTCATCTTGGGACCGAGATTGAAAAAGATCCAAAGTTACTCAAACGAAATTATTCTGGCAAAACTGAAGATGAAAAAGAGCTAATGAAAATTCTTGCTAAAATTTATAGCGAAGACAAAACTTTTTGGAGCAAAATGATTCGAGATGTCAAAGGAGTTTCCGAAGAAACTACCACGGGCGTGCACCGACTCTATCAAATGTTTGAAAAAAAGAGATTGCTTTTTCCAGCAATCAATGTCAATGACAGCGTAACTAAAAGTAAGTTTGATAATTTGTATGGTTGTCGAGAAAGCTTGGCGGATGGCATCAAGCGTGGAACAGACGTGATGGTGGCCGGAAAAGTGGTTGTTGTTTGCGGTTATGGCGACGTTGGCAAAGGTTGCGCGCAAAGCATGAAAGGTCTTGGAGCGCGTGTAATTATTACCGAAATTGATCCAATTTGCGCTTTGCAAGCTTCGATGGAAGGTTTTGAAATAAAGACTGTTGAAGAAACTTTGGGCGAAGGTAATATCTATGTGACCGCTACTGGCAATCAAGATATCATCACAATTTCTCATATGGAAAAAATGAAGGACGAAGCGATTGTCTGCAACATCGGACACTTTGACAATGAAATTCAAGTGGAAAAATTGGAAAAATATAATGGAATCAAAAAAATAAATATCAAACCGCAAGTGGATAAATATATCTTCCCTGACGGACACGCTATCGTACTTCTTTCACAAGGCCGACTCGTCAATCTTGGCAACGCCACGGGACATCCAAGTTTTGTGATGAGCACATCTTTTACCAATCAAGTCTTGGCGCAAATGGAACTTTGGAAAAATAAACTAGCTGTTGGAGTTTATACTTTGCCAAAAAAATTGGATGAAGAAGTAGCACGGTTGCACCTAGAAAAACTTGGCGTGTCCTTGACCAAACTCACCAAAAAACAAGCCAACTATATCAACACTCCGATTGATGGGCCTTATAAGTCGGAAAATTATCGGTATTAGAAAAATTTTTTAGAAATTTTAAAGGGAAGAAATAAATTTATCCTTCCCTTTTTATTCTTTACAATCGCCATGCTTGGCTTTTTGTATTTTCTCAGGATACGATTCCTCAAAAAGCCTAATTGTGGGACAATTTATTCGGAGTAAACAATTTTGACAAAATGTTATTTTACGGCTCATACAGCCCATATATTTCCCACAGACCTTACATTTAAATAATCTGGTATCCATTTTTCCTCCCTAATTGTGAACTTAAAAAAATTAAAATCAATTTTCAATCTCGAAATAGTAGCCTCTTTCTCGTTTTTCGTCAAATTAAAAGGGAGGGCAACGGAGTTATTCGTCGCCTTCCCTTTTTTTGCGCTAATTTTAGTGCACAACATGGCTTTCACTGCCCACCTCCTTTCCTTCACAGAAATTACATTGTTTAACTGCTCCGCTGGCAAGTTTGAGACAGCCTAACCGATAATGACATTCTCGGCAGAACACGTCTTGACCATCAAACCCAACACAGTAATATAATTTGCAATCCATACATAAAAATTTTTCGTTAGCATGTTCCACTTTTTTTCTTGGGATTCTCGCAATTATTAAAAGTGCGAGTTCATGATTAATTTGGCGCTCTTCAGCGGAGTCTTTTCTCCGCTTACTCTTGGGTCGCCTGTCTTTGCTCCGTCTCACTCTTTTTTTCTGCTTACGTTCCGGTACTTTTCTCATAATAGGAGCCTCCGATGGTTACATGCTTAAGTTAATAAATTCCACGATTATTAATATACAGCATTTTTTTCTATTCTTATTTTATCTTTTTTATCCTCCTTTCTCATTAAAAAAAGATAATTTTCTTCCAAAAAATAATAGCCTCCGAAGGCCACCTTCGCTAGCCAAGTTATTATTGCATCTTTCATACTGCCTCCTTATGTAAAAATTTATTCAAATCTTACACAGACAGAAAGAAAAGCTTTTTAAAGGACAAAAAAAGCCACCGATTAAAGTGGCTTTGTATAAAAATTTTCTATTAATTGAGTTTTCATGTCTTCATGATAATCCAATCCTCATATCTCGTCAATGCCTATTTTTTGATTTTTTTAACTGCTTTTACAACACGAGAAGCATCCTTAGCGATATCGCGCTTGGCAGAAATTGCCAATTTACTTATCGATTTCCAATGTTTTTTGAGATCATTAGCAATTGCTCCGATCTCCTCTCGAGTTGCCACTTTTTCTTTGGCATAGTCCTTGGACACTGCATCGATAATTTCAAGATAGATTGGCTCGGTGATTTCTTTGGCCTTTTCTAATTTTTCAATAACATCCCCTTTCATTTTGATTGCCCAAGATTTGGCGTGCTCGCGATGTTTCTTCCCTTTTGGCCCGAAGAAAAAATAGGCGGTGGCTGCTACACCAGCCAAGCTTGCGCCGATGACTGCCAGCTTGATCACTTTCGAACTGTCTGTCTTCTTTTTCATAATTTTATTTTATTAATTTATTAAACTTTTTTTTGATCTTTCTCTTCTGAACGTTTTCTTTTGCGAGCTGGCGGAAAAAACATTCGAAAGATAATGTTGTCTTCCAATCTTTCTTTGAGTTCCAGAATAAATTCTTTCGAATCCTCAAAATTATCTTGTAGCTTTTCTGAAATTAAATATAAATTTCTACCGGCTTTGATGAAATAAAACAAGCCGATAGAAAATAATACCGAAAGCACCACTGTCGCCACCGAAGAGATGAAAAAGAAAATGTCCGCTTTCATAACTGTTTCCATATATAATATCTATATTTTAGATTAAATAATATTTCGACCTTGCAGTAATCTTATTATAACTAAAATAACAGCAATTACAAGTAGGATATGAAGCAATCCCCCGAGAGTATATGAGGTGATGAGTCCCAAAAACCAAAGGATTACTAAGATTATGATTATTGTCCACATATTTTTTGAAAATTTAATTACATACTAGATTTTTGTTTTTCGCCCGAGAATATTCGTACTAATTTGACGATTCCCCAAGCTAAAACAGCGTACACGATAATTGCCACGAGTGTTGATGGCTCCAAAACTGAAGTCGTTTCCACACCTTGAGCAAAGCCTCTGCGAAATATTCCTTCAAAAGGAGCAATGAAAATTCCTGTTATCCCGTAGATTAATCCTACAAATGCACTTGCCAAACTCGCTCCCATCAATTTGAGCACAAGACGAAAAACTAAGAGTATTTCCAAAAGTCCGGCAAAGAAATAAACTAAATATTCAATCGTCTGAAAACCAGTCGCTTCGCTTTCGATTGAAGTCACTGCAACTGGAGTTTTGCCATCTTCTTTCGCAGTTGTAGTTTCTTTTATAATTTCTGTCATATTTTTTTCACCGCCTTTCTATTTTTGCTAATTTCGACCTTTTTAATTATCGTCTCTTTGGGTAAATATTCAATTAATGCCCTCTCTATTAAATCAGTAAGACTCCTCTCCTCAACAATAGCTTGCGCTTTTGCTTGCTTGGCCAGAGAAGGATTGATGAAAATTGTCAATCTTTGATTTTTTTTAGTTGTCATAATTGATATATTAGTGTTTATTGCACTACTTGATATAGTACAACAATAAAAGCATTATATTTCAAAAGGATGATTTTGGTGCCAGCCCCTTGATTTTTTCTGTGGCTGTGCTACAGTTTCAAACTAATTGGAGGATAGTTTTTTTAACAATTAAATAGCCCTAAAAGAAAGGAGGTTGGGAGGGCAGTTTTATTTTTTCAGAAATGACCAAGGAATTATTAACGGGCGATAACGCCCAAAAAAATTTTACGGAGGACATCATGAAAAAATTAACGCTCATTCTGGCAATTTTTACGATTTTTTTCTCAACAAGTGCCGCCGGCGCCGATGATACAACCAACGCGCCCGTTACCACAATCTCAGTTTCCGCATATCCTGTGGGCTTCTGTGGCAGACTTCGGTTTGTCAGTGTCCTCTGGATCTCCCCAGGAGGAACTGCTGTTAAAAAAGTCCAGGACAGAATCGAACAGGGGTTAGGCAAAGACTATATTCAAGACCCGGAATATTATTTCTTGCCTGCCAATATGATCGATGAATCAATAATCGAAACGTCATCATCAAGAAGTTCTCACATCAAACCGGAATTCAATAACGGATACATTGTTGTTTACCAAACAATGCTCGTTCTGCCTGGAGATCATATCAAATTCATATTCAAAGCTCAGGGTAAATATTACCAACCGCTAATATGCGATAGCCTTGAACCATTCATTAACCTGGATGGATCTCTGCTGTGTAATGATATTCCCCATGGAGAATATGATTTTGAAATTCCGTAAAATAACGGCCGAACCGCCACAAGCATAAGTCTCGACGTTCACACACGAACGCCGAGACTTATTTTTTCATAAAACCCACATTCTCTTCCCCTTCCCAAATTTTCAAAAATGCGCTAGAATAAAAACTCATACCGTTATAACTTAAACAATTTTAGTTGTATTTTACAAAAAATCCTATTGGACAAGTTAAAAATACTCGATTAAAACTAGCGAATTAAGTTATAACGGCATCAGTGCTTTTTTTATTTTTAATTTTTCAAAACATCATGGCTAAAGACGACGTCGCAGTTAGATTCAACAAAGTTTCTTTTGAATATACTCACAATAAAACCATCCTCGAAGAGGCTTCTTTTTCTATCCGCCAAGGCACCAAAATTACTATTATGGGACAAAATGGCGCCGGGAAATCGACTATTTTGAATTTGATCACAGGGTCACTGAAAGAAGAAGATGGTTCAATCTATGTCAATCCTAGTCTCAAAATTGCTTATGCTAAGCAAGTTATTCCAAATGAACAAATGACGCTCACTGTCAAAGAATTTTTTGCCCTTTGTTTCACTGAGAAATTATATAATCTCGATCCAAAGATTGATAAGGTTTTGGACCTTGTAAATCTAAAAGCGCCACACGACAAGATAATTAAATCTTTTTCCGGCGGACAACAAGCCCGTCTGCTTTTAGCTTCTGCTTTGATTCAAGATCCTGATCTTTTGATTCTAGATGAACCAACCAATAATTTAGACAAAGCCGGCATTGAACATCTCACGCAATTTTTGATGAATTACAATAAAACTTGTATTGTTATTTCTCATGACGCTGACTTTTTGAATTCTTTTACTGATGGCGTGCTCTATCTTGATATCTTTACCCACAAAGTTGAACAATATCTCGGCGACTACTATGTTGTGGTGGCTGAAATTGCCGATCGAATCGAAAAAGAAAAAATGAAAAACGCGCAATATGAAAAAGAAATCATCGCCAACAAAGAAAAAGCTAACTTCTTTGCTAACAAAGGTGGCAAGATGCGACTAGTAGCTCGAAAGATGCGCGACAAAGCTGAGGAGATGGAGGAAGCCAAGGTTGATGTCAGACGTGAAGACAAAGCTATTTGTGATTTTGAAATTCCAGTCCAAGATGGACTTATTGGAGAGATAATTAATATTTCTTCACTAACTGTCATGAAAAATCATGAACCCGAAGAAAAGAAAGTTCAAATCTCTCTCAAGAAAAAAACTCATCTGCTTCTTGCCGGACCAAATGGTATTGGTAAAAGTACCCTGCTTGAATCTCTCGCTTCCGGTCACGCTAAGGGCGCAAAAATTACTGAAGGCATTCGGGTGGGATATTACCGCCAAGATTTTTCCACACTTAATTTTGAAGACACTGTTTATAATTCGCTTTCAGAGGTTATGCGAGAAAACAACGAAGAAAAACTCCGCTCTGTCGCTGCCGGATTTTTGATCGACAAAACAATAATCAACGCCAAAATTGGCACGCTTTCTGAAGGACAAAAAGGTCTCGTAGCTTTCGCGCGCCTCATGCTCGAAGAACCAGGACTTCTAATCCTCGACGAACCAACCAACCACATCAACTTTCGCCACTTGCCAATCATCGCCAAAGCCCTTGATTCTTTCGAAGGCGCCATGATTCTCGTTAGCCACGTCCCCGAATTCGTCTCGCAAATTAGGATTGATGAAGTTTTAGATTTGGAGAAATAATATTAAATTTTGCAAATAAAAAAGTACAGAATCAATTCTGTACTTTTTTTCTAAAATATTTTTTAATTTTCCTATTCCACAAAAGTCAGCGCATTTCCTTTTTTGTCGGCACGGCCGGTGCGACCGATGCGATGCACATAGTCTTCATAGGTTGCTGGCAAATCAAAATTGATAACATGACTCACATTTGGAATGTCGAGTCCGCGGGCAGCCACGTCCGTGGCGACCAAAATTTCCACCACATTTTCTTTGAACATTTTGAGTGCTCGCTGTCGTTTGCTATGTGGTTTGTCACCGTGAATAGATTCAGTTTTAAAACCTCGACCAAGTAAACTCTTGGTAAGTTTGTCGGCACCGTGCTTGGTGCGAGTAAAAATCAAAACTTTTTCAAATTTAGCTTGGATGAGTAAATCATGGAGTGTATCTGTTTTGTCCTTGCCTTTTTCCACTCTAACAATATTTTGATCAATTTGCGCGCTTGATTCTCCGCTTTTAACAGAAATTTTCACCGGATTATTCAAGAATTTTCTGGTCAAACTTTCGATCTCAGCGCCAAAGGTTGCCGAGAAAAGCATGATCTGTCTTTGTTTTGCCACCAGTGACAAGAGCCAATTCACATCATTGATAAATCCCATATCGAGCATGCGATCAGCTTCGTCGAGCACCACACTGCTAAACTGTGAAAGATCCAAAACTTTTCTAGTGATCAAATCTTTGAGTCTGCCAGGAGTGCCAACGACTAAATTATGCCGTCTATGCATTTCCTTGATTTGTCTTCGAATATCTGCGCCTCCAACTACCACCACGGAAAAAATATTTAGTCTTTTAGCCAGCGCCATAAATTCATCTTGAATTTGAATCGCTAATTCGCGAGTCGGCGTCACAATCAAAACTTTTTCGCGCGGATTCAAAAGAATTTTATTGATCATTGGAATGAGAAAAGCCCCCGTTTTTCCGGTTCCAGTATTAGCCAAACCAATCACATCTTTTCCTGCTAAAATTTCTGGAATAGCTTGATCTTGAATCGGTGTTGGCGTGGCAAAACCACGACTTTCGATGGCGCGTTTGAGCAAAGTATGAATTTCAAGATCGCAAAAGGCATAGCGAGGCTTGAAAGCTTCCGTTGGAACAATTTCCTTGGCCTTGCAAATGAAACGACTAACGTCGATTACATTGCCAGTGAATCTTCTTCGGCCACTTGGACGAGAACCGCCTCGCGATCCCCCTTTTCTACCACCATGAGAACTGCCTGCGCGAGAACTTCGCGCGTTTGTTTTGTATTGCATCATTATCTAATACAGAATTACGCTTTTGATTGCGGAAAAGATATTAACGCAGTCGCCAGAAAAATATTTTACATAAAAAATTTCTAACTACTGGTGAATCGTTGCATTTTATAATCGCTTTTGCGACGAGCATATCTTGACGCAAGCAAATGCGTAAGTCCTAAACATAAAAAATTAATTATTTTATGTTTAGATACGTACGAAGATGTATTAACATAAAAAGTAAGTATACCTTTTCTTTTTTGTTTTGTCAAGCTAGGCTAGGCCACCCCATTCTTCTTTCCTAATTTTTTATGCTATAATATAAAAGTAATTAACTAAAATAAATAAAATGAAAAAATACGCAATATTGTTTCTTTTGCCAATTGCTCTTTTTCTTTCTGGATGCGGAAAAAGCGTCAGCTATCCGGAGCTTTACACGCAAGAAAAATTGCCACAGTATGCTGACGCCAAACTAGTCCAAATAATTAAAGACGGACCAACACTTAAGGATGGTGTTCTTTTGCGACTTGAAAGTTCTAAGGATGTAAAAACGATTGCTACTTATTATGATGAAGAAATGAAAAAACTGGGCTGGACTATGCCAGCTGTAAACACTCCGACTGAAACCCTTTATGCCACTCAATATAATAACGGAAAAAAATATATCCAGCTCACCGTGAGTCAAATAACCGGATCTAGTCAAACTATTTCTATCAATTTCATGGAACAGTAGTCGAAAAAAATTAGTCGGGTTCAAAAAAAGACTGGGGATTCCCCAGTCTTTTAATTATCATTCTTCCAAGTCTAGGTGCAAGGAACACTAATAGTTTTAGTTAGGGTATTATTATCTTCCTCCTCTTCATCAACATCATCATCGACATCAGCTATTATTTTCATAACATAAGCACCCGAACATCCGTCATATTTTTCAGTGCATGACACGGTTGTGCTTTCACCAGCCTCCAATTCATCAATTTCTCCATCACAAAGCTTGAGAGCTGAAGCCCCCCAATATTCCCATTCGAAATCTTTGGCATCCGTTTGTCCTTCATTTTTTATAGTGATAGTAATTTTAAAATCTTCTCCCATTTTTGGATCATGATTAAATTCATATTTACTGATTGTTAAATCAGCTTTCTTGTGTTTAGGCGTCACTTGTTTTGTGGACGTATTATTTCCCTCGTCACTTTCACTCACATCATTTTGCGAATCAACCACAACCTTGGTGGCATAATCTGACCAGTCGGAATATGTAAATTCACATTCAACTGTGCTAGTTCCTCCTGCAGAAATCGCGCCAACTTTTTTCTTGCAAGATTGTTTGGAAGCAGTTGACCACCATTCCCAATAGGACTCAGGCGAAGCAATTTGTCCTTTGTTGCCAATGACAACCGTTACAGTAAATTCAGATCCAACTTTTGGATCTTTGCTAAAGGAATAACTTTTCACATAGAGATCGGCTTTTTTAGTTTCTACTGGAACTGTCGGCTCGGGTTCGGTTGTGACCGCAGGAGTGGTTGGGATGACTGAAGAACTAGAGCTAGTAGGAACATCTGAAGTTGTTTCTGTTTTTTTTGCTTCCTCTTCAACTTGAGAATTTTTCGAAACATTATAAATATAGAGAGCAGCCAAACCTACCAGCGCCACAGATAGCATCACTATGATAGTGATTAGAAATTTTTTTGAATCTTCATCTTTTTGTGGCTCTGGTTGAGAATACATATTATACCGTGGATCTTGTTCCATATTTTTAGATTTAATATTTATTTTTAAATATATTATTTAACACTTCTATACATTTATATATTACCTCTTTTTTTCCAAAAAATCAAAAACCGCCGGTGATAGCGGTTTTGTTGTTTTTTAGATTGGTTTAATTTTCCATAAATTTAATTCAATTTTTTCACAGATTTTTTCTTAGGCAGATAATTCTCCCCAGTCACAATTGATTTTCCAATTTTTTCTTCCAGTGCCGTTCTGGCATCTTTGGCAATTTTCCCGCCTTTTATCGCTGGAATTTTATTCTCCTCTAAACCTTTGGCTTCGTCTGTTTCTGCAATTCTTCTGGTGGAAAGTTCCGCCAAGGCGGTAAAGATTAATTCCTCTTCGCTCATATGGTCTCGTAAATTTTGTGTTTTGAGACCTTTCAAGTTTTTATGCGCTTTTACAGATAAATCACTCCACTCTTTATGAATAATATTAGTCAGAATTGCAAACTCATCTCCCTTTTTCACACCACTCTCAGACCAATAATCCGTTAATTTATTTCTAGTTTCTTGCCCGGTCATTCTTTGTTGTATCCATTTTTCACTTCGCCCTTGTTTTTGCCAGTATTCACGACTGCGATTAAGTGCCTTTTCCGGATCACTCATTTCCTGCATTCGTTCATAACCAACCCTAGCCAACCAAAGTTTGATTGGCTCGGCTTTTTTGCTAGGCACGGATTGGATGAGTCGCAAAATTGTTTCTGTGTTTGCCACATCAGTTTCTCTCATTTTTCCATCCTCTGCTAATAATTTCAACCGGTTACAATTTGTAACCACTTCACTTCCTTCTTTTACTAGGCGGTTTTTTAAAACCTTCCAATAATTTCTTGCTAATTGAAAATCTATCTGTTCTGTTAAAGCGGCAACGATATCAATTACCGAAAAATACCAAGTTTCTATTTTTTCGTCGTAGTGACGACGAATCTTAAAATCTTCAAAAATGACGAGTGAGTTATATTTGTTTTTCATAACTTTATTTAGTTTATTATAATGATATTATATCACTTAGGAATAATTTTGGCAACTTTTTGGTTGTGGATAACTTTCTCCAATAATGCTAGGATAAAATTATTATGAGTAATTTAAGAGAAGAAAAATTTGATACGGTGGTTATTGGCGGTGGGGCGTCTGGGATGATGGCGGGGATTTTGGCGAGCGCTGACGGAGCGAAAGTAGCCATCCTGGAAAAAAACTCAGCACTGGGAAAGAAATTACTTTTGACTGGCAATGGGCGGTGCAACATCACCCAAGCTAATTTTTCCAATCGGGAGTTTGTGGAAAAAATTGGAAAAAATGGTAAGTTCCTTTTTTCGGGGTTGGCTATTTTTGGAACGCATGAGACCCAAGATTTTTTTGAAAAACTTGGACTCAAACTCAAAACCGAAAAAGATGGACGGGTTTTCCCCGAGAGCGACAAAGCCCAGGATGTGCTAGACGCTTTGAAAAAAAGTTTGAAAAAAAATGGGGTGGTAGTGAAACTCAATCAAAATGTTTTGGATTTTGAACTCAAAGATGGAAAAATAATCTGCGTCAAAACAATTGAGCGAAAAATCTATGCCAAAAATTTCATTCTTGCTACGGGCGGAAAATCTTTTCCGACCACTGGTTCCACAGGAGACGGCTACATGTGGCTAGAAAAAATGGGGCACACTATCGTGCGCCCAATGCCGGCGCTGACGCCGATAAAAATAAAAGAGCGCTGGGTTAAGGAGTTGCCAGGAGTGAGCCTTCCAAATGTCGGGATAAAAATATTACAACAGGACAAAAAAATATTCGCAGTTACGGGAGAAATTCTTTTCACTCACTTTGGCCTTTCCGGACCAGCTATTATTAATGCCAGCAAATATGTCAGTCAAAATCTTTCCGCATGTGAAATTTTTTTGGAACTTGACCTCTTCCCTACTCTCACACTTTTCGCATTAGAAGAAAAACTGAAAATAGATTTTGAAAATTATAAGAAGAAGGATTTGAAAAATTATCTGGCCGAATATTTTTCGCAAAAATTAGCTCTCATAATTTTAGAACTTTCTAAACTTGAAACTGATCGAAAAATTTATTCTCTCGGCAAAACTCATCGCAACAACTTAGCCAAACTTTTGAAAAACATTCGTCTGAGTGTCGATTCTCTTTTGGATTTTGAGTCCGCCATGATAACTTCCGGCGGAGTGAGTTTAAAAGAAGTGGAAAATAAAACTATGCGCTCCAAAATTATTTCTAATTTATATCTGGCCGGCGAAATCTTGGATCTCGACGGCCCCACCGGTGGATACAACCTCCAAATCGCCTGGACGACTGGATATGTGGCCGGAAAATCCAGCGCCAGAGCCATTGACAAAATCAAAAAAGAGGCGTATACTAGTCTACAAGTCCCAATAAGCCTGCAGTTAGAAGAATCGTCGAACTTTTTTGCAAAGCCTCTAGTGGAACAAATTTAAATAACCTATATCTCTATCACAATGGAACAAGGAACAATCAAAAAATTGACTGATCGAGGATTCGGATTCATTTCCCGAGAAGGAAATGACAAGGATCTTTTCTTTCATTCAAAAGAACTTCAAGGTGTAACCTTTGAAGAACTGCGAGAAGGTGACAAGGTACAGTTCGAAGTAAGCGAAAGCCCAAAAGGACCATGCGCTGTCAACGTATCAAAGATCTAATACTTTTAATAGTATTTAAACTAAACCACCCTGCGAGGGGTGGTTTTTTTGTGGCTGTGATATAATTAGATTTATGAAGATACAAGAGCGACAAAACTTGCGAGTAAAAAAATATAGCGCCCGAAGAAAACTTTTTGTGGGTTTGTTTTTTTTGCTCATTATTTTCGTGTTTTTTAAATGTTCCATCTGGCTAAAAAATGCTATTTTCACTAAAGAAAAACCGACAGAAAAAATTATTGAAAGAGTAGAAGAAATTTCTATACCTGAAACGAAAAAAAATACTGACCGCGTAGTGGAATATACCATTTCAGAGGGCGACATTCCCGCTGAAGTTTTTTCCTCTCAAGGGAAGGTCAACGCTAACGATGTAGTGTCACTTCTCTCTTGCGCCAAAGATGTTTATGATTTTACCAACATTAAAATTGGCCAAAAATTGCGTTTCTATTTTGGAGAGGAAGAAAAAACTAAGCGCATTGAGTATGACAAAAATAGTGAGGCAATGATTGTTGTGGAGCGAAAGGACGACAAGTTTAGTGCCTGCGAAGAAAAAATTTCCTACGAGATCTCCCAAAGTGTTGCGCGAGGAAAAATTGATAATTTTTTCTATGTTGATGCGTTGGAAGCAGGATTGCAAGAAGCCACTGTGCTGGAGGTGGGTGATATTTTTTCTTTTGACATTGACTTTACCACTGAAATTCAGCGTGATGATGAGTTTGTGATTATTTATGAAAAACGTTTGCGTGACGGAAAAAGCGCCCCAGATGGAAAAATTTTAGGCGCAAAATTTGTTAACTCTGGTACAGCCTATTTTGCCTACTATTTCGACAATGGTGGCAAAGGTGGGTATTATGACAGTGACGGACGACTACTCGAGCGACAATTCTTGAAAGCTCCCTTGAGTTATCGTCACATCTCTTCCGGTTTTACAGGAGCGCGCATGCATCCAATCACGCGAAAAGTTTCCGCCCACTATCAAATTGACTATGCCGCGCCGACTGGCACGCCAGTTTCCGCTGCTGCGCATGGCACAGTAGTAAGCGCCGGATGGGAAGGTGGCTGGGGGAATATGATTCGACTTACTCATGACAATGGGTATACTACGCATTATGGGCATTTGAGTAAATTTGCCCAAGGCTTGCGTTCAGGCGAAAGAGTTAGTCGCGGACAAATTATTGGCTATGTCGGCTCGACCGGTTGGTCCACTGGACCGCATCTGGATTATGGAGTGAAACTCAATGGTGTTCCTGTTAATCCTCTGAAAATGGATCTGCCCAAGGGTGAACCAATTACGGGAGAGCAAATTAAACTTTTTGAAGAAACTAAACATAATTTCGCGGATTTATTAAAATAATTTTATGCTAAAATTTTTTGCCGACTGGCTCACTTATTCAATTTTTAATATTACCCCAGAAACGCTTCTTACTGAAGCGGTCAATTTTTTCATTTATGACACAATTAAAATATTTTTACTATTAGTTGCAATTATTTTCTTCGTATCTCTTTTGCGATCTTTCCTTCCGCCAGAAAAAATCAGAAAAATTCTTTCGCAAGAAAAAAAATATTTTGGCAATATCTTGGCGTCACTTTTTGGCATCATCACTCCCTTTTGCACTTGTTCAGCCATTCCATTATTTTTAGGTTTCTTAGAAGCCGGCGTACCGCTGGGCACTACCTTTTCTTTTTTAGTCGCTTCTCCAATGATCAATGAAGTGGCACTGGTAATGCTTCTAGGAATGTTTGGTTGGAAAATTGCCTTGCTTTATGTTGCAAGCGGACTCCTCATTGCAATTTTTTCCGGAATTATTATCGGCCAATTAAAAGTAGAAAATTTATTGAAAAATTTTGGAGAGAGAAATATAGATACTGCTCAAAAAAAATTATCCGAATTATCTTGGAAACAAAGAACGATTTATGCCAAAGATTATACATTAGGGATTATAAAAAATATTTGGCTTTATATAATTATCGGTGTTGGAATTGGAGCTATCATTCATGGCTATGTGCCTACAGATTTTCTCGCACAATATGCCGGCACTGATCAGTGGTACGCTGTGCCTTTGGCTGTGATTCTTGGCGTCCCACTCTATTCCAATGTAGCTGGAATAATTCCTCTTGTAGGTGTACTCAGCGAAAAAGGCGTGAGTATCGGCACGAGTCTGGCTTTTATGATGGCTGTCACAGGATTGTCATTTCCTGAGTTTATGATTCTCAAAAAAGTAATGCGGGTAAAATTAATTTTGATTTTTGCCTCTGTCGTTGGCGCAGGGATAATTTTCACTGGCTATCTTTTTAATTTTATTTTAGCTAAATAAAAATGTTTGGCATTCCCAAAGAAAAATTGAAAATCTTAAAGTCACTGAATGATCCCAAGAAAATTCAAGCCTTTTTAAATTCAATGCCGATGAATTTTGAAAAAGACGGCGACACTTGTTTTTCACCGATGACAGTTCTGGACAAAAAAGTTTGTCATTGCATCGAAGGTGCTGTTCTGGCTGCTCTCGCACTTCGACTAAATGGTCGACCTCCCCTACTTTTAGATCTCATGGCCAGTAGAACTGATTTCGATCATGTCGTAGCGGTTTTCAAAAGATATGGCAAATGGGGCGCCATCTCCAAAACTAATCATGTCTTCCTTCGCTACCGTGAGCCGGTCTATTCTTCTATTCGCGAACTGACGATGAGTTATTTTCATGAATATTTTGACACCACCGGCCGCAAAAGTCTGCGCAGTTTTTCCGCTCCGATAAATTTGAAACGTTTTGACCATCTTGATTGGATGACAACCGAAGAAGAAATTTTCTATATCCCCGAATATCTGGCCGACGTCAAGCATTCCCTAATCCTCACTCGCCAGCAAATAATGTATCTCCAAAAAGCCGACCACATGGAAGCCAAGATTGGAAAAATGTTAGAGTGGGAGGAATAAAAAAATCAGCTTCAGTAGCTGATTTTTTAATTTGTACCGCGTATGGGATTTGAACCCATGATTTCCAGGATGAAAACCTGGCGTCCTGACCGGGCTAGACGAACGCGGCATATAGTTCAATAAAAAATGCCTTAGCAGGGCACCTTTCAATGATAGAAAGATATTATCATATATTTAAAAATAAATCAACTATTTCTAATCTTCATCGCAACATCTCACAATTTGCGCGTGGAAAAGATTGTCATCGTCAAGATCGCGTGTTCCAACGGCGCGCAAAAATTTCCCTGTCTCATATTCATCCACACTTGTCGGCTGAGGTTTTTTGATAAAAATTCTGACTATTTTTCCATTCTCATCTTCCACTAAAACCTCCTCTGGTGAAAAAGTTTTTACCCGACCAGAAATCGCACTCTCTCGAGGAATGTTTTTTCCCGACCAACCCTTGAGGTATTCCCCCACCCCCATGACGCCAAAAATAGTTCCTAAGATTAATGAGCCGGCAAAAAAATATACAGCGAAAGAATCTGTTCGTGTACAATTTCCGCAAAACAATTCTATTTGATTGGCAAAATAAATAGCCAAGATCACAAAAAATATAAACAGCGCGATGTAATCATAGGGCAAAGTTAGAAGAAAAATTTTGAGTCCCGGTGTGCCTAGACTCAAAAATTTCAAAACGCCGGTTTTTTTCAAGAAATAAAATAGGATGCTGATTAGGAGTGAGCCAAAAATTATCGCTCCCGCTAAAGCGCTTTCCAATCCCAATTTTTCCGCCATAAAAACCAAATGACTGCGCATTTTCACTTTTTTACTTTTTATTACTTGCATTACTTTTTCTTTGACGATATCTTTTTTTTCTTCCATTTTATTAAAATTATTTACCCCACACCAATTAAATACAAACTTAATTATATTATTAAATATTTTTTACAAAATAAACCCAACCAATGCGCTGCTTTTAAAAAATTTTAATTAGTGTGGGGTGAATCAAACGGCAAATTTTTTCCTTTCAACTCTTGCGAAAGTTTTTGCTTGGCACGACTAATTAGCGTCCCTACCGTGTTCATTGGCTTTCCCAAAATTTCACTTATCTCCTCATATGATTTATCAGAAAAATAGCGTAGCACCAATACTTGTTTATATTTGAATGGCATTTTTTCAAGTGCCGTGTTGACCTCTTTGCCAATTTCTTTTCGAAGCCACGCCTTATCCGCCCCTTCCTCAAAACTCATCATCTCCAGTTTATCTTTGGTCGCGGCGATATCTTCCCAAGGGATAAATCTTTTAAGTGCTCTTCTTTTGATGAAATTGACCGCTTCATTGTGCGCAATGCGATAGATCCAAGAAGAAAATTTTCGCGTCGTGTCATAGCTTTGCAAATTTCGATAGGCTTTGAGAAAAACATCTTGCAAAATATCTTGGGCTTCATCCCGAGAACCAATCAAGCGAAAAAGATAGGCAAATAATTTTCCTTGATATCTTTCAATTATCTCCCCATATCTTTCCTGATCCGAGTTTCGCACAATTTCTACCAACTCACTGTCAGTTAATTCATTTTTTTGCTTATTTTCTGTCATTTATAATACTTGGATTTATTACTTTATATTTCGCAATAATAATGATACTATATAATCAGTAATTATACTAGCAATTTTATGATCATTTTAAGCCTTGAAACATCTTGTGATGAAACCGCCTGCGCTATTTTGGAAGAAAAAAATAGTGCTTTTTCGGTTTTAGCCAACATTGTTTCTTCGCAAATAGCCCTTCATGCCACCTGGGGTGGAGTGGTACCAAACCTAGCTGCTAGAGAACATTTGAAAAATATTATGCCCGTTATTGACGAAGCACTGAAAAAAGCCCACCTAACTTCCAAAGATATTGATCTTATCGCCGTTACCAACGGCCCCGGACTTATCCCAGCCCTGCTTATCGGTGTCGAAACCGCCAAAACATTGTCCTATCTTTGGAAAAAACCTCTAGTTGGAATTCATCATATTGAAGGGCACATCTACGCTAATTTTATTGAAAATAAAATTGGCGCAATTTCCAATTTCCAACCTGCCTCGCCGGCAGGCGGGTTTCCAATTTCCAAACAAGTTAAAAGCCAAAAGCTAAAAGCTAAAAGCTATTTTCCTATTCTTTGTTTGGTAGTTTCTGGCGGGCATACACAATTAGTTCTAATGAAAAAACATTTAGATTATGAAATTATTGGCGAAACCCAAGATGATGCCGTGGGAGAAGCCTTTGACAAGGTCGCGAGAATCTTGGGACTTGGTTACCCTGGTGGCCCCGCCATTGCCAAAGTCGC
Source organism: Candidatus Moraniibacteriota bacterium (assembly GCA_049303905.1). GTDB lineage: Bacteria > Patescibacteriota > Minisyncoccia > Moranbacterales > UBA2206 > UBA2206. Next base: position 56,376 of record JBAQNP010000011.1, read on the forward strand.
CCTAAAAGCTAGAAGCCCAAAGCTAAAAGCTAGTCTTCCAAGACCAATGATTAAGAGTGATAATTTTAATTTTTCTTTTTCCGGACTCAAAACTGCCGTACTCTATAGTGTTAAAAAAAATCCTGATTACAAATTACAAATTGCAAATTACTGCTATGAATTCCAACAAGCTGTTTGCGATGTCTTGATTTCCAAAACTATGCGCGCGGCAAAAAAATATAACCCCAAAACTATTATGCTAGCCGGAGGTGTATCTGCCAATGCCGAACTGCGCAAACAACTTGGCGAAGCGATTGAAATAGATCTGCCCAATACTACTTACTGCATACCAGAAACTAAATACAGCATCGACAACGCCGCCATGATTGCTATTGCCGCCTCTTTCCGTTATAAGCTCAAAAAAGATACTCGCAAGTTGAAAAATAATTGGAAAAATTTGGAAACGAACGCTAATTTAAAATTAAACTAATATGAACAAATTTCTAATTTTCTCTTTTGGAATAGCTGCCGCCTTTGGCGCTTTGATTTTCCAAACAATTTCAACTATCATCTTTCCTGCCTTAGAAAATTCTGCCGTTTCGGAAAAAATTGGAATTTTCATGCTTTTGGCAATTTTTTCAGAAGAATTTATTAAGCTTGGTCTCTTATGGAAAATTTCAAAAAGCGCAAAAAATATTTTCTGGCATTCGATTATTTTAGGCAGTGGATTTGCCGTGGCAGAAATATTTCTAAATATTCTAAATAATAATCCTCTTAACCCTGACTTATTACTCTCTTATTTTGGACTATTTCTGATTCATATTTTTACTTGTGCAATCTATGGACTCTACTTTACCAAAAAAGAGACTCTGGCAATTTGGAGTATTTTGATTGTCTTTTGTCTGGGATACTTATCTCATTTTCTTTTTAATTTTTTTGTTCTCATTTCGACCAATCCCCTGACGCTTAATGGCGGGTTAATTATTCTCATTTTTTTAGCTTTTTTACTAAGCAAGAATGGCCAAAAATAACTTTTCTTGCCAAAATAGCAGAATTAAATTAGAATTAAAGTAAGATAAATAAATAACAATATTATATGACCAAAGTAAAGAAATCTTTTTTTGAAAAATTAACCGGCTCTCGAACAATCGACAGTAGTGAAGGGGGATCTTTTGAGAGAGAACGCCCAATGAATATTTCCAACATTTATTCCGAAGATGTCGAAGCCGAAATGATTCTCAATTCCTCTCCGCGCATGATGGAACGAGAAGAAACACACTCTTCCCCTGTTCAAGAAGACGGCGAAGGACAACTCACTATCGATGTTTACCAAACTGACAATGATGTAGTGATTCGTTCCACTATCGCTGGCGTGAAACCAGAAGATTTGGATGTGAGCATCAACAATGATATGATCACCATCCGTGGTGAAAGAAGAAAAGACGAAGAAGTTTCCGAAGAAAATTATTATTATCAAGAATGTTATTGGGGGAGTTTTTCCCGTTCTGTTATTTTGCCAGTAGATGTTTTGGCTGATAAGATAGAGGCTTCAATGAAAAACGGAATTTTGACCATTCGCTTGCCAAAGGCTGACAATACTAAAACAAAAAAAATTCAAGTTAGAGGATTCTAGAAGAAAAAAATGAAAACACAGAAATTAACAGAATGACACAGAAAAATTCTGTGTTTTTCTTTCTATTTATGGTATATTAAAGCTATGCAAACTCGAAATTACATTTTAATGGCTTCTTTTTTAACTCTGGTTTTTTGGCCAGGAAATATTTTCGCCCAAAATAATGATTTGAGCAAAGCCTTGCCAATAGATATTTTGAATAAAATTCCGAGTGATTTGAGTTTGACCATCAACGAAAACTCCTACCCACTGGCTAAATCAGAAATTTCTACTTGGCTAAAAGAAAAAAATTATCTTTCGTGTGATGCCATTTATTTTTCCGAGATAGAAAATATTGATCTATGTAAATATGAAAAATCCATCGAATGTCGACTCTCCTTTCCCTATGAAAAACAAAGACATGTTCGCAAAAATCATACTCTCAGTGTCAATATTATTTCAATTGAAAATTTCACTAAAGATCTGGCTAGGAAAGTTAACAAGGATCCGATTGATGCAAAATTTGAAATAACTGACGGCAAGGTTTCTGTTTTTTCTCTTTCTAGTCCTGGCATAGAACTCAATGAAAAAGAAAGTGTTAAAATTTTAGAAAATTATTTATTAGCCCAAAATTTTTCCAGCTCTCCAGAACTTCCGACTCAAAAAAAACAACCGGAAATTTCTTCTGACTCACAAAATAATTTAGGCATTACCAGTCTCATCGGAAGCGGAAAATCAAATTTTGTCGGTTCACCAAAAAATAGGATCTTTAATATTAAGGTAGCCACTAACCGTTTCAATGGAATTCTTATTAAGCCCGACGAAGAATTTTCTTTTGTCAAAGTTTTGGGCGAAGTAGATGGTGAACATGGCTATTTGCCAGAGCTGGTTATCAAGCAAGATAAGACCGAACCAGAATTTGGGGGAGGAATTTGCCAAGTTTCTACTACTGCTTTTCGCGCTGCGATAAATTCTGGGCTAGAAATAACCGCCAGAAGAAATCATGCTTATCCGGTTAGTTACTATAACCCACAAGGCATGGATGCTACAGTTTATGTCCCCCGCCCTGATTTGCGCTTTATCAATAATACTCCAAAACATATTCTCATTGAAACAAAAATCGAAGGTACGGAATTATTTTTCAATTTTTATGGCACGGATGATGGCCGAAAAACAAATGTTATCGGACCAACAATCACAGAGAGAAAACCCGATGGTTCAATGAAAGCTACTTTCACCCAACAAGTTTTTGACAAAGATGCCAAGCTAATTCGAGAAGATGTTTTCAATAGCGCTTATGATTCTCCTAGTAAATATCCGCACCCCGGCGCCGAAACTCTAACTGAAAAACCAAAGGATTGGTCTGATAATGAATGGAAAAAATATAAAAAAGAACATAAAATATAGCAGTCTGTTAATCCCGCACTAACTTTTTTTGCTTTTCAAAATTTTTAGATTTTATTGTGCTAATAAAAATTTAGTGCGGGATTGACTAAGCTCTCCATTTGGGCTAGTATTTCATATGTTATAAAGAAAGAGGAGTGATAACAACGACGCGCCCGTAGCTCAATGGATAGAGTACTTGGCTTCGAACCAAGGGGTTGTAGGTCCGATTCCTGCCGGGCGCACAAAATTTCAAGAAATAGCAACGACGCGCCCATAGCTCAGTTGGTAGAGCAGATCCCTCTTAAGGATATGGTCCCAGGTTCGAGTCCCGGTGGGCGCACAAAAAAATGTTGGTGAGTTGGTTTGTGAATAAAATCAGAAAGCCATCCCTTGCCAAATGAAATATTTTATTATATCATCAAGGCATGGTGCAAATAAAATGCAATGTCTGTAAAAAAGAATTTTATGCTAAGCCGAGCCAGATTAAAAATGGCTTAGGTAAATATTGTTCTCGAGAATGTCATCATGTAAAACTAAAAACTGGAAAAATAGTCAGTTGTTATATTTGCAAAAAACAAACATACAAATCTGGCAAAGCGCTAAAAGGTTCAAAAAGTAAAAAATATTTCTGTAGCAAATCCTGTCAAACTAAATGGAGAAATTCGATGGTTTTTATAGGTAAAAATCATACAAATTGGAAGGGTGGTCGCTTCACATATAGAAATATCATATCTAGAAGCAATGTTCCAAAGGTTTGCACCATATGTGATGAAAAAGATACTAGGGTATTACTCGTCCATCATATGGATGTAGATAATAAAAATAATAAACTTGATAATTTAATTTGGTTGTGTCATAATTGTCATTTCTTAGTTCACCATTATGCAAAAGAAAAAGAAAATATAAATAAAATTATTTCCAATAAAAATTCAATGAGTAATTTAAAGTCTATAGAGGGGCGGGTATCGTCCAGTGGTTAGGACACAAGTTTGTGGAACTTGGAAGTTGGGTTCAATTCCCAATACCCGCCCCTGTGTAGATTTTCATACTATATGCGCCGGTAGCTCAGTGGATAGAGCAGTAGCCTTCTAAGCTATTGGTCGCAGGTTCGATTCCTACCCGGCGCACAATAAAAAATTACGTAATTAATTACGTAATTTTTTTCTTTTCATCCTCTTTGCTAAAAACAAAAAATATTTGCCGAAATTCTTGTTTGAGTTTTAGATTTTTATCTAAAAATATCCTTTCTTTTGTATTTTTTTGCATTTTTATCCACCCCATAAAATAAAGAATTATAAATTGAGATTTTAGAGCGTTAAGAATTTACTCATCAGTGCCTAAGAGGCGTTAGTAAATTTAGCGAGAAAATCGAAAATTTATTTCTTTATTTTATTAGGGTGGCCTTTTTTCTTTCTGCCACTTTCTTTTTGGGCAAAAAGAAAGTGGTGAGGAGTCTAATTCCCAATCTTCTTCACCCACCCAAAGGTGCTTTCAAAGTTAGAGATGATGAGATCAAGAACTGATTGTTGTTTAGTTGGAGTGAGGAGGGAGTAGTTTTCAGAGATAGAGACATTACCGTGTTTGTCAAAGGAAGCAGTTCTGAATTGATAGACACTGGCAGGTTTTAGATCAGTCAGAACAAAGAGATGGTTTTTGGTGAGATCTTGTTTTTTGATGAGTTTCCAGTTATCAATTTTAGTTATGTCAGGGTTTTTGAGTTGATCAATTAGATTAGGGTCTTTTTCTACTCCTTCGCGGTAAGCCAGGATAGAATTAGAATCTTTGTCAGTGTTCCAACTAATGATGGTTTGGATTTGAGCTTCTTTACCAGGAAAGACGGTGGTGTCAGATTTAACGTTGGTGATAGTCGGAGCGTTGAGATCTTCCTCGGTTGTGAAACTCTGCTCTTCACTACTAGATTCATTGTTAAATGCGTCTTTGGAAGAGACTTTGAAGGTGTAGCGCGTACCAGGGAAAAGGTTGGTGAGGGTGAAGGAGTGGTCAGTGACCGCTTCGAGTTCTCCGTTGGTGGTACCTTTGGTCTCTCCATCTTTTTTGAATTCTACTCGGGAGTCTGTTTTGACGTTAGTTTGCCAATTAATGGTGGCGGATTCGATTTGGATATCTTTGATGGTAACATTGGAGATTACTGGGAGAGAGGTGGTGGTGAAGGAGTAGTCGTCACTGGTGAGAGTTTGACCGTCAGAGTCGGTGGCAGTGACTCTTAGGTGGTAAGTGGTGTTTTCGTTGAGGTTAGTGAGATTAACTGTGTGGAGATTACTGGTAGTTTTACCTTTGTCAGATTTTCCATATTTAATTGATTCACCGTATTCAAGTTGGGAAGAGTCAATGGAGCCAGTGGTGGTCCAAGAGATATCAGCAGAGTTGAGGGTGAGGTTGGAAATGGAGATACCAGAGAGACTGGCAGTGTCTCCGGTGGAGAAAGATTTGTTTTCTGATTGGGTGGTGGTACCTAGGAGTCCTTCAGAGTAAGCGTAGTAGTTATACTGAGTGTTAGCGTTCAAGTTTTTAATTATGATTTCGTGGTCTGTCCTAGCAGCAGTAATGTTTTCCGCTTGACTCGTTGCCGTGTCCTCGTTGTCAGTGTCTTGCCAATAGTAAATCTTTCCAATAGCTGGTCGGTTGGTGGTCCAGGAGAAAGTAGCTGTGGTATCAGTGATATCTACAGATGGGCCACTGCTGGTAATGGAGATAGAGTAGAGTCCAGAGAGAGCGTCTTGGATTTCGGCTTCGGTGAAATAGTAGTTGTCGATCATATCTTGGATTTGGGACATGATGTCGGTAAGTTGGTCGCCTTCGCCATCTGCGTCAACATCTTCGGTTGGGGAGGTGGTGGTGAAGGTGAGAAGATTATTTGAGTCGTCTTTGTTTTGGGTGGAAAGATTATCATCAGAATCTCTTGAAGAAACCTTAAAATAATATGTAGTAACTGAGTTTAAGCCATTTAATAAAACTTCATGAACAGTGACTGATTCAGTAGAAGCATTTCCTTTACTCTCTGCATATTCCTCTGCTATTCCATAATCCACCAAACTATTCCCCACCACATCCGTCACCCACCTCACCACCGCACTGTCATACTTAATATCACTCACGACAATATCAGAAATAGTCGGTCCGGTAGTGTCGGGAGTTTCTTCTGAGTTAGTAGTGAAAGTATAATCTGTATTGCTGTTAGTATTAGGATTGGAGTTTTCATCCGTGGCAGTAATTTTGAAATGATAGGTGGTGTTAGGAGTGAGTTCTTCTAAATCAAAGACTTGATTGATGTTTAGATTATCACTGGTAAGCGTAGTGCCATAACTAGTGTCTGTTCCATATTCCAAAGTTGAAGTTGATTGTTCACTAGTGGTGAAATTGATTTTAGCGGTAGTGGTGGTTTTGGAAATATCAGTGTTGGAGTTGAAAGTAATGGTTGGGGCAATAAGGTCTTGCGTAGTAGTAAAGGAGTAATAGCTGTTAATGGGATATTGGTTGTTGTCAGTAGCAGTGTCTCCATTGTAAGTTGATTGGGCATAGAAATAGTATTTAGTTCCTTGAAGAAGTCCAGTAATAGTCACTTCATGATTGGTAGAATCTTGGCTGGTACCTAAGAAGTTTTCTGCATTAGACATATCTGAAAAGGTAGAATAGTTAATTTTAGAAGAAGCGGCGATGTCAGTAATCCAATTGATGGTAGCTGAAGTGTTGGTGGTTTTAGAAACTAAAACAGAACCACTGGTGATTTTTGGTCCGGGGAGAGTTTTGAAATGATAGCCAAGATGATTATTATCGGCGTTATCGTCAGTGCCTGTAATAGCATTAGTGCCCGTAGATTTGACTTGGAAATAGTAGTCGGTGTCAGGAGTGAGATTAGTAAGCACTACAGTGTGCGGTCCATAGTGGCCGGTGGAACTATTGTCATACATTGTATCAGAGCCAACTTCAGTAGTGAATGATCCGGGGGTGATGGAATACCCGACAGTAGAATTAGAAAAAACATCCGTACTCCAAGTGATGGTGGCCTGGGAAGTGAAAATGGGAGAAGGTGGGATTTGGACATCGGAAATAATTGGCGGAGCGGTAGATGTGCCTCCTCCTCCTTCACCATAGTTTTGAATTCCATCAGCTTTGGCTTGGACAGTTTCTGAAAAGAAAGATTGGTTACTATTAGAATCAATTGTTTTGACTTTGTAGAAATATTCAGTGTCTCCTACTACGGTATTATCAGGATAGGAGTTGGTGGATTGAGTGTAGGTGAAAAAGATTTGATTAAAAGTGCTGTTGTCAGTAGAGCGATAGAGCTCATAGCGATTAAAATTTGGATCAGTGGATACTTTCCAAGCAATGAAGAGTCGAAATTCATTAGGAGTGGTAAGGGTGTTAGTGGTATCTTGGACCATAAAAGCAGTAGGGGTTTCGGGGGAGGTGGTGTAAGAGATGCTTGATTCGTTATTGTATTGGTCTTTTAGTTGGAGACAAATGGTGAATGGATCTTGAGCGGGAGTGATGGTGGGAGTGGCATTATATGTTTCGTAACTTGCAGAAGAAAGAGCGATTTGGCAAGCATCTGAATCTTCTCCTTGAGCGAGTTTCATTTGATAGGTAGAGTCATCAGAGGATGTAATGTTGATTTGGGCGGGAGAAACGGAAGCGTCTAAATCCACATCAGTAATAACGGGTGGTTTGGTGTCGAGGGTGAAGTTAGTGGAAGCTAAGATGGCGGTGTTGTTGGCGGCTTCACCATCATTAACTATCGCTTTAATTTGCGTATCAGTTTCATAAGTGGTAATTTCAATACCCGATTCACAACCTGGATCCCAAACGGCGGAGTATGGCAAGAAGTTTGTTTCTTCGACGGTTTTTTGATCTAGATCATTTGCGCCAAGACAACCAGCAGTAATATTAGTCCAGTTTGTTCCGCCATCGATGGAATATTGAAAAGATGGAGTCACTTTATACCTGTTAACCAAAGTAGCCGTGGAAGTGTCAGGATCACGAGCTTCATAGGCAATATTGACATTGCCGGAAGAATCAGGACTGGCGGTGACATTTTGAATTTGAGGAGCGCCATTGACTACATAGACCATTTGAATATCATCTACTGTCGGAGCATTACCCATTCCTTTGGAAAGTTCCAGTTTGTATTGGAAATATCGATCATCAGTTCCATCTTTCATTCCGGCGGGAATAATTGTTTGATCACAAGAAACTGCGGTAGAGTTTTTTTCACAACCAGTGGTCAAACTGCTAGGAGTTGAAAGCGCCACTTCGGTCCAACTGGCGCCGGAAAGTGCGGTGGCGTCGGCACCGGTGCGCAAATATATTTTTGTTTGAGAGCCATCTTGCAATGTTTCATCTTCTTCCCAGCTTACTCCTCCGAGGGCATTGGCAGAGTCGGTGGAATCATAGGGGGAGGAAATAAGAGAGCCAGCATCGCCATAGTAGACCACCAAGTCATACATCACTGGAGTTTTTGCCAAATCATCCGTACCTAAGACAACTTGATATTGAAAATATCTTTCACCGTCATCCACGCAATTATTATTTGAAATGTCAGTGTTATTAGAAACCAAATCACAAGTTGACCAAGCCGGAGCAGTACTCATATTAGAATTGGAATCCGTTCGTACTTTGATCGAAAGAGAAGTATTGGGCAAAACATTATCCGTCCAAACCACATTCAAATAATCTTTTCCTGAAGCACCAGTATCTTTGATTGAACTGGTAAAAGTTGATTCATAAGTTCTCATGGCTGTCGTCGGCAATTCATAGTCCACATTCACATTATCCGTAATTGGAAAATCAGTTCCGCCCACCACATTAGCAATGAGGATGGCGCGATATTGAAAATATCGATCACTGGTTTGATCGCGAAAAGCGGAAGCGGTTTGTTCTCCCCCATTGGGATCAGAAAACCAACTTTCCGTTCCTCCGCTCGGCCCCATCCAAGAAGTCCAAGTGGCATTATCCGCCGAAGAACGTATTTGATAAACGACATTAGAAGTTCCCGCCAAAGTTTCACTCCAACTCAAACTGTTGATGATATTTTTGGAATCCTGTGAATCAAAAATGGAAGAAGTTAGAACGGCGGTATTGGTAGTGATTAAAACATCATAAACGGTCGGCGTAGCGGACAAATTATTTGTTCCCAAAACTACATTATATTGAATATATCGCAAACCATCATAAGCATCCAAGGAATTTCCATTAGTGAGTTCTGCCGACCAAGCCGTCCAAGTGCCGTCCGGCGTCACAACATTTCCCGCTCTGACTTTGAAAACCAAAGAAGTGCTAGCGGGAACATTCAATCCCCAGCTGATTGTTCCATAGTCCACCGAGGAGTGATAATTATCCATTACTCGTGAAGTAAAAGTTGATTCATAAGCGGATGCTTTCGCGCTATCCGTTTTTAAAAATAAAAAACAAAAAACCGCCAAACAAAATATTGCTACTGAAAAAATTGATTTTAATTTGTACATCTTTGTCTTTTTCATCGCTGAATCGCTTATAGATTAAAAATATATATTATCTCTTTTGAACATTCGGCAATATCTGAAATCAATATAAAAATAATTGTAGAAAAGAATGGAAATCTCCTTGGTGAGAATTTTTTTTCGTAAATTATATGAATTATAGTGTTTCATCATTCCAAGTATTGAATTGATAAATGACAAAAAGCTTTCCGCCTCTTCTCTGTTTAGTGAGTTCTTTTTTTGGCAGAGATAGTTGTTCCAATGGGCAATTTTTTTTCTAGCATTGCCTTTATTTTTGTTTTTTATATAAATTCTAAACGGCTTCAAATAAACTCCAAGAAAATCTACTCCTCTGGAAAAATGCTGGAGATAAATTTTTCTCGGATGAAGTTTTAGTAGTAAATTTTTCAAAATATATTCCCTAATTGACAAAATTATTTTTTTCAAGAAATCTTTGCTTTGATGGATGATGACAAAATCATCTACATATCGGCCATAATATTTGCATTTCAAAACATAGCTCACGAAATAATCCAGATCATTCAGATAAACATTGCCGAAAAGTTGTGAAGTCAAATTGCCAATCGGAAGTCCGCTGTTTTTCTCGCAATGGAAAAGTGATTTTGATTTTGGCAAATTATCCCAATCACTGGCTTTGCCTTTGATTTTGCAATTTTTAGTCGGGTCACAATAAATTGTTTTTTTGATAAGCTCCAAAACAAGTTTCAAATCAAAATCCAATCCGGTTTTTTCTTTTTGCAAAAGTATTCTTTTTTTCACTTGATTATACAAAATATCCTTATTAATTGACATAAAATATCCACTAATGTCCAGTTTCAAAATATAGCAATCTTTCTGGTAGTTTTGCGAACAGGAACGAATGAAATGATCCACTCTTTTTATCCCACAGCGCACTCCTTTGCCAACCCGACAACTATACGAATCATAAATGAAATGTTTTTCAAAAATCGGATTGATATAGTTATAGATAAAATGATGCACAATTCTGTCGCGAAAATCGGCGGCAAAAATTTCTCTTTTTATCGGACGATCCACCACAAAACAAATGCTTCTCCCAGGTTGATATTGGCCAGAAACAATTTCCTCATATAATTTGAAAATATTTTCTTCAAACTTTTCTTCAAATTTCAAAGCGCTGAAAGTTTTCCGCTTGTTTTTTCGGGCATCAAAATATGCTTGAAATAAGTCTTCTAATAATTTTTCATTCATACAAAATTTTTAATAATCTCGCTATTCCCTCCATTTTTATATAAACGGAGGGAAATTTATTTTGCGAAATAGACCAATCCTTGAGGCATCGGACACTAAATCCGTTCGCCTGGTCATTCTCATTGCGATTGACCGTGGCGTTCGTGTAATTCAGATTCCGATTCCAAGCATTACTGCCGGACACCGTTGAAGACCAGAAGTTCGCGTTCGTGCCGAGATTGTTGAAAGTGCCATCGGTATTGCGGTTGCCGGCAAGCCCTAACAGTCGCTTGTTGATCAAATCATCCTACTGGATAAATTGAATTTTTGCATTCCTGACATTTTTTGCCAGAGGACTGTTGGATTGATTTTTAGGCTCACTTATTTTCACCGTAGCAAAAATAATTCTGGCCCGAAAATCACTTTTGGCTTTTTTGCCAGCCTGTCAACTGTTTGGAAACATTTTCTATTTTCAAATTAATGTGCGTGAATTTTTTGAGGTTGATTTCTTTCAAATCATGAAGAATTCTGACATATAATCTGACCATTTCCAACTTTTCTCTTGCTTCACCTATGATTTCTTTTTTGTCATATTCTCTATTGGCTCGATAGATTCCCACGAGCAAATCAATGGTGTCTTTTTTCAGATCTTGCCCAATCGTATATTTATATTCTCGCGACAAATCTTTGGAAAAAATAAATATTTCCAAAAGCAAATCATAACTGGCTTTGTGCACTGGCAGACTGGAATAAATCATAAACCTTGTTAATTTTATCCCGACCGCCTCACGGCGGAAGAAAATAAATACAAATGAATCCAAATGAATCAAATAAATTAAAATCAATCCTTGAGGCAACGGACACTAAAACCGTACGCCTGGGCATACTCATTGCGATAGACCGTGGCGAATGAGTAATGCAGAGACCGACCCCAAGCATTACTGCCGGACACCGAAGAAGACCAGAAGAACGCGTACGTGCCGAGATAGTTGAAAGTGCCATCGGTATTGCGGTAGCCGGCACCGAAAGCGGTAAAGCCGGAAGAGTTGGTAGCTCCCGTGTTGGGCGTCGTCCAATGAGTTATGCCTGCTTCTTTCATTTTTCCTCCAGCGGTAGAACAATCCCAAACTGTGCTTCGAGTGGAAACGCAAGTTTGACCACCGTCTTTCAGATAATTTTCCAATGCGTACCACTCCGCATCAGTTGGAATGTGCCAACTGGTCGGACAAATTCCTTTCGTTCCAGCGGTTTCGCTATATTGCATCATTTCGTCCCACTGATAGAGTCCGCCGTAGGTGGTGCAGTTGGCATCTAGATTGGAATAACAATATTTTTCAATAGTGGAGTTGTTGGTTTGATTAGATGCTCCAGCGATTCTTGTGCCGACATTCAAATTTTTTGTCATCCAGCATTGACCGTTAATGAGGACAGTGGGATAAGTTTCGCCGGAATAGACAACGCTATTAGTTCCGCAAGTCCAAGAAAGTTTCAATTCATCGCCAGTGTGAACAATTGGCATATCACCATTAGTATTTGTTCCCGCGTCAAAATTTGCCGTCGTCGTATCCGTCACACTTGAACTCCCCGAACTCAGCGTGAGTTGATCATTACTTGTGTCAACATTCGTGTCTTTAGAAAAAAACTTTGTCCAACCGGATTGATTGCTGGTGTGATTGGCAACCGCGCTTTCATCCGCTCCCCCTGACCAAGTCGCCTGAAGCCAACCATAAGTGGCACCTTTGGCGATGAAGTTATAGGTCAGAAAAGAAAGACTTACTATTGTCAGAAGCGCAACCCCGTAGATTATGGTCTTTTTTTGTTTGTTGAGGTTTTTTAGTTTTTTCATAATATTTTTAAATAAAAATTAAAAATCACCAGTAAAATTACTGGTGCGTAAAAATAGCATTCGAATCAAAAGGTGTTCGAGGATTAGTCGAGAGAGAGAGAGAGAGAGAGAGTAATTTATTTTATTTTTCATTTTTTCTGGCTAGTTTTTATTTGCTTTTCCTATCGTTATTATATACTATTTTGCTTTTTTATGGAAGATGATGACCCTTTCCTAAAACCGAGTTTTAGGAGAAATTAAATTTCATTTTTTCTTTTTATTTCCACCCTTTAACATCTTTTTGTTTTCTGATTTTATTCTTCTTTCAACTTTTTTCACATCTTCTTCAGCTGGTAATGTTTCCGGGTAGATTTCTTTTTCTGCTAGAAGATTACGCACACTTTTATTATTTTTTACATGCTCAGAAGTGATGAGTTGTTCTCCGCGAATATGCGTGTCGCGTTTCAATGTGAAATTAGTAATCTCATTGGCAAAATCTTTGGCTTTTATCGTTATAGCCGGCAAAAAATCAGCCAGTACTCTACTATCCTTGATTCCCAGTTTCTTTTTCATATCTTGGGTTGTATTTCCACCAAAAAGTGCTTGGTCTCCCTTGCTTCGAATACGCGCAAAGCCAAGATTATCAATACCTCTTTCATAAATAATTCCTGATAATTCTTTTTCTGAATTGGTAAGTTTTTCACGAAAAGTCAATCTTTCTATTTCTGATATTCTTTTTTCAATCAGTTCTTGTTTTCTGGTTTGAACAGCAAAATAAGCCATTGCAAAAGCGATCTCCTCTTTTCTTGGATCACCATTTTGCGCAATTAAATAACAAGCGTGTCGAGTAAGCGCGATATCATCAATCTCTCGCTCTGCGCCTTTTCCTGCAGTTATCAATTTGCCGACGTCGGCAAATTGATCCTCCACAGCAAGACCTGCGTTCTGACAAGCTATTTTAGCTTTCTCTATGACTTTTTGAAAATTTTTCCATTGATCATATCCAAGCAAGACTTGTAAATCTCGAGCAAACCAAAATTCCAAACCATCCTCTGTTTTTTGAGCATAGTCATTGAAATTTTTATGAAGTTTTTCAATAATTTCGTGTTTCATTGTTTTATAATGCAAAATTAAGATAAAATATTATCTTTATTTTAAGATTTAATTTCTGGTTTCTCTTGTCGCGTTTCCACGTTTTTATTATATCTAGGACTTACGCGTTTGCCAAATAATCAGCAGTTGCCATTCTAGATATCGACCATTTCTGTTCATACCAAGAAATACCATTCTGGATACGTTCCCATTCCAATTTCAGGAATGCGAGAAACGCGCA
>JBAQNP010000012.1:0-29926 GCA_049303905.1 Candidatus Moraniibacteriota bacterium
ATGAGAACATCTATGTCGCGATTAATGTTTCTGGCGATATTCTTGAGAAGTTGATTTTTTAGGCGTGCTGGCCAAGGACTAAAATTTATCGCATCATAAAGCATTTTTTGGATTTTGATTACTTTTAACTTAGCTTCTAAGAAATTATAGGTAGCTTTTTTAGTGATAAGTTTATCTTGATAATAATGCTCGACATTTTTTATTATCGAATCAATAGTTGGCTGAATTGTGAAAGTCAGTGATTCCTCGACAGAATTTCCCGCCTTATCCTCGGCTGATATTTTCAAGCTATGCTCACCTTTTTTCACATAGGATGCGTCGATTTTATCTTGAGAAAACATTTCACCGTTCAAAAATATTTTTGTTTTTTCTTCGTCTACGCCGGAAGAATCATCCGTGATGGAAAATTCTATCGGGATAGTTTCATCACTTGGATATATTTTATTTTGCGGGCTAGTGATGTTTATATTGGGAGGCGTAGTGTCTTGATTTTCTTCTTCGCCGGTATCTATTTTATCTTCCAAGATTTCCACTGTTTTTTCTTCTTGAATTCCGTTTTCCGCGGTGCCGTTTATTTCTCCCGTAATTTCACTGGCTGTGCCATTTTCATCTTCTGTTATTTTAGCCATTTCAATTCTATATTCTCCATTCCCTGTGCCCTCGGTGATAATTTTATACTCGCCATCTTCTGGATTAGGAATGGTCAAAAATTCATTTTCTGTGTCAAAGCCGGAATAATAGGCACCATCGATTTGATTATTTTCATCCAAATGATTTATGTTTTTTCCTGCCCATTTTCCGTTGGGGGAGATTATTTGGATGTCGATTGGGGAGAAAACAAAGAAACCTAGTATTTTATCAATACTGAAAAATGGCACGTCTTTTTGTGCGTCATTTCCAGTTATCTTTTTAAAGACGGTTTTTGCCGTCTTGTCTGGCAATTTTGCATGTGAAAAATTTGTTTCAACTTGCTCATCAGAAGAGACACTTTCTGATGATTTTTCCGGAACAGTGCCATCGCCATTTCCATATTCCAAACCATGATCGCCAAGGAGTGCATCAAAATTTTCTGGCATACCATGTGCCCATAGAGAATTTTCGTCAACCGACGGTTTACCCACTCTTATTTTTGTAATTGTTTTGTCATTATCCAATTTTCCCGTAATATTTGTCACCACCACTGCATTCATTTTTATGATGTTTTCCGGAGTATTTAGATTGTCTAGAAAAATATTTTTTGGATAATGTTCATTGTTTGCATATGAACGCATTTTTTCTGAAGCTAGGTCATATAAATAATCATAAGTTGGCAGAAGCTCTTGCGCGGATTTAATTGGTTGATTATGCAAATATTTGAAAATGCTATCAAAGCCAGCTTCTTTAGCTTCTTGTTTGAAAATAAACCAAGCCATTAGGTCTGTTATCGATGAATCGGAAGGTGGTATTTTTCCTCCATCCCACAATAAATAATCCTCTGGTGATCCGGCATTAGGCGTTCCAAGCATTACTAATTGATCAATGTCGCCTTGATAATTTTCCGATTCAATATATTCGCGCGTCAGAAGTCCACCCATCGAATGAGCAATCACATCAACTTTTGGCCAATTGTTAGCTGTTTTTATCTCTTGAATTTTTTGTTTAAGTAGAATGGCATTGTTAATATTGCTATCGCGCCATTGATAGGGAAAGATAAAAAGATTCTTATCTTTTTCGTAGCCATTTTTTTCGAAAGTTTCAAACAAGCTTTCATAAGTTTTGAAAATTGGGTCAGCTTTCCAATCTCCGCCGTCAGTTATTTTCCAAGAACCTAAAATTCCTGGGATAATAATTACCGGATCGTGAAATTGTTCTTGGGTTAAATAAGGATCAAAATTAATAAAACCAGAGAACTTATCATAGTAGCAATTTTCTTGTGAATTATATGTATAACATTCCTTAGAAGGACCATTTGCAGAATTCCACCAATTATACGTCGCATTCAATGCGTATGACGAATTGCTTTCGTTGTATATATCAGATTCGTTGTTGATAAAAGATGAGCGTTGTACTTTTACTTTTTGCGCATTAGCGGTACTTTCCACACCTACCGCCATTTTATTGTCATGAAATTTTGTGCCTTGAATTTCCAGTTCGCCGTTTTTTACCAAAAGACCCGCTTCATAATTGTTAGCATAGGCGGTGTTTATAAATTTGAAATTATTTTCTACCTGATAAGCTACCAAACCACCTCCGCTAATGTCAGCATTTTTGATAATAGCTTTTCCTCCACCATCAATATTGACTGAATATCCGCCAGAAGATTCACTTTTTTTGAAATAGACCGGATGTTTAATTGTTCCATTGACAAACAGATTTCCCAAGACAATCAATCGTGGCCAACCTTCTCCAAAAGTTATTGTGGCATTATTTTTGATGATAAGTGTTGCCCCTGGTTGAATAATGAGTGTTCCGTCGATTGTATGATTTTCATTCCAAGTGATATTTCCAACTATTTCATTTTCCGCCGCTTTGGAAAAATTCAAAACTCCCCGCATATCTACAGGCGTAATTAAAGTAAAAATTATTATCGAGATTACAATACGATATAAGTTTTTTCTAATTATTTTCATTGTTTTATTTTTTATTTTTAAAATATTTAACAATTAGGTATATATTTAAAAGAGGCCAAAAGAAAATAATGACGTATTGAAACCATTCGATATGATATGTAAGAAAAATAAGAGATCTCGAAAGAATTAATAGAAAAAAGAATATGTTAGCTAATATTGAAAAAATGACTCCTGACAAAAATACATTCTTTAGCTTAAGGAATACAAGTAAAGATATTATAAGAAATATAACACAGAAAATAAACGCCAACAATAAATCACTAGGACAATTTAAATACAAGCACATACTTTTTCTCCCTCAACCTCCCGCAAGAAATTATACTTACAATTCTGGCTTGAAGCGAGTTTTTTTAATTTTTATTTTACTTATTTTATTACATCATCCCCTTAAAAACATCCTCGCAATCGCAATCATCACCGTATTCACAGCCCTCCTCTTTATCATCAAAAGAATCCTCGCCAAAGTTGAAATTGAAATGTCCAAGATGGCGAACGGGCATATTTTTATATCTTTCGGTTGTAATCATTTTTTTAGCTTCTTCAATCCACGCCTCATCATAGACAATTTGTTCCTTGATTTTTGGCAATTCATTTTCTTCATAGCAAACAAAATCTTGCATCCAATTATATTTCCACTCTTCTTTTTTGTTTTTATGTTTCGCCAAAACTTTTTCATGCACTTTTCCTTCTAAGGCAGATTTCTCTAATGTTAATTTAAGTTTTTCGATTTCCATCATTTGATCATCAATGCGACTCTCTCGCTGTCGAATCAATTCGCTTAGCATAAATTCTTCCTCCTCTTTTTCGTTCTTTGGCTGATAATAAAACATTTCACACTCTTCCAACGCCATTTGCGCATAAGAGCGTTTTTCATAATCCTTTTCTGTCTTGATATATTTTTCAATCTTCTCAATCGCCTCTTTAGTGCCCAAATGCGCCAACTTTTGCAACTCACCCTGTGAAAGTTCCTTCACCACAACCACCTCTTTTTTTGCTTTTTTTGACATAGTTTTTATTTAGTTTATTAGATTATTTTTTTTCTTATAACCACTAATTATTTTTTCTCGCTCCGCTTCTGTCATTTCACAATTTTCACAATAATATACTCCACATAAAACAGAAAAACCGCCATCGGGAAGAATTAATTTTTCACCACATTTTGTACAATAAGTCGGCTTGAAAACAGGAGGATTTTCCAATTTTTCAAAATTATATTTATTTGTTCCATACCAAACATACATTTCTAGTTCATGCTCAAAACTTACTAGACATTTTTTGCAAGTTTTCCAGTCTCCTTTGTGATTCTCGTTTTTATGATACGCGCATAAAGTAAAACGCCCATGATTTCTTGAACAACTATTTCTCGCATACGAAAAAAGTTTATACTTATTCTCATCATTACAAATCCAATTACCACAACAATCAGTTTTGACTAAATTTTTACTCTTTCCGCACAATCCGCATCTATGATTTGATTTTAATTTACCTTTATCGTGTATTTTTTCTTTTTTTATAGACATATTTAAATAAATTATTTAGTTGCTTTTCAATAATTTTACAATTCTCAATATATCAATCACAAACCACATAATGCAAATATTCAACAGTTTTATTTGCACTATACTTTCTATTTTCTGTTCTATCAGCCTTAAAACGATTATAATCTTTTGTAAAATTTCCGTATTTGCCACGCAGACTCATAACTTCTCTAATATCATCTAATGTCATCAAGCCCTCATTATTATAACTCAAAAAAATATACTTTGTTTTTGCTTTCAAAATCAAATCTTTAAACGCTTTTTTGACCTGTGATCTTGAGCAGTACAATGATTTTTGACTCTGGTATTCTCGCAAGCCAGTTTTTCCGTGAATTTTTGGGCTATCATACTTGGCAATGGTTTCAAGCATATGATAATTTGTTGCATATTGTCGGTGATTATATGGCGGATCTAAATACAAAATATCACCACATTTTTCAATTTGAAATATCTTCCAATAATTAACAATTCTAATACTAGCAAACAAAATAACGACGAGTGATTTAATCTTGCATATGATTTATTATACTGAATATTTCATCTAGAGAAAACAAAGATATATCATCAACATTTTCATATTCTGGTGAAGACATTTCTTCTTCGCTAGTATAATGAATTATTAATACATTATTTTGTATGCTGAGCATTTTGTAACGATATTGAAAAATTTGTCCATTATCTTCTACCTTTAACTCAACGGGATATTCACTTAACATTATGGATTCATTTGGACATTTTTTTACAATTTCAAATAAAGCTTTTATTATATCATTGCGATAATGTTTAAATCTGGCAAGTAATTTATTTTTCATAATTTAAAAAAATTAAATATAAGTTTTCTTTAAAATATTTTGGTAATCATTCTCAACTTGCTCGTAAGTTAAGAATTTTAATCGATCATTTATTGGTTTAAAGGCGGTTTTACTTTTTTCTCTTTCAAATTTTATTTTTCTGTCCTCTGATGATACACAATAAAATTCACTAATAAAATCTTGCAATTCCATAAATTTAATAAAAGCATCACGAAAGTCTGTAGAATGTTCCACTTCAAAAATTTTATGAGGAAAACCTCTATCATTAAACCAAATAACATCAGCAAAACTTGCGCTTTCTTTTATAATTCTTCCATAAGTAAACGCTGGCACCATATCAAGCGTTGCCAAACTACCGAGTGTTTTATTTTGAAAAATCCATTTCTTATCATTTGTATAAGTATCCTCAACCTCTGGTTTTATATTACCAATTTCCAAGAGCATACCCTGCATAGCCGCGTGTTTTATATTTCTATTTTCTGTTTCATTTTTTGGTTCAATTTGTTTCGGTAATTTATTTAAATATTCAGTTAAAGCATAAACGCCCAAACCAATTCTTGTAAATCGCTTGTCGCGCTGAACCCTTTCTTGAATTGTATAATCCGGAGTTTTTCCAATAATTTTTGATTTATCTTTGTAATTCCAAATTTCTTTATACAAAAGTTTCAATGGTGCAAAATAACCATTGTTTAACATTATTTTTTCTATCGCCTCAGAATAAGTTGTATCATTGCTATTGTGCATATTGAAATTGTTTAAAAATATAATAGTCGCTTGAAAGTGCGCGATATCGCCAAATCCCTTCCTTGTTTTGCTTAGCTCTATTGCCCGCCATATTTTTAATTATAACACTTTTTAACGTTAGTCCTAATTTTTGTGCCTCATTCATACAGTAGAATCCCAATGGAATCCATTGCCCAGCGGTATATTTATCACCAATGACAATTGCCAAATATCTACCCTTTTCTAAAATTTCAATTGTATTTTTTAAAACTTCCGCAAATTTTGTTAAAAATTCCTTCAGTGATTTGGCATTTGATAAATCATCTTTTAAATCACTGAATTTAATTATATCTGCATATGGCGGATGTAAAATTGCCAATTGAACATTTTTCTTTTTGTAATTTTTTAAAATTTCTTTTGCTTTTTTAAAAGTTTCAATTTTTGTACTATCGCCGATGATTAAATCTGAAAAATTATTTTTTGATTCAATATTTTTTTCTACATAATCTACAAGTTTTTTCTGGATATCAATTCCAATAAAATTTCTATTCAAACTTTCTGCTTCATAGGCGGTTGTGCCACTGCCAAAAAATGGATCGAAAACAATATCATTTTTCTTTGTATATCTTAAAATTAACTGGTGTGGAATTTGTGGAATAAAATTCCCATGATAAAAACCATTATGTTTTCCGGTTTTATCTCTTTCTGGAATTATCCAAAGACTATCCGTCAAAATTTCCGATTCTTTCCAGTTTTCTAAATCTAAATCATTAAAAAATGGCATTATTTTTTTCTTACAATAATAATTTCTAATGATATTATATCACCCTATATAATTTTGGCAAATCTTGGGCTGTGGATAACTTTATGCAATCTCACGAAGTAATTCTTTTCGACCGATATCTTTTTTGGCGCTGTAGGGAATGATCAAGTGCGGACCGATTTTTTCTTGAATATATTCAAATTGTTTTTTATAAAGCGAAGGTTTTATTTTATCCACCTTGTTGGCTAAAATCACCACATTTTTTTTGTTCTTTTCCAAGAGTTCCAGCATTTCCAAATCAATTTCTTTTGGACCCACACTCGCATCGATAATGAGCACTACCTTTTTTTGTTTGTATGTTGATTCAAACAGATAACCGTGGATAATTTTTTTGAGTTCCCCTTGATTTTCTTTGGAAGTTTTGGCATAGCCATATCCTGGCAAATCCAAGAGATAGAAAGAATTGTTAATTAAAAACAAATTTATTTGTTGTGTTCTTCCTGGATGCGCGCTAGTTCGCGCTAGTTTTTTTTGCTTTGTTAGTGAATTAATCACACTGGATTTTCCCACATTCGACCTACCGATAAAAGCCACTTGCGAAAAACTATTTTCCAAAGCTCTGTTTGGTCCGATGATACCCCTTATAAATTCAATTGATGTTATTTCCATTTTTTTATTTTATCAAAAATAATTTTTATTCCATCCATTTTTCTTCTTGTTTTTTTATATCACTTGGCAAAAATGGCTCGGAAGATTTATTATCAACCTCAGTTTTAAATAAATAGAGTTTTCTATCATCATTAATATAATAAATATGCTCTTCAGCTGGACCAGTTTTTGGTCCTGATATAACCACAGGCTCAAAACCTAATATTGTTGATATTTCTTTTGATAATAATGAGATAGAATTTAAATAATTTTTTTTATGATCTTCTTTATCTTTTATGTAGTTTCCACCAAAAATGACTGCGTCAATTGAATTTCTTTCACTCCTTTCTTTTATTTCATAGATTTTTTCATTTAAATCATCTAAAAATTTTTTCTTCTTTATTTCATCAGATAAAAAATATTTCGGATATTGATGACTCAGAATAGAAATATCCTCCCCTGTCTCTTTGTCTTTGCCAGCTATTATAACGCCTGTGCAATTAACAAAACCCTTGGATATTTTATCAAAATTATTTATTTCAGAAATCACATATGAGCTAACTTCTCCACTTTTTCCATAACCCCTTTTAATTAAATCTGGAACACTTTTTAAGGAAAAATCCACATGCATTGTTTTGGAAGGATTTTCTAATTTTAAGATTTTCTCATCAGAAAGCAAGCTATCCTTGAAATTATCAGGTTTACCAGCACAAACTAAGATTGGCTTTACGTCCTCCTTAAGATGCTCAGATTTAAGTGAGTTTGGCTTGTCTATTGATTTAGGAACACTTCCTTCAAAAGGAAAATTTTTCATGGATTATTGATTTTATTAAAAAATAATATCTATATTAATTCTACTTTAAATATGCTTTGTGGTCAAAAACTAAAAACTCCGAGATTTCCATCTCGGAGTTTTTTCTTTGATCGGATTGCCTCCCCCAAATTAACCCGATTTATTTCCATGCATTTGCCAAATTTCTTGAATTAAATTTTCTTCCACGGAATACTTTTCCAAACTTCACTTTGTCGACAAAGAAGTTCGTCGGATTTTTGTGGCTCGGCCATAATTTCCCCTACTACTTTTTCCATACGCATAGCCTGCGAACCTTTGATCAAAATCAAATCCCCTGGCTCAATTATTTCGCGTAATTTTTTCCCGGCGCTCATTGGATCAGAAAAAACAAAAAGTCTATCTTGGCTGATGTTATGTTTTTTGAGTTCTTCTACGGCGAATTGCATTCTCTCACCCACTGCAAAAAATATTCCATTTTTAATTTCCAAAAATTTCTTGGCCACATCTTTGTGCCCCGATTCCATTTCTACTCCAAGTTCCAACATATCCCCCATCACGGCGATTTTTCTGGACGCTTTAATATCTTTCAGGACATCCAGCGCGGAAATAGCTGAGATAGGCGAAGAATTATAGGTATCATCGATAATAGAAGTGTTCTTGATGCCGGAAATCAAATTCATTCGACCAGTTGGCATAGAAAAATTTTCGAGCGCTCCCGCAATTTCTACTAAATTAAGTTTAAACGCCAATCCAATAGCAATCGCACTAAGCGCCGCATAAATATTGTGCTTAGCCAAAATATTATTCAGTCGCACTGGAATGCTCGTGCCTTTATAATTAAGTTTAAAAGAAAGCCCTTTGATTTCTTTGCTGTCACCAGATTCTCCATTGGAATAGTTATATAACACATCTGTTGCTTGGATATCCGCCTCCGGCGAAAAACCAAAAGTCAAAAATGTTATATCGCCTCTCTTATTTTGACTGGCTAATTTTTTAAGTTTTGAATTGTCTAAATTTATCGCTGCAAAGCCCTTGAGCGCTAAATTATCCACCAGCGTCCATTTTTCCTGGGCAATTTTATCCACAGTTTTGAAATACTCCAAATGACTGCCAGAAATTTCCGTGATAACTGACGCTTCGCACAAAATAAAACTGGTTAGATATCCAATGTCCCCTGGTCGATCGGCGCCCATTTCTAAAATCAAAATCTCTGGATATTTCAAAGGAAAGATGATGAAAGCCAACCATTTGAAAGATATTCCCAGCCATTTCCAAAAAGATCTTTCGCCACTCTCGGTGCCAATTATCGTGAGAGGCAAACCAATTTCGTTGTTATAATTTTTTTCAGTTTTTCTCACGCGGAAATGATTAGAGAGAACTGCATAAATAGCTTCCTTGGAAGAAGTTTTACCAACTGAGCCAGTAATGCCAATGACGCGCGGTTTATATTTTTTGAGCATCAAAACCGCCATGACACGCAAGGTTTTTTCCAGTAGTATTATTTTTTTAGATTTATAGTTTTGACTCTTCATTTTTTTTGTCCTTTTCCTCTTTTTCCTTTTTATCTTTTTTACTATCAATAAAATATTCATTCAGGGTATGCGTTTGGCGAAAAGCATTCAGATCAGCATCAGTAAATTTTTCTGTCGGTTTGATATTTTTATAATCCAACAAAAATTTCATCAACTCTCCAAACGTTGGTGCCGCGCTAGATTCTGCCCACTCCACAGCTTTTGGATCATCCATACGAACCAGGATTGTAAACTGCGGATTATCCAGCGGAGCAAAACCAGCAAACGATCCAATATTTTTCCCTTCTTCATAGCCTTTTTTTTCTGAGCTAGCCACTTGAGCCGTACCAGTTTTTCCCCCTACCTTATATCCTGGCACACCCGCTCTTTTTCCGTGCCCAACCAATACCACACTTTCCAACATTTGCGAAACTTGATTGGCAGTCGATTGTGAAATAACTTTTCGAACTTCTTGTGGAGCAACCTCCTCAACACTGCCATCACTATGAATTATTCTATCCACAATTTGTGGTTTCATAAGTGTTCCGCCATTGGCAATGGCATTGTATGCGCTAGTCAGCTGAATTGGCGTCACTGTTATCCCTTGTCCAAAAGATATCGTGAAAAAATTTATATCCGATTTCTTGTTTTTTAAGTTAGTAATATTTCCGGCACTCTCTCCTGGAAGTTCAATACCGGTTGTTTCTCCAAAACCAAATCTCTTTATATAATCCGCAAAATTAGCATTTCCTAAGAGTTTTTCTGCATATATCACTCCCGTATTTAGTGATTTTTCCAAAACCTGGGTCATCGTTTGCAATCCATATGCTTTCAAATCAGAATTTCTCATGGTATATCCCGCTTCTTTTACCGCACCAGTATCCGTATAGATTGTCTGCGGAGAAATTTTTCCGTCATCAATAGCTGAAGCCAGGGTGAAAGTTTTGAAAACACTGCCCGATTCATAGGCGTCGCTCACTGCGATATTCCTAAATTTTTCTAAATCTTCACTTTGATAATTATTTGGATCAAAATATGGATAACTAGCAAGGGCCAAAATTTTTCCTGTCGGCGGATCCATAACTATTATCGTGCCCCTATCGGCTTCAAATTTTTGCACTGCGCTTTTGAGAATTTTTTCTGTTTGATATTGGATAATGCGATCAATTGTGAGAACTAAATCGTCACCATTTTGCGCGCTGGTCAATTCTTTTTTGCCAGTCGGAATCCAACGACCAGAATTATCCTTATTTTGAAAAAGTTTTCCTTCTTGGCCGATAAGCTCTTTGTCAAAATAGTTTTCAATTCCATAACGTCCGCCAAAAGATTCTCCCTTCCAGCCAATAAAACCCAAAACTTGCGAGGCTAATTCTCCACCAGGATAATAGCGAAAACTTTCGTCTGATAAATGCACTCCGTCTAATTTCAAATTATTCAAATTAGCTATCTCCTCTTCGCTAAGCCTATGTTTCAAAACTTCATACATATCATCTTCTTTCCCGAGTTTTTCTTTGAGTTCTGCTTCGTCTAGTCCAAGAGTCTTGGACAAAACTTCCGCCACATTTTTTGAATCATTCATTTCTCGCGGAACAGCAAAAGCCATTTTAGTGCTCTTGTTCACCGCCACAGGATAATCCCCATCCTTGTCTTTCAAAAATATCTCTCCGCGTTCTGGAATTAAATTGGAAAAAATAGAATGCTGACCTTCTGATAAATCCCGATAATAATCACGGGAAAGTATTTGCAAATTATAGAGCCGAAAAATTATCGAGAAAGCAAAAAAAGAAATTAGTAAAAATAATATATAGATTCTCGAATCGGAATATTTTTTTATCTTACATTTTCCGTTTCTTGAATCTTTCGAAGCTATATTTGCCATAATATTATTTCATTGCTACCGGACCTTTGAGATTTATGAAAGTTGAACCCTTGGAACTAACCAAATTAAGATCCTCCGCCGCTTTTTCAATATTCTGCATTGATTTCAATTCTACTTCCTGAATTTTGTTTTTTTCATTGTCCGCTTTGAGTTTTTTGATCTGATTTTCAATGTCTCTAATCTCATAGCCCTTAGTCGCCAAATCATTAACTTGGTAGAGATAGAATGAGCCAAATGCAAATATCATGAAAACTAAAAGTACCATCACTGATTTCGGGCTAAATGTCACACTGCCTCGGCAATTTTGAGAAACGGCTCGTTTCGCCATCGCATTTTCTCGCATGCTAAAAACAGAGCAATTCAATGATGCGCCAACCGTTCTCTTGCGAGCATTTCTATTGATGGTTAAAACTCTCGACATTAAATTTCAGTCCCCCTGAAAATTAAATGTGCTTAAATTGTTTATTTATATTTATTTTGTCTCCTATCTTACGAATTACGAATTTTATACAAATATACTAATTTACGAATAAACATTTCGGAATTTAATTCTATTTGTACATTCGTATATTTGTACTGATTAGTAATTAGTAAAGAATCTCACACACCCGAAGTTTGGCGCTTCTTGATTTTGGATTATCGCTAACTTCCAAATCAGTTGGCGCGATTGGCTTTCTTGTGATGATTACAACTTTCGGTTTCTTTCCGCAAACACACTGCGGAAAGTCCGGTGGGCAAATGCATCCCCTAGCATTTTCCCGAAAAATATTCTTAACTATTCTATCTTCTAATGAATGAAACGAAATTATCGCGAGCCGACCTTTCGGCTTTAGTCTTTCAATCGCTTGCGGGATAAACTTTTCTAAATTTTTCAGTTCCTGATTGACTTCAATTCGCAGAGCCTGAAAAGTTTTGGTGGCTAAATTCAATTTGCTATGCCTGAATTTTTCCGGAATGGCATTTTTCACAATGTCTGCCAATTCCTGAGTCGTTTCTATTTTTTTCTCTTTTCTATATTCAATAATTTTTTTAACAATAATTTTCCAAAATTTTTCTTCGCCATAATCTCTGATTATTCTTTCTAACTCTTTTTGTTCATATTCATTAACTATGTTTTTGGCTGAAATTTCTTGACTTTCAGAAAGTCGCATATCCAATTGCTCATCTTTTTGAAAACTCATTCCTTTGCCGACAAGTTGATCGCTCGACCAACCCAGATCAGCCAGTATCGCATCAACTTTTTCTATTCCAATTTTTTCTAAAATATTTTCTAAATTCTCGAAATTATCATTAATTAGGATTACTCTCTCGTCACTTTTCAAATCCGATTCTTCAATTGCTTTTTCATCCGCATCAATTCCAATCAGTTTTCCACTATTAATTATTTTTAAAATTTCTTTCGAATGACCACCTCCACCAAAAGTAGCGTCAACTACAACAGATTCTGATTTTAGATTAAGCGATTCGATAACTTCCTTAAGCAGTACAGATTTATGAACAGACATTTCTTTGGAATTTCTAATTTTCAATTTCTAATTTCTAAACAATTTTAAATTTATTAATGATTAATTTTTGAATTGAAAATTAAATCATTGGAAATTGTTTGAAAATTGAAAATTGAAAATTGAAAATTTTTAATACACCCCTAATTTACCCAACTGCTCTGCAATTTCATCGGTGTTTTTTTCAGCATTCTTTTTGTATCCATCCCATTTCTTTTCATCCCAAATTTCCAGTCGGTTATACACTCCCGCGATAATGACATTTTTGTCGAGATCAGCATAACTTTTCAAAAAATCTGGAATCAAAATTCTTCCTTGTTTATCAATTTCACAATCCACGGCGCCTGCGAGCATTGAACGAACAAAACTTCGTGTGGATGATTCTCCTATTGGCAGTGTTCCGAGTTTTTCCGCCAACTCTTGCCAAACTTTCATTGGGTAGATAATGAGACATTTATCCAAACCTTTTGTGAGCACTATTTTATTTTTCAAATCATTGCGAAATTTACTTGGAACCGCCAATCTTTTTTTCGGATCAATAGAATGTTGGTATTCTCCTATGAACATGCCAATTTTGTCTGCGAGCGAAGCGAGTGGATACAAAATTGAGCATCCCGCAAAAATTCGCTCTCAAAATTTTAAATTATTTTTAAAATTAGCCGTAGGCGACCACACACACGAAACCAAATAAATTATAAAATCTTTATTGGAATTTTGTGCGGGATTAGTCATTTCCCCACTTTGCTACACTTTTATAGACTACAAATCTATTTTACCCCACCACGCCTCATTGGTCAACACTTTTTTCTATTTTTAAAACAACAAAAAAACGCCCATTTTAGGCGCTTTCTAAAAAAGTTATACACAGGCTATCCCCAAAAGGTTGTCATCCTGAACTTGTTTCAGGATCTATACTTAATTAATTAGATACTTAAAATTTATTCAGCATGACAAAATAAACTTTCTTAATTTTTATTCTAGGAATTTCAAAAAGTATTCTTTTGGCTTCATTTCTTCTTCTATGATTGTTTTCCAATCTAAATTTATTTCAGAAACTCTCATAACTTTTCCGTCATGATGACACAAAGGATCAATCACGCGCGATTTGCAAACAATCCTCTCCTCAAAATCATTGGGATCGTTTTTATACTTAACTTTATTATTCATTCGATCGAATAATTTTTGAAGTTTTTCATCTTCCTTCAAATGCTTGGAAATTTTTTCCAATACTTCATCATCTGTTTTATTTAGATCATTAGGAAGGATATATTTTTTATCAAATGCATATTTCATATATTCACCTGTTGTTTTAAACATAACTGCAGATGGAATCCCACAATAATGTTTTTCATTTAATATTTTGAAATATTCGGCAAATTTTTGAGCATTCTCGAAATCAGAAAAAATCCACTGTTTGTTTTCCACTTTCAAATTTTTCAGAAAATATTTAACATCCTCCCTATTACCTATTTTATATATTACTGCTTCTCGCAAAGAATAATCGATTCGATCCGAGCAGATATCTGGGATGTTGTTTTCTTTAAGGAGAAAATTTTTGTCATCTAAAATATATTCCAAATCAAAGTTATATTTTTCTAAAATTTTTGGCAAACTTGAGTTTTTAACATAATCCTCAAAAGAATTATCTTGATGGCTTTGTTTTTCTTGCGATCCAGTTGAAAAATAGTAATCTGCTACATGAGAAAAAACCAAATGAGAAACATCATGAATAAGCCCCGCGATTTGTTCTTCGATTGGCGCGTCATATTTTTTGAGCAAAAGATAGACACCCAGCGAGTGCTCAAAGCGATAATGTCTTGTTCCAGGAAAGTGTGGCTCAAAAAAACCAACCTGATCAACGCCCTTAAGCCTTTGTATCTCCGGACTTTGAATTATTTCCAAAACCACCGGCTCGGTTATTTCAAATTCCCCATAAATTCTGTCGATGTATTTCATAGAAAGAAAATGTTATCTATTTTTAATATATCCATCTATAAGCTCTAGGACATTATTTGCCTTAACTAAAAGCTGTTCTTTGTCCTCTAAATCTAACAAATCAACACTTGTCGTACCAATAATTTTATCTGGACTTACCCATCTCTGTAAAACATAATGTTCGTCTCCGTCAACACCTCTTTTAATTGGAATTCCAGTGCGATCAAGAATTACTAACGCGGGATGACCTTTCCCAAGTCTTGAATAATTTTCTGATTTTATTGTTTTATTACTATATCCCAATTTTAATTTATTCGTTCTTATGCCATGGTGAATAAATTTTTTTAAAATTAAATATACATCATCGATAAATAATTCCGGCTTTTCTAAAATATCTTCATAGGAAGCTACCTGTGTGCCGTTTTCTCGACTTCTCTTTACTAAGATAGCACCGTTAGTATTTATAGAAAATCCTTCTTGCTTAATATTTTCAATAAAACCAGTCCTCTTTGTTCCGTCTTTCGATTCAATAGCTTCAAGAGTTATATGAAAAAATGGTAGTTCCATTTGACTTTCTTTTATTTTTTCAAAAACATTTTTTATTTTCTCTATTATTTCATTGGGGATTTCGTCAATCTCCAAAAATAATTTATTCTCAGGATGCTCTTTTGGAAGTGATTCTTTTTTAACTCCAGCTTTTTTAAGAGCTACTTCCATCATATTTGCAAAAGGTGAATTCTCCATTTTATTTAAAACAAATAACTTAATTATTTCTTCTTCATAGATTGCATGCCACGGCGAACCATCTCCTGCGCATAGGCATCGTAGCCTTTTTCTTTGATCATATCAATTGAAGCTTGGCGGTCGGAACCAAAAATGAAACCGAAAAGTTTGGAGAAAATATTGTTAAATTTTTTGCACTCCGACGCAATCGCAAAAACGGCGCAATCCGCGCAACTAAGTTTTCCATTTTCCATGCAACATTTTCTCACCGTACACCAACTAGCCTTCTCATTCTTCTGACACCCCAGACATTTTCCGCTTTTATATTTCCCACACTCCCCGCAATATAATCCACAAAAAGAAATTAAATTTTTGCTTGCATTTTTTTGTTGCATAGTTTTTATAATTAATAATCTTTTTTTCCAATTTGGCATAATATTTAGATATCCTATCAACATTCTTTTGAAAAAAGTGTTACTTAACATGTTACTTAACAAGAATTATCCCCTAAATCTCAAAAAGGTATCTGGCCCCTTTTTCTTCCCAGCAGCATCGACCACTTTACTGACTATTTGTTTTTAAAATATTATTCACTACATTATCGCCTTTTCAATAATCTCATCAATCTTATTCCTCTCCGCTTCGATTTTTTTCTTCATTTCTTCTTGCTTATCCAATTCAGTCTTTATTTCCAAAACAATATATGCCAAGTTTTTTTTCACTTGTTTCTATTATGTGCAAAGATTATAAATATTTTATTAAAATTTCTGCTTTTTGATTTCTAATATTTTGTAAGTCCTTACTTAATTTCGAAATCTGATCTTCAATTTTTTTAATTTGAGATATTATTTTTTGCTGTTCTTCTAGGCTTGGGAAATTATAGTTTTGATTATAAACATCATTCCTATTTAATCCTGGAACACCTGCACCTAAAGATAATTTTTCTAAATCAATATCTTTTAAAACATAAAAGATATATTTGTAATCAACTTCGTTGCTGGTTTTATTTACATAAAAAGTAGTATCTATTGGAAAATTATTTTTATCAATCCATGTAATTTTGCCAGCAGATCCTTTGCGACCCACTATTATAGAAGGGCCTTTTACCGAAAAAGTATTATGATATCCAACAATACCATTTGAGCCTATAACTGGGTACTCTCCCTCTACTCGATCTCTTTCAGGTAAAGCAGAGCCATACTCCAATGTTAAAATATCGCCAATTCTTGTTTTTGTAGTTTTTGAAGATGATTTTAATGACTTTTTGATTTTATTTTCATATTCAAAAAGTTGATCAGAAATTTTATTTTCTATTCCTTTCAATTTTTCTAATTCTTTTACAATTTTTTCTTGAATTTCTTTTGGAGGCATAGGGATTTTGTATTCCAAAATTTGATCTGGAGATATGTTTCCTTGCGCGCCTCCCCAAGCTGTATTTTGGCAATAGTTATAAAAATCGTCTTGTTCTAGCAAGATCAGCAGATATTTCTTTAATATCCGATTTTCTTCTTTAATAATTCCAACTCTTTGATTCAAAAGCAAACTTCCACTAGGCGATATTCCAACCTTGCCCACAGTCGCACCTGTCATTGCAACTAAAATATCATTCTTATTTATAAGATACTTTTTCAAATCATCACTGTATTTGTGATATTGAACATTTTCAATATCCACTTTTCCGAATTGGATATTTGCAATTTTTATAACTGGTAAAAATTTATCATGCTTAGCATCAGATAAATTTTCACTTTTAAAAGCAAATCCTCCTATTATTTTACAAACATCATTTTCTCCCAATCTTACTATTTCCCATTTACTTTCAATCTTTGAAGTTTTTTTTAGAGTCAAAGAAATAGTTTTTTCAAAGTCGACCCTATCAAAAGTCATCATATCAATCAGGTCGGAATAAAAAACATGTTTCTTCATCGGCTCAACCACTTCCAAGTTTTTACCGTTTAAAAACGCTTTATAAATGTATGAATTGGCTTTTTCAGAGTTATCTTGATTTAGTGGATCAAACATTTTCGTGCAGTCATCAATCGTCTTGCTCCTCTGAATTGGGTGAATGCCCTCATAACCTCGGCGATTACTAAATTCATAGCCCAAGAATGCTTTTTCTTCCTTCTTTTTGCCCGATTTTACAATTACGATTTTTTGAGGATAGGCAAGAATAAAATACAATAATTTTTCTTTTTCAATTTCCAAAACAATTTTTTGTTTTTCTTCCTCATTTTTTGCTTTTATCTTTTTCTCGTATTCCTTATAAATGTCGTGTTTTTTTAGATTATTATTAGGGTTTCCTTGGCATAAAGAAACGAAATCTTCAAAACCTACTTTATCCCAAACGTGTTTCACATATTTTGAAAAAATATTTTCTACGCCGTTTACTGTAATATCTTTGAAATTTGAGAAAAAATTATCTACTGAATTTTTGATATTTTCCCATTCGTAATTCGTGCGACGACGCAAAAATAAAATATTTGTGGTTGTTCCTGTTGCCATAAAAGTACCCGATCCTAATTCAGTAATACCAATAATTTCAAAATATTTTAATAATATTTCTCTAGCTTTTGTGTAAATTCCAGTATTGCTTAAAATACTTGAAGGTAAAATAATTCCAGCTACTCCACCCTCCTTAAGGAGTTGTTTTGTTCTTTCGATAAAAAGACATTCAATCTCAGAGCTTTGATCGGTCAAATAATTATATAAATTAAAAGAGTGATTATTCTCACCAAAAGATTCAAAAATATTTTTTAAATTTGCCTTAAAAGATGCCACAGAATAAGGCGGGTTAGAAATTACAAAATCAAAAACTTGATTGTCTTTATTTTTTGTTTGATTTTCTTGCTTTCTTAATAAACCTTCATAATCTTTTGATAAATAAAAATCATCCAGTCCGTCACCATGTATTACTTGAGCCAACCCATCACCATGCAAATAGCAACCAACTTTTGCAACTTTCGTTAATCGATAGTCTTTTTCTATTCCATAAATATAATTCTTTGCCCATCTGAATTTTCCTATTTTCCAACCTGAAATTTCATTCTTTATTTCAGAATCAAATTTTTCCGTATCGACATTATCAATAATTGTTTGTAATTCATGCATTGACTCATGTAAAAAATGTCCGCTTCCAGCCGCATAATCAATAATAGCTGGCAATAAATCATTAAAATTTCCGTTTTTTAGCTTTTCTTTTACTTTTTCTTTTATAGGTAAAGATTTAATAATGAAACGAGCTATTGGTAGGGGGGTAAAAAATTGACCAGATTCTTGTTTCAAGCCAGTAGTCAAAAGTAATTCAAAAAAATCACTCAAATATGGATGTCTTTTATCATAACGAATTCTATATTTCTGAATTAATTCAACTAATTCTTTTAATACTACTGCATTTTCCTCAAAAGATTTCTGATCGTGTACTTCTTTAATCGCAAATTCATTAGATTTCTTAAAACGAATCTCATTGATTATACGCATCATTTCTTCCTTTAATTTAGGACTATCAGCAATCTCTGGGAATTTTTTATTTAAATCTTCCTCGTCGAAATCAACAATATCTTTATTAAGAAAAATCTTCATTCCTTCTTTATACATTCTATTTAAGCGAGATTGAAATTTTTCCTGAGTATCATCATCTTTCCATTGAAAATTAGCTTCTCGTGTTTTGTTCTTATCGTCATATTCATCACGAATTTTACAAAGGAAAAGATTAAATATTTTATTAAAAGCATTGGGTTTATCTGATACTACATGTTTTCTTAAAATTGACGCAAAACTATTAAAAAGATGCTTCGCGTCATCCTCTTTTATTTCATCCAAACAGCCTATTTGCAAAGCTCGACTTTGGAACTCGTAGGCATTTACCCATTCATCAAAAATACCGTTTTGTTTGGATAATTTATTCCAACGATCAAAAAAATCTTTTACATTTCCAGCCTCGCGATAATGTTCCTCAATTTTAATTATTTCATTTTTTAAACTGATTTCTTTACCGTCAAAATTTGAAGCATACAGCATTAAATATTCAGCATTTCTGTCTTGCTGAAAGTAGGTAAAAAGTTGACCTCCGTCTTTTTGCAGTTTTTTGAATGCTTTTTCAAATTCCAATCCCCATGTTTTGCATTCAATCATTAAATAGGCTCGTTTATTTTTCTTTACCAAAATATCCAACCTACCACTTGTGCCATGTCCAGTCGGATAAATTTTTTCTAAAGTTATATCTTTAGGTTTATACCCTTTTTCCAATAAACGATTTACACATTCAAAAACCACCCAATTTTCTTCTTGGGAAAAATTTAGAGTTGTTCCACTCTCTGATTTTATTTTGTTTCCAAAATTAAACTTTTTTCCTTCAAGGTCAACTTCGATACAATAGTTTTCGGCGATTTTATAGTTTTTATAAAAAATACCGCTTGCATTATTCCTTGGAAGAAAGCCCAAATTTTGTAAAAATATTTTGTTAGGCATATATTTTTTTATATTTGTTTTAATTATAGCAAAAAAGCTAAGTTTTGTATATTCTTATTTATAAACTACACTGCTTCGTAATTCAAATGCATCCAGTTCTAAAATACCTGCTGTAAAATCTATTAACAAGTGATAGAGTCTTCCATAAGTCGAGTTGAAACCACCAAGACCATTGGCCTTATATTCATCAATAAAATTCCAGAGTTCTTTATTAAGATCGGAATCTTTCTTAGAAACCTTTTCTGCAAATTCTGAAAGTTTATTTGTGAAAAAATTTTCTCTTTTATCTGTATACCCATATCTATAATAAAACTGCTTCTTTAATTTATTCGCTTCCTTATTTATTATTTCTGTTTTTAAATTTTTAACCATATTATTTCCATATCTCTCCGGCAATTCATCGGCAAAATCTCGCACTTCTTTCCATAAATTAAAAGATGAAAATTTTTCATAATCAATCAAAATACACTTATCTTTTATTTTGTTTTCAACTATTTCAAAAGTATAAAGCGTGAGATATTTAACTTTTTTTCCTTGACCTTGTTCTTGTGAGGCTAAATTGAAAAGTTGTTTTTCGATTATTTCATCCTTGTCTTTCTCATAGTCTTGCGGACTTTTAAGTTCGATGTATAAAAAAGCATTGCCCGCATCATCTCTAACAATAATATCAATCCTTGGTTTGTTTACTTTTGGTCTGCCAATTTCATATTCTTTTTCCAATTCAATATTTTCCGGTTTATATCCAAGTTCATTTACTAATTTTGCAAGAATATAAGCGCGAACAATTTCTTCGTCGCCTCTGAATTTGTCTATCTTCCAGCCTTTTATTTTTTCCGAGTATTTTACTTTCTTATTCTCAAAATCAAAAACCTCAACAACTTTTGTTTTTTGCGATTCAAGATATTTTTTAATTATTCCTGTTTCCATAATTATTTTGCTAAACTAATAATGATATTATATCACTCTATATAATTTTGACAAGTCTTGGGCTGTGGATAACTTTTATTTCCAACCTCAATGGCTGGCAGGTTTCCAATCCTTAATTTGGATTCCGCCTCGAATCTTCGTAACTTTCACTTTTTGCTTTTCTCGCCAACCCAATTCTCCAACTAAATCCTTGGGAATAGTAAGTCCAAGACTTCGACCTTCCCGACCACTGCGAGTGAGTTTACGAATATTTTTTTCTTCAAGCTTCCGCGTAGGCATATTTTTTTATTTTAAATTTGTTACTGAACATATTACTGAACACTTCCATTTTACCCCCAAATAAGATAATTGGCAAAAAAACAGGGTCTCATTCGTTTTCACGAAGAGACCCTATCGGCAGAGATTAAATAATTCCCATAGTCTTGCCTAGATTTTCCAATTTTACACGGGTGAATTTTCTTATATGTCTTATAAAATCACTAACGTAAGACATCATACTCTTGTCCAAAATTACTTCTGTGTATGCAATATATTCAAGAATAATATTGCATGCCTTTTTGGAAAAACCGTATTTCTTCATTATCCTTAATAATTTTTTTCTAGAGTCAGCCGAATGAAGTTTTTTGGCAATTTTTCTCAATTTATCCACTCGTTGAAATACATACGCCAACATTTCTGGATTGGCATCGAGTTCCTTGAGTTTTCTTTTAAGTCGAGATTTCCCAATTATTTCTCGAATTTTTTTGAATTTTAATTTTCTTCTGCGCAGATTTTTAAATTTTTTTTTCGCTTTCATTTATCCTTCCTCCTATCAAAGGGTTTAGATTGAAAAAACGAAATCCAAAGAACAATTTTATATCAAAAAAATCTTATTGTTTTTTTCTGCCGGCTTTAATGCGGTCATTTTCGGAGAGAAATTGTTTTCGCAGACGCACAGAAACTGGAGTAACTTCCAAATATTCATCTTCAGTCATAACTTCCAAACCTTTTTCAATGTCGAGTACCATCGGCGGAACAAGTTGTATGGCTTCATCAGCGCCAGATGAGCGCATATTGCTCATTTGTTTGCCCTTGGTTGGATTAACTGACATATCAGTTCCTTTGGAAGAATTTCCAATTACCATTCCTTCATAAACTTCCATTCCCGGACCAACATAGAGAGTACCGCGTTCTTGCAAATTAGCCAAAGAAAATCCCAAAACTTTTCCAGTCGCCATAGAAATCATTGAACCGACTTCACGTTTTTTGATTTCACCGGCGTAAGGTTGAAACCCGATCACACGGGAAGAAAAAATTCCCTCGCCTTTAGTGTCCACCACAAATTGTCCACGAAATCCCAAAATTCCCCGAGTTGGCGCTAGGAATAAAAGTCTTGTTTGACTACCATGCATTTGCATATCATTCATAATCCCTTTTCTCTTTCCAAGTCTTTCAATGACTGTGCCGGAAAGTTCGCTTGGTACATCGATAGTCACCTCTTCAAATGGTTCTGATTTCACACCATCCACATCCTTAATGATAACTTGCGGCTCCGAAACTTGAATTTCATATCCTTCTCGTCGCATATTTTCCAAAAGTATTGCCACGTGAAGTTCTCCGCGACCAAAAACTGTATAAAATTCAGCGGATGAAAAATCGATTTTGAGCCCAACATTCACTTCTAATTCTTTTTCTAATCTTTCTCGAATTTGTTTGTTGGTCACAAATTTTCCTTCCCGTCCGGCAAATGGAGAGTCGTTGACCATAAAACGCAAAGAGATTGTCGGCTCATCAATGGAAATTGCCGGCAAAGCTTCTTGAGCTTCATTTTCACAAATAGTTTCTCCGATATCAATTTTTGGAAATCCCGCTACCATCGCAATGTCACCCGCATAAGCTTCCTGTACTTCTTCTTTGTTAATTCCCTTAAATGTATATAATTTAGTAATGCGAGATTTTTCAATAGTGCCATCCATTTTTTTCAGTAGATATTCTTTGCCCATTTTGATTGTGCCTTCATGAATTCGTCCTACAGCTAGTCGTCCCAAGAAGTTATCATAACCCAAGTTGAAAGGTTGCATCCGAAGCTCAGCCGATTTGTCAGCCTTGGCTGGTTGAACTTTTTCTAAAATTAAATCCAAAAGCGGTTCCAAATTTTTTGATTCGTCATCTAAATGTGCCTTGGCAATTCCTTCTCGGCCAATAGCATAAATTGTTTCAAAATCCAATTGTTCGTCCGTCGCTCCAAGATCCATAAAAAGTTCATAAACTTGTTCTTGCGCTAAATCAGGGTTCGCGGCTGGTTTGTCAATTTTGTTTAGCACCACAATTGGTTTTAGCCCCAACTCCAAAGATTTTTTGAGTACAAAACGAGTTTGTGGCATTGGCCCTTCTTGAGCATCCACCACTAAAATAACACTATCAATTGAACGAAGCACTCGTTCTACTTCCGAGCCGAAATCAGCATGCCCTGGAGTGTCCACGATGTTTATTTTCGTATCCTTATATATAACTGAAGTGTTTTTAGCGTAAATGGTAATTCCGCGTTCTTGTTCCAGTGCGTTGTTATCCATCGACACATTTTCATCGCTCACCATTCCTGTTTGGCGCATAATTGCATCAGTTAGCGTTGTTTTGCCATGGTCAACGTGCGCGATAATGGCGATATTTCTGATTTGCATAGGTTGGTTTTATGAGATTTATTAAAGTTTTTTCTTTACGAATTACGAATTATTTACCAATATACGAATATACGAATTTTTTATTAGTATATTCGTATAAGATTCGTAGTTCGTAAAAATTAAAAAACGCTGATTTACCAGCGAAAAAGTCAATCGCAACTAATTCGTATATTAGCACTAAACGATTATTCTGTCAAAAACACTGGGCTCTATGTCAACATTAAGTTAAAATTAAATAGAAATTTCATATCATTACTTTTAATTAAAATATAAAAAAAAACCATGGTTGGCTGTCGACTTTTTGTATGTTAAAGTGGCAGTATGAACGAAGAAGACAAAAACCTAATCCAGGCTTTCTTTGCGGGTAATGAGAGAGCCTATCCAAAGCTTTTGGAAAAATACTTGAAATCCGTCTATAATTTCTTGCGCACTTTCACAGCTGATTCGGACGCACTAGATGACCTGACGCAAGAGACCTTTATCAAAGCTTGGAAAAATTTGAAAAGTTTTGACACAGAGAAAAATTTCAAAACTTGGCTTTTCGTCATTGCCAAAAACACCGCCTACGATTTTCTCAAAAAGAAAAAAACCATCCCCTTCTCAGAATTTTCTGATGAGCAAGGAAATAATGCGCTAGAAAATATATCTGCCGATAAAATTTTACCTTTAGAAATGTTGGAAAAAGTTGAACAAGAACAAGTTTTTGAAAAAAAATTAACCCAATTACCAGCTGATTACCAAGCACTTCTGCTACTGCGCTACAAGGAAAATTTTTCCTTGCAAGAAATTTCCCAAATTTTGAATATTCCCTATAACACTACTAAAAGTCGCCATATTCGGGCATTGGAAAAATTAAAGAAAATATTAATGCAATAAATTTGCACCTTTTTTAATTCTTAACTCGTATAAATATTATGAGCAAAAAAATCCACCAATTATTCAAAAATATATCCGAAATTAACCCGCCAGAAAAACTCTCCAATTTAATTTTATCAAAAATTGAAAAAATCAAAATAAGAATATTTTGGACAAAAATCGCAGTTTCGACATTTGGAGCTTTTGTGAGCGCTGGAATGTCTGTTTATTTTTTCATTATTCTTAAAGAATCTATTCTTTTTTCGGAATTTTGGAGCATGCTTTCTTTGATTTTTTCTGATGCCAGCGTAGTCGCAACCCACTACCAAGAATTCTTCTTTTCTCTCTTGGAAACACTGCCCTCAATGACTTTTGCGATAATGTTAATTCCAATCTTCACCTTACTGATGTCAATATATTTCATTTTTGAAATTTATAATAAATTTAATAAGTCTAAATATTATTTTTAAAAATATGGAAAATTTAAAAAAATCTAACGCGCTGAAAATCACTTTGATCGTTATCGGAGAAATTCTAATTCTATTTTTAGTCTTTTCTTCCGGTGTGGCCGTTGGTCTCAGAAAGGCTCATTTTTCCTATAAATTTGGAGAAAATTATGAACGCAATTTTATGGGACCGCATATAGCAAATGAAAATCGTCCTGATTTTTTGCCTCAACCTCCTCGCGGATTTATG
Source organism: Candidatus Moraniibacteriota bacterium (assembly GCA_049303905.1). Taxonomy (GTDB): domain Bacteria; phylum Patescibacteriota; class Minisyncoccia; order Moranbacterales; family UBA2206; genus UBA2206. The sequence continues at coordinate 25,042 of JBAQNP010000012.1, forward strand.
AATAATTTTGAAGGAAAAGATTTCAGAAATGCTCACGGCATTGCCGGGAAAATAATTTCCATTTCCGAAAATTCAATAATCGTTGTTGACCGAGATAATAAGGAAAATACTATTCTCATAACCGACAAAACCTTTATCAAATCTCGCCGTGATGATTTGAAAGTAAGCGACCTTAAAACTGGCGATGAAATTGTAGTAATGGGCAATCCAGATATCAATGGAGTGATTAACGCTAGTCTTATCAGAATTTTTAATCCTAATGACATAACGAATTAATATGAAATTTATAAAAAAACATTATCTTTGGATTATTGTCGGACTAATACTAATTGGGGGTGGTTATTATTGGTATGCTAAATCGAAAACCACGACTGCTGTTGTGCAATACAAAACAACAGCGGTCGCAAAGGGAACCTTGATTTCTTCAATTTCCGGCTCAGGCAATGTAATTGTTGACCAAAGCGCGACAGTTGATCCGACTATCACCGGCACAGTCGCAAATTTAGCAGTAAATATTGGCGACAGCGTCAAAAAAGGTCAAACACTTTTTACTATTGTGAATGACCAACTAGGAGTTGATGCTTCCAAGTCATATTCTTCTTACTTGCAAACAATAGCCTCCTTAGAAACAGCTAAGGCTAGCAAAAAAGAGGCTAAAATTAATTACAATAATGGAAGTTCAGAAGAAAAATCATCCTTGAAAAATAAGTTAGAAGCGACGGAAATTTCCTTGGATATAGCCGAAAAAAATATTGCAACAAGCTGGGCTACTTATCAAAATGCACTAGCTGATGCGGCTAAAAGAACTGTTCTCGCTCCAATCAGCGGAACGATTAACGCCATCAACATTAAAAACGGCGACGACCTTAGTCGACTTTCTTCTAATAGCAACTCATCCGCCCCAATTATCATTGGTGATCTTGCTACGCTCAAAGCTCAAGTGCAAGTTAATGAAGTAGATATTTCTAATGTAAGCATCGGGCAAAAAGCAACAATGACTTTTAATGGAATTGAAGGATTGTCTCTGACTGGAAAAATAGAAAAAATGGATTCACTGGGAACTCTAACCTCTGGCGTTGTCACTTATAATGTCACGATTGGTTTTGATTCATTGGACGAAAGAATCAAACCGGCTATGAGCGTTTCTGCTTCTATCATAACTGACGCTGCGCAAGATGTGCTTATGGTACCAAACGGTGCAATTAAAGCTCAAAATGGCAGTTCTTATGTGCAATTTTTGACCAATGGAAATCCAAAGCAAGTGCCGGTAGAAATTGGCTTGTCAAATAATACTGACACGCAAATTATAAGCGGAGTCAAGGAAGGAGATAATGTGATTACTCAAACTATAAAATCGAGTACTACTTCAACAACATCCGGATCTAGCACAAGCAGTCTGCGTGTTCCAGGACTTGGTGGTGGCGGAGGTCTTCATTAAAATTAAACAACCATGATTGAATGTAAAAATCTGACAAAAATATATGGCAGTGATGACACGAAAACTTATGCACTAAAGGATGTTTCTTTCCGCATCAAAAAAGGTGAATTTGTTTCTATTATCGGCCCATCTGGCTCTGGAAAATCAACGTTGATGCACATTCTTGGAGCGCTGGATTCGCCCACTAGCGGAGAATATTCTCTGGATGGGCATGAGGTTTCCGCATTGGAAGATGATGAACTTTCTGATTTGCGCCGTAACAAAATTGGTTTTATCTTTCAATCTTTCAATCTCCTGCCAAGAACAACCGTCCTTAGAAATGTTATGTTGCCCCTTCTCTACTCTGACCTTTCTGGTGCTGAAAGAGAAAAACGCGCTCGTGAATGTTTAAAATATGCCGGCATGGAAGAAAAATTATTTCAAAATCTTTCCAATCAACTTTCCGGCGGACAAATGCAACGGGTAGCGATTGCAAGAGCGCTGATTAATAATCCTTCCATAATTTTAGCCGATGAGCCAACCGGAAATTTGGACACTAAGACTAGTCATCTTGTTATGGACGCTTTGCAAGAGCTCAATCAAAAAGGTCACACGATAATTCTCATCACTCACGAGATGGATGTGGCTGATTATGCCAATCGGATAATTCATATTCGCGATGGCATGATTGAGAAAGATGAAATTAAGCATATAACATATAACATGAAACATGAAACAAAATAAAAAAATATTTGTTACATGTTACATGCTTCAAGCTTCATGATTCAAGATTTATTCAAAGAAACAATTTGGTCACTCGCCGGAAACAAAGTGCGCTCTGGTCTCACGATCTTAGGTATTGTCATTGGCATTGCTTCGGTGATTGCGCTGGTAGCCATCGGACAGGGCGCGCAAAATTCTATTTCTAAAAATATCGAAGCAATCGGTTCCAATTTAATTTTGATAAACCCAGGAGCCCAGAGAGTGGGTGGCGTGAGCCAAGGTGGAGGCAGCGCAGAGTCACTCACGGTGGAAGATGCCAACGCCATTAAAAATGAAGTTGAGAATATTCAAGCCGTTGCCCCGGCTATTCAGAAACGATCTCAAGTAACAGCCAAGGACAATAATACCAACACGCAAATTTTGGGGACAACTGCTGATTATCTGCTTGTCCGCAATGTCTCAGTAGATTCCGGATCATTTTTTAGCGATCAACAAATAAAAACTTCTTCTAAGGTGGCTGTTATCGGCCCAACAGTTCGCGATGATCTTTTTGGAACAAACGCTGATCCGATTGGACAAACAATCAGAATTAACAAGATGGATTTTCAAGTAATCGGAATGACACTCACAAAAGGTGGCAGTGGTTTTGGCAATCAAGATGATATAATTTATATCCCCCTAACCACAGCCGAACATTATCTCTCCGGCGATGCAAACCTAAGCAACATCAGTGTGGCCGCTTTGGATCAAAATTCTATGGCTACTGTTCAACAACAAATCACCGAGTTGCTTTTAGCACGCCATAAGATTTCTGATTCTGCCGACGCTGATTTCACTATTATGAATCAAAACGACATCATTGCCACCGCTACCAGCATTACGGGAACTTTCACAATTTTGCTTTCTTCTATCGCAGGAATTTCCTTATTGGTTGGTGGCATCGGCATTATGAATATGATGCTCACTACCGTCACGGAAAGAACGCGCGAAATTGGTCTACGCAAAGCTATTGGCATTAGAAAAATCTATATCAATTTGCAATTTTTGTCTGAAGCGGTCGTGCTCACTTTTCTTGGCGGAGCGATTGGAATTTTCCTAGGTTGGATTGCTTCGCTAGCTGTCACTCATTTTATAAGCTCATTAACAACTAGCATTTCGTTGTCTTCTATTTTTCTAGCTTTTGGCGTCAGCGCCTTCGTTGGAATAATTTTCGGCTTCTATCCTGCCAGACGCGCCGCCAATTTGAGTCCGATTGAAGCGCTAAGATATGAATAAAGGCAGGATCTATTAACATTTAAATCCTACCCAGGGCCAGAGTCATCTTGTGTTTCAAATTTAGATCTTCTACCAAGGAAAAAAGATTTTTCTATTCTCATCCAAAAAACAAGTATAATACTAAACCAAAGAACAGAAACAAAAAAACGCAATTCTGGAAAGATGAAGAAAAATATCCAGCCTAGAAAAGCCAGCGTTGTGCAAGTGGGGTGAACACATTTTCCATAGACTCCCAAATGAATCATTCTTCTCATTTCATCAGCAGAATAAAGTCTAAATTTTCTCCTTTCCCAAATGGCACTAGGGACATAATAAATCAGAAAAAGAAAAAGGAAAGTTGCCAAGAAAATGGCCAAAAAATAAACATTAATATTTTTTTTATAAAACAAAATTCCAGAGGGAATGAAAATAAAAGCCAAGGCCACTCCGCAAACTACCAAAATCCACATATAGACGTGAGAGATAAATCTTTTTTTCATTCCTTTTTTAGTATACATATATTTGCTTTAAAACGTACTATTAATACAAAAAATGATACCGAATCTTTCGAAAATTTTATCCACAGTTGCGCTTCTTTTGAATAAATTGTATAATTTGAATGTAATATAAATATAAAAATAAATATCCACTCAAAATTTAGTGGGAAAATTAAAATGGAAGAAAAAGACGAAAAAACAAATGAAAAAGTTCAAGCTCTTCGTGAAATGATTTACAGCGCGGAAAAAACTTTACAAGGCGCCAAGTCAATGCTACTTCAACTTGAAGGCAAAAAGAAAGTTGGTCGCAGAAAAAAAATTAGCGATGAGGATGCCGAGGATGGCAGGGTAATCGAAGGAACTTTCGACGGACAAATTATGATTGGTACTGACGGCAAGCAATATCCCGTGCCAGCCAACTACGCTTCAAAATCAAAACTTGTCGAAGGAGATATGCTAAAACTCACTATCACTCCCGACGGGTCTTTTATATATAAACAAATCGGTCCAACGGACAGAAAAAGAGTTATCGGAGTGGCTAATCTTGATGCGGACGGCGACTATTTTGTAGCAGCTGAAGGCAAGGCCTATAAAATTCTTCTAGCTTCCATTACCTATTTCAAAGTTGAACCAGGCGATGAAGTGACTCTAGTGCTACCGAAAAATATTGATTCTGATTGGGGCTCCATTGAAAATGTTTTGCAAAAAACTTCCAAGAAAAAAGAAGAACCGGTTTATTCACAAAAAAGTATTAATGAAGTTTTGAAAGAAGAAAATAAACTTAGCGAAGACGCCCCAATAAATACCAGCGCTTCCCTAATTGATGAATGGGCGCCAGATCTTGAAGAACTAAAAAAAGAATTAAACAATAGACCTGTTGCTTAATAACAATGCTTTCGCATGGAATCATCCTAATGATTCTGGAATGATCAGCTCGTAGAATCGAGATGGTAATTCCAGAGTCCGCAGGAGATTAGCATAGCTGTGTCGTCAA
>JBAQNP010000013.1:0-1960 GCA_049303905.1 Candidatus Moraniibacteriota bacterium
CCCATAATGCGTGACTGCGCAAATCCTCCTCTGATACATTTTTTGAGCAGTCGATGCGCCGTGCCCGTGTGTCTCCGGGGGACCATGACATCACCTCCTCTCTGTCCGAGTTCGGGCAACGCATGTACGATACGAGTACATGTTTCCCCACTCCGTCATACATGATGACGATGACTTCCCCATGGACTGTGAATTCCTTGGGAAGGTCGGGGATAATCCCGTGTTTTGCGAGCATCGTCTTCTCCTGTGCCAGCGAAATACTGCTGGCAAAAAGAGCCGTCACAAAGAGCAGAATCCGTATTACGGGCATGGCACACCTCCTCGGGTTGGTTGTTCAGGGTTTCTGCGCTCAGTATGTCATAGAAATTTGAATGCGCAAGGTTACATGGAAGGGCGCTTTTTGTTGCTGAAGTAGTATAAATATCGTATAGTATCGCCACTAAGCCTTACCGGCTTTTCTTTTTCTAAAGCGATTACGAGTTCGCGTATGGGAAGGGGAGGATAATAGAATTATTCATTTACTAAGTTACTAATAACTAAGCACTAAGTACTAAAATTTATATGGCACGAGCATTTCCACTTCATAAGCTTCGAAACTTCGGTATCGTTGCACACGTCGACGCCGGAAAGACGACTACGTCTGAACGCGTTCTTTTTTACACAGGTATGAGTCACAAGATTGGTGAGGTGCACGATGGTGCGACCGTCACTGACTGGATGGAACAAGAGCGAGAGCGTGGTATTACGATTACCGCTGCAGCGATTTCTTGTAATTGGACACCATCACTCATTACTGACCGTAATGACCCAGAACTCAAGTACACCTTTAACATCATCGATACACCAGGACACATCGACTTCACCGCAGAAGTGAAGCGTTCAATGCGTGTGCTCGACGGTGCGATCGTAGTGTTTGACGGTGTGGCAGGAGTGGAACCACAGTCAGAGACCAACTGGCGCTATGCCGATGAAGCGGGGGTGCCACGTATTTGTTTCATCAATAAGATGGATCGTACCGGTGCAGACTTCGAACGTTCATACGCATCGATTCTCAACCGCCTTTCAGCGAAGGCAGTGCGATACCAAATTCCGTGGGGAAGTGAAGAAAATCTCAAGGGTACCATCGACCTCCTCAAGATGAAGGCGTACACCTTCGAGGGTGAAATGGGAATGAAAGTTGTGGAGTGTGAGATTCCAGAGGAACTCAAGGCGACTGCGCAAAAGTATCACGATGAACTCGTAGAGCGAATTGTTGAACATGATGACGCACAGATGAGTGCATACCTCGAAGGAGTTGTTCCTTCATACGAGGAGCTTCAGAAGACACTTCGAAAGGCAGTGATTGCAAATGAAATCTTTCCCGTTATGACTGGTTCAGCACTCAAGAACATGGGTGTACAACTCGTACTCGACGCCGTGGTTGACTACCTCCCCTCCCCAGTCGACCTCCCACCAGTGAAGGGAATAAACCCAGACACTGATGCAGAAGAAACTCGTGAACCAAGTGACGAGGCACCATTCTGCGCACTCGCATTCAAGCTTCAGACCGACCCATTCGTTGGACAGCTTACCTTCTTCCGTGTGTACTCAGGTACTATCAAGGCAGGAAGCTATTTGTACAATGCATCGACCGGAGAAAAAGAGCGCCTCGGACGTATCGTACGACTTCAGGCAGACAAGCGAACGGAGATTGAAGAAGTGTATGCCGGTGAGATTGCTGCGGGAGTAGGTATTAAGGATGTGCGAACTTCGAATACGCTCTGTGCTGAGGATAAGCCAATCATTCTCGAAACGATTACTTTCCCTGAGCCAGTGGTTGCAATGCGTATTGAGCCAAAGACAAAGAATGACCAAGAGAAGATGGGTATGGCAATGAAGAAGCTCTCAGATGAGGACCCAACTTTCAAGGTATCAACTGATGAAGAGACGCTTGAGACTATCATTGCGGGTATGGGTGAGC
>JBAQNP010000014.1:0-11161 GCA_049303905.1 Candidatus Moraniibacteriota bacterium
TGCGCGTTTCTCGCATTCCTGAAATTGGAATGGGAACGTATCCAGAATGGTATTTCTTGGTATGAACAGAAATGGTCGATATCTAGAATGGCAACTGCTGATTATTTGGCAAACGCGTAAGTCCTAAAAGATTCTTTTATACACCATCTTTGCGACGTTATTTTCATAGTAACCAGCTGTTGGATTACCTTCTTTATATGCTCCTGTGCCACCAGCTTTATAATAATCATCAACAAATTTTTTTGTTAAGCCTGGTGTTTTTTTGTATTTATCGTCAACGAGGCCGTTATCATTTGTTCCTAAGATAATAAACTGTTCAGGACTGTATTTATCCATAATACTAATTGGTACACCCATCACACCCCCATAATCACTTGGAATATTTTTAACTAACGGGATTTCTATTGCATCATAATTATCATATTTCTCAAAATGTTTTTTAGTCACGAACTTAATCACTTCTGCTTCGGTCATAAGTGGTAACGGTTGATGACGACGGCCATGATCAAGATTAGTAAACCAACGTACACCCTGTACTCTAGTAACATAAACTTTTTTACCACTTTCATTCGTTTTTATTTCACGAACTTGCTCTAAGTTAGCAATTTTTTCAGGTATCTCAAAGAACATCGCACCACCATTAACTTTGTAATTATTACCTAACCAAACCTTATTTTCTTTAATTAATGGAAATACTTCTTTATAGGTAATCGCATTTAGGTTGCCGATAATTAAAAACTTTTTATCATAATCAACAAGTTGTTTTATATAATCGCGAAATAAACTAAATGGTGGATTAGTTACCACAATATCAGATTGTTTAAGCAGATCTATAGACTCATCACTACGAAAATCACCGTCACCGATGAGTGGCTCCCATTCATTATTTTTATTATCTTTCAGTTGTTGAGCGATATCCTTCAAGTTAAATTCGCCGTCGCCGTCTATGTCGTGCACTTCGTTGATAATGAATTTGTTGGCATTTATCTTTGGACGGCCTTTTGATTTTGTAAGAGTTTTGTCATCACCAAAAAGTTGTAATTGCACATTGGCAATCGGCGAAGGCTTATAGCTAGTGGTGATAAGTTGCTTGAGTCCTAGCTTATTGAAATTAAGCACGAAATAGCGAAAAAAATTGCTCTCAAACGGATCATCACAGTTGCAATACACTACTTTTTTTCGGAACACATTCTTGTCATATTCCAAATATGCTTCAATTTCTTTTTGAATATCGCCAAACTGGGTATAGAATTCATCATTCTTGGCCTTTTTTGCGTTCGTAAGATTGCTGTTTGCCATAAAATTATTTGTCTAAACTCAAGCTCTTTCTATATTTTTATAATACCACCAACCCAACCATAATTCAAGCCACAAAAAACAGATCTCAATCTGTTCTACTTAGAATATAATTGAACCACTTTTTTCACAAAAAAGCTCTATTTGAAGTCATTTTTCTTGGATTTTGACAGTTTTTTGGCAGTATGATAGTATTACTTTATAGAAGTAAGTCCTCCTGTGTTGAGATACCGTAAGGCGTCTCGTCAAAACAGGAGGTTTTCTTTTATGAGAAAAGGAGTTTTTCCTCTATAATGTTACATTTTATATCTTCATAATATTCATAATCACCTTTTTCATATTTTCTAAAAACCGCCCAACTGACAAAATCAACTGCTTGCAAACATTTTTCAGTGTGCGATGGCTTGATTCTAATTTCTATTTTTCCGCTATTCCCTCTTTTCATCAAATTGTCTTTTAGATATTTTTCAAAATTTTCCCGAATAAATTTGCTGGTGTCTTTTTGATCAATATACAAACTTATCGGCTCATCAGTTTTTATCAACTTTTTATTATGCAATCGATCCAATAAAATGTTGGCGGTATAATTATATAGATAATTTTTCTGATTTTGCAAATCAACATAAACTTTTTTCTTATTCAAAATTATGCAAAGAATCTTCAAGTCCTCCAATTCAGACAATTTTTTGAGCATTCTATGCTTAGTGATGGCATCTGAATGATAAGCATGTAATTCTTTTAGTTTGAATTTTTTCTTCAATCCTTTTCTAATATTTTTAATAACCCTTTCTATTCTCTTATGATCATTCGTTAACACAATAGTAAAAATAAACCACTTACTTGATTTTGGTTTAAATCCTAAGTCTCCACTTTCGTCTAAAAATATAAAAGCCATCTTATTACATACTAAATTACATACACATTTTTATTTCCCAAAAACCAACCTTTCTTTTCCCAGGCTAATTTTAACTTTCTCCCCTTCCTTGATTTTACCCTCAATTATTTGCAGTGCTAGTTCGTCTAGGATTTCGTTTTGAATGATGCGTTTTAGGGGTCTGGCGCCGTAGGCTGGGTCGAAACCTTTTTTGGAAAGATATTTTTTGGCTTCTTGAGAAAGAGTTATTTTGATATTTTTGTCACTAAGACGAGATTGAATTTTTTGCAGTTCCAGCTCGGTAATGAGACTGAGCATTTTAGGATTGATCGGATGGAAGATAATTATCTCGTCCAGACGATTCAAAAATTCCGGTTTGAAATTTTCCCGAAGAGAAGACAGAACTTTCTCTTTCATTTCTTCTTCACCCAAAACTTCTTGCTCTTCCAAATCCTTGAAACCCAATCCGCTCTTGTAGATTATATCCGAACCAATATTGGAAGTCATAATCACCACAGTATTTTTGAAATTCACTTTCCGACCCTTAGCGTCAGTCAGATGACCTTCGTCCAGAAGCTGAAGCATGATATTGAAAACTTGTGAGTTGGCTTTTTCAATTTCATCAAATAAAATAACACTGTAGGGTTTTTTGCGAATAATTTCCGTCAGTTGTCCGCCTTCTTCATATCCCACATACCCTGGGGGTGAACCAATGAGCTTGGAAACGCTGTGTGATTCCATATACTCACTCATATCCACACGAATCATAGCGGATTCATCATCAAAAAGAAATTCAGCCAAAGCTTTGGCTAGTTCGGTTTTTCCTACTCCAGTTGGGCCCAGAAAGATAAATGAACCAATTGGTCGATTAGGTTGTGAGATGCCGGAGCGTGATCTTCGAATGGCATTAGAAACAGCCTTAATCGCTTCTTCTTGTCCCACCACCCTGTGCGATAATTCTTTTTCCATACTAACTAATTTTTCTGATTCATCTTGAATCATTTTCGACACAGGAATGCCAGTCCAACGCGAAACGACCTTAGCGATATCCTCTGGCGTCACTTCTTCTTTGAGAATGGCATTCTTACTTTGAATATTATCCAGCTTATTTTTCTCTAGTTTAATTTTTTTCTCCAGTTCCGGAATTTTTCCATAGCGAATTTCCGCCACTTTGTCCAATTCCATTTTTCGCTCAGAAATTTCCGCTTCGGATTTCAATTTTTCAATCTCAGCTGAATGAGCGCGAATGTTAGTTATTAGATCTTTCTCCATCTTCCATTGCAACATTATTTTTTGCGATTGTTCTTTGGTTTCCGCTAATTTTTTATTTAGCTCTCGCGTTCTTTTTTTTGCTTCCGGATTTTTTTCTTTTTCCAAAGCTTTCTTTTCAATTTCCATTCGGCGTATTAATCTTTGAGTGGAATCAATCTCCGCGGGCATTGAATCAATTTCCATGCGCATAGCGCTCGTCGCTTCATCAATTAAATCCACGGCTTTGTCTGGTAAAAAACGATCGGTGATATAGCGATCAGAAAGCTTGACCGCTTCCCAAATAGCGCTATCCGTTATTTTCACACCGTGATGCACTTCATATTTTTCCTTAAGACCACGCAAAATTGCAATCGTATCTTCTAGAGATGGCTCAGTCACAATGATTGGCTGAAAGCGTCGCTCCAGCGCAGTGTCTTTCTCGATATATTTTTGATATTCACGCGTAGTTGTCGCACCAATCATTTTTATCCTTCCGCGCGCCAGCGCAGGCTTGAGCATATTAGAAGCATCCATTGCACCTTCAATCGCTCCTGCGCCCACAAGAGTGTGAAGCTCGTCGATAAAAAGAATATATTTACCCGCGCCTCGATCTATTTCGTTGATGATAGCTTTGAGTCTCTCTTCAAATTCACCACGAAATTTTGTGCCGGCTAAAAGAGACCCGAGATCCAAAGAAACCAAAATTTTATCCTTGAGTGTTTCTGGCACATCACCATCGGCAATTCTTTGTGCTAAACCTTCTGCGATGGCCGTTTTGCCTGTTCCAGCCTCTCCAATGAGCACAGGATTATTCTTGGTTCGCCGACTCAAAACTTGCATCACACGACGAATCTCACTATCACGCCCAATAACTGGATCGAGTTTTTTGTTCCTAGCTAGTTCCGTGAGGTTCACGGCATATTTTTCCATTACCTGAAGCTTCGATTCTGGCTCGGGCGAATCAACTCTCTGTCCACCTCGAATTTGAGAAAGTGTTTTTAGAACTTCTTCATAGTTTATGCCTCTTTTTTCCAAAAATTCTTTGTACGGAGTTTTGATTGATAAAAAAGCCAATAAAATATGTTCGGTAGAAATATATTCATCACCAATTTTTTTGGCTTCTTGCTGAGCGCCATTTAGAATCACAATTACTTCTGGCGTGATGAAAATTTGAGCAATATTGCCACCACTTTTTGGATTTTTAGGATAACTGTCGATAATATCCATTATTTCTGCTCCTATTTTTTCCACATTTATTTCTAATTTCTTAATAACGAGTGGCACGGAAGAATTTTCTTGGTTAATGAGAGAATAAAGCAAATGAAAAGCATCCACTTGGGGTTGATTTTTCACTATAGCCAATTCCTGAGAATCTCGCAGAGCTTCCTGAGATTTAGTTGTGAGTTTATTTAGATCCATAGTTTATTTTCTTTCCATTAAAGTTACTTCAACATTTTTCTCTGTACCCTTGTGCCAAATTTTCAATTTAATAGTATCACCAACATTATATTTAGAAATTAGAGTTGAGAGATCCATTCCATCCTTTTCTCCATTTATCTTTTCTCCATTTATTTCCAAAATTATATCATTTTCAACTATATCCGCCTTATCAGCCGGTGAACCAGGAAGAACTGCTAGATCAGTTATCTTGTCGCCTCGTGTTACTAAAGCGCCATGACTATATGGCAAATCATTCTCTTTTTGCAACTCTTTATTAATTAAAACATAACGCACTCCTAAATAGGGCGTAGAAATTTTGCCAGTTTTTTTCACTTGATCGGCAATTTTTTTGACTTGATTTACGGGAATAGCAAAACCGATATTTTGTGCCCCTTGGGCAATCGCTACATTAATACCAATTACTTGACTGTTGATGTCTAGTAGCGGTCCACCGGAATTACCAGGATTAATCGCCGCATCTGTTTGAATAATATTGTTTAGTTTTTCCGCTTGCCCTCGACCATCCCCGGCAGTTAAATTACGTTTTAGACCTGAGATAATTCCTCGACTGACGGTATTGGAAAATTCACCCAGGGAATTTCCAATCGCGACCACTGTTTGTCCGATTTGAATTGAATCAGAATCACCTAATTCTAAGGTTGTAAAATTATCTCCTTCGATTTTTATAATCGCAATGTCATTATTCGGATCAATTGCTAAGACTTTAGCTGGATATTCTTTATCATCATTAGTAACAACGGTATAGTCAACTGAAGAATCATCTACGACATGACGATTGGTAACAATCATTCCATTTTTTGTTATTATAAATCCAGTTCCGCCTCCAATGGTTTGTTTTTTTGTTCCTTCCAAGTCATCATTTGTTCCTCCACTTTGCGGACCAAAATAAAATTCAAAAGGTGTTCCAAAAAAATTAGGCCAATTGCCAAAGTTTTGGATTTTTGGTACATCTTTTGAAATTACAATGCTCACTACCGCTGGCGCTGAATTTTTCACCACCTCAATCACAGCCGAATCTTCTTGAATTATTTTTTGCTTAATTATGCTATTTTCTTTCGAATTTTTTTGAGGAAGTAATTTACCAAAAATCTTAGCGCTATCTTTTGAAGCTAAAAATCCAAAAATAGCCCCTGTACCAGCTGAGATAAAAATAATTACAACAATCAATATCAAAACAAGAAAAAACTTACTTTGAGCAGTTTTTTTTGTTATATCTTCTGTATTTTCCATATTTTTATTTTTTTCACTCCAAATATTCCACTGGAACATTGGGAGCGGTTTTAATAGTTAGCTATTTTATTAAGAACACAAAAAATAATACAGTCTTGGAAAAAAATTATTCCATTGAAATTGCGCTCACTGGGCAACTTTCAATTATTTCTTGGCAATTACAATCTCCACAATCCTCGGCAATCACCTTGGATTTTCCATCCTCTAGTTTGAATACATTTGGACAAAGAGATTCGCAGGTTCCGCAACCGATGCAAAGATCTTCATTTACTTTTGCTTTTGGCATTTTGTTATTTGGCGACTCGAATATCTCGAATTATCACTCGAATGTCTCGAATTTATTCGAATCATTCGTGTGTTTATTCGTAAATTAGGGTCGCTTTAATTAAAATATTATCGACGGATCATTAATGGGATTTTCTAATAAATCCTTCTCGTATTCTCGTAAAGATTTATCACGAAATTCCACTTGCTTTGCTTCATTGTTCCAACTAAATTTGCTAATCGGGATGAAAATCTGATAATCTTTTTTGACGTCTACTAACCACTGGCTAAAAGTTTTGGTTGGAACGAATATCTGACTTATTTTCACTAAATCCTGCCCATCTTGGTTTTTTTTGTCTTCCAATAAAATTATATGAAATCCGATAGAGCTTTTGATGACATCACTTTGTTTTCCTTTTTCTAAATTGAAAATAGAACTGGCCACTTCCGGAAGCATTTGATTTGCGCTAAACCAGCCCAGCGCCCCGCCATCTTTGGCGCTTTCACCTCCCGAATATTTCTTAGCGGTATCAGAAAAAATCATTCCGCTGGCAAGATCAGACTTAGCTGTATTGATTTTTTTGCGTGCATCTTCAAAGGAGGGATCATTTTTTTGAATATCGGCAAATATTTTTTCTTGATATAGATCTGGTTTTACAATATTATTTTTGAAATCATCCACACTCCAGCCGTATAACTTTTCTAAATTATTTTTAAGATAATCACCTGTGCCATATTCTTTCATTTTTCTATCAACTTCTTGATCAATCAGCTCTTGCGAAATGACAATGCCTTTTTTCTTTGCTTCTTTTTCTATAATAGCGTCGTCAATTAGTTTATTTAGAATATTCTTTTCTTTTATGAGTAATCTTTTTTGGCCGTCGGTAGTTCCAAAATCAACTCGTAGACCGACCTTGGAAAAATCTTGGCTTTCATAAAATTTCTTAGCTCCCGCCAGTTGTTCTTGTAATCTTTCAGTAGTGATAAGAACAGAACTAGACACAGCGGCTGGATAGGGAATAATTTTGGCAGTTATTCGCACAACGCGGTTTTCATTTTCTGGAAAAAAACAAAGAAAGGCGCCAATAGCTATGGCATAAGCCAGGAGCAAAATAATAAAAGTCTTAATGATGGTTTGAATTTTTATCCTTTTTTCTTTTTTCATATTTTTTTCCAAAACTATTTTATAAAGTAATTCCACCATTTCAATAAATTGGAAGTTTTCTCTGCGGAATAGGTATTTTGATTGTCATTTTTTATGTCCAATTCTTGTGTTTTTTGGGTAGGAATGTCCAAATCTTGCGTGATAACCACCACATTTTCATTCGGATCTTGCAGATCAAGCTTGTCTTTGGCTTGAATTTTTTGATAATCCTGACTGCCAAGGTACGCTATCCGTTCTTCCAAGCTCATATTTTCTTGTTTGATTTTTTCCGCCTGCTCTTTTAGCGCTTCTATTTCGCTTTCCACTACTTTTTTCTTGGAAGATTCTTGATACACTGAATAACTCAAAAAAACAAAGGCGACAATAGCGAGAAAAATAATGGGTCCGATTTTCCAAGAACCAATTGAATCGTTATTTTTCATTAAATTATTTTTTTTGTTTAATTTAATATGTCAAAGCTGGCGCGATTGTGAACGCCACCATCGCTAAAACTGCGATAATTGAAATTACCAGCCAAATTCTTTGTATCCATTTTCTGCTTCTTTTTGTTCTCATGGTTTTATTTTAGCAAATTTTTTAATTTTAGCCAAGGGTTTATTTCTTAAGCACTGAAAGAAAAGCTTCCGGCGGGATAGAAACTCGCCCAATATTTTTCATTTTCTTTTTGCCTTTTTTCTGTTTTTCCAAGAGCTTTCTTTTTCTAGTAATGTCTCCACCATAAAGTCCACTGATAACATCCTTTCGAAAAGCCTTAATGGTTTCTCGGGCGATAATTTTTCCGCCAATGGAAGCTTGAATAGCCACTTGAAAATTTTGGCGAGGGATAACATCTTTGAGTTTTGTCACCACTCTTTTTCCTTCTGAATTAGCTTTTTCTCTCGGCACAATCCGAGAAAAAGCATCAATTTTTTCTTCGGCTACTAAGATGTCCATTTTCACCAAGTCATACGAACGATAATCCTTAATTTCATAATTCATCGAGGCATAGCCAGAAGAAGCGCTTTTCAAATCATCGTGCAAGTTTGTCACTACATCCGTGAGCGGACAATCAAATTTAATCACCATTCTTTCGCTGTCTAAATATTGGGTGTCTTGATACTCGGCTCGAGTATTATTCATCACCTCCATAATTGGACCAAGATAATTAGAAGGAGAAACAATTTCCAAGCTCACATAGGGTTCAAAGACCTCTTCTATCTCAGAGGGATCAGGAAATTCCGTCGGTGAATAGACCTTGACTCGTCCTTTATCATTTCTCAGTTTTATCTCATAAACAACGCTTGGGGTGGTGACTGTCGGGTTGATTTGAAATTCTCTTTGCAGACGAGACTGAATAATTTCTAAATGCAACAATCCCAAAAATCCACAACGAAAACCACGCCCCAAGGCTAAGTTTGATTCTGGTTCAAAAACAAAAGAGGCATCATTGAGCTTGAGTTTGTCGAGCGAATCACGCATCAAATTATAATCGTCGCCTTCTACTGGATAGAAACTAGCATAAACCATTGGCACAACTTCCTTGTAGCCTGGCAAAGGCTCAACATTTGAAATCTGACCTTTGACTTTTAGCATTGTGATGGTGTCACCTACCTTACATTCCCCCACACTCTTAAGTCCGGTGGCGATATAGCCGATTTCGCCCACAGAAAGTTTTTCTGCTTTCACTAGTTCTGGTTTGAAATAGCCCACTTCAATCACATCACTTTTTTTGTCATTTATCATCATGATAATTTCTTCCTCAGCGCGAATTTCGCCATCAAAAACTCGCACATGCGCCAAAACACCCTTATAGGTATCATATTTTGAATCAAAAATAAGCGCCCGCAAAGTTTTTTGAGAATCCCCTTTGGGTGCTGGAATTTTTTGCGCAATTATTTCCAAAAGTTCCGGGACACCTTGTCCAGTCTTGCCGGAAACTTCCAAGATTTCTTCTTCTTTGCACCCTAGGATATGCACAATTTCTTTTTTGGCTTTTTCTACATTAGCATTTGGCAAATCAATTTTATTGACGACTGGGATAATTTCCAAATTATGATCAATCGCTTGATAGAGATTAGCCAGAGTTTGCGCCTGCACCCCTTTGGTGGCATCCACCAAAAGCACCGCCCCTTCCACCGCAGCCAAAGACCTTGAAACTTCATATCCAAAATCCACATGCCCTGGGGTGTCAATCAAGTTGAAAATGAATTCTTTATAATTCATCCGCACCGGTTGCATCTTGATCGTAATCCCCCTTTCCCGTTCCAAATCCATCTGATCCAAAAGCTGTTCTTTCATCTTGCGTTTCTCAATTGTCCCCGTCATTTCCAACATTCGATCAGACAAAGTTGATTTGCCGTGATCGATGTGCGCGATTATACAGAAATTTCGAATATTATTCATAATTTGTCATGCTGAATTTATTTCAGCATCTTTTAAAAATATATTTCCCATTATGGATCCTGAAACCCGCCTGCCGGCGAGGCATGGCAAGTTCAGGATGACACCTACTATTCTAGTGGACTTTTAATTTTTCTCAAGACTGGATTAGTCACTTTAGTATAAATTTGCGTTGTTCTAATGTTAGCATGCCCCAAGAGTTCTTGTACATAGCGCACATCCGTGCCGTTTTCCAAGAGGTGCGTGGCAAAGCTATGTCGCAAAGAATGAAATGTAGCGTCTTTTTTGATACCTGCTTTTTCGAGAGCATTTTCAAAAACTTTTTGCGCTGTTCGTTCGGTTAATTTTCCCCCGCGTTCACTAGCAAAAAAATAATCGTTGGAATTTTTGTTGGAAATTAATTTTTCAACATCACTTACCAACTTTTCCGCAAAAAGCGTAATACGATCTTTGTTGCCTTTGGCACCCTTGATATGGATAATAAGTTCCGCTAAAGTTATATCCTTAATTTTCAAATTAATAATCTCACTTACACGTAAGCCTCCAGAATATGCTAGAGCTATCATTAATTTATGCTTTTCATTAGAAATTACTGATAATATTTTTCCAATTTCATCTCGAGACAAAACAATCGGCAATTTGCTCGCAGTTTTCGCAAATCTAATATCAATCTCGGTTTTGTTTTTCATTACTTCCCGATAGAAATATTTGATCGCTTGCAAATAGACATTGATTGTTTGTGAAGATTGTCCCCTCTCCTGCTTTTCTAATAAATATTTTTTAACCAAATTAATTTCCGGTTCTTTTTTGATAATTTTTATGTATTTGAAATAATCCGAAAGACATCCTAAATAACTTTCAATTGTCCGCGGACTATAATTTCTTAATCGCAATTCATTTTTTATTTTTTGCAACAACTCTTGAAGATTCATAAAAATTATGCTATATTTATTTCATAAATCAGCGACACTTAAATTATACTAAAACTTCGCATAACCCGCAACTTTTAGCATAATATCAAACATTAAGTTCGCATATAAACGAGTTGTGTCGAAATGTCGCGCGCTACGCTTACTCCATTTCGCCACAATGTGCAGCTATGCGATTTTGGGCTATATGAAATAAAGTTAGTTTTTGATATAATAAACGCGCGCAACACATCGCACAACTCGCGCTATACGGCTGGCGCCCAAATCCCGATTCCGCTACGCTACATCGGGACATCGCATAGCTGCACATTA
>JBAQNP010000015.1:0-2026 GCA_049303905.1 Candidatus Moraniibacteriota bacterium
GTTGAGATACAAAATCCTTTGGCATCGGACAAGGCTTTTGCCCGCAAGGAATTGCTTGAAGGTTTTGCCGCTTCGCTCGAGCGTAACAGCAAAAATGCCGCATTGCTCGGCGCGGATGAGATAAAAATGTTTGAGATAGGTACTGTTTTCAATACAAAAGGCGAGCACACCAGCATGGCTGTCGGCGCATACGTTGCCAAGAACATGAAGAAGAAGGATCAGTATACCGCGCAGGTCATAGACAAAGCTTTTGAGGCGATCTCAAATGCGGTCGGCAAGAAAGTGGAAGTACCTAAATTGGTTAGCAATGTTGCTGGCGGCGCAAATGCCGGCGCCGTTGCGGAGATCAATCTCTCCGAGATCATTGCCACTTTGTCCGCACCTACCGCTTGGGATATCAAGAGTTTGTTCAGCGATATAAAATACAAACCATTTTCAGTTTATCCTTTTATTGTTCGCGATGTGGCGGTCTTCGTACCGAGCACGGTCTCCGAAAGGGAAGTGTCCGCCATCATCGATGCTGTTGCGGGACCGCTGATGATTCGTTGTGATTTGTTTGACGTGTTCACAAAGAAATTTGAGACTGGCGAAGAGAAAACTTCCTACGCTTTCCACCTCGTTTTCCAATCATACGAACGCACTCTTGTTGAAGATGAAATAAACACTGTCATGAAAAACGTCTCCGACGCTCTCACTGCAAAATCTTGGCAGGTGAGGTAAATCTGTATAAAAATTTTAGATATAAATAATGAGCCCGCCGCAGAACTGGTGTTCCGTGGCGGGCTCTCTCCTGATACTATCTCCGAAAATCTCCGTTTATTCCGTTTGTGCGGCAGGTGCTGCCGTAGCTACTTCTTGGGCTTCTGCGGATGGTACGGATCCTTGGCGGCCGCCCGGGGGCTGTAGCTGAGGAACTGATCACTGCGATCGATCCCCGAACCGCCGCGCAAGCTGACCCTTCGACCACGTTTGCAGAAATGTTTGCCGCGTCCCATGACATGCTCCCTTCCGCCAATGCGGAAATGAACCTTAGAGCGAGTGGATAGATCCATCTATCCTAACTCCATTGACTTTACTCACTCTAATCTGACATCAAGTATAGCACAATCACAGCAATTGTCAATCAGCCAAAAAACGCCTTAGTATATGGGGTTTCTGGCTGTGGAAAAGCTTTGTGTTTGCTTGCAAAAAATGCTATACTTAGGGGGTAAACGAGCAGATAATTGCTTCATTTTTTATTCAAAATTCTATCTTAAGATAGTGTACCCTATGGCCGAAGATAAGAAAAAATCATCATATAGTGCGGACGATATTCAGGTTCTTGAAGGTCTTGAGCCGGTTCGCAAGCGTCCCGGCATGTACATCGGTACAACTGGACCGGAAGGCTTACATCATCTCATTACCGAAATTTTCGACAACTCTCGCGACGAGGCCATGGGTGGTTTTGCCAATGATATTGAGATCGTGTTGTTGCCCGGCAATCAGGTACGAGTGACTGACAATGGTCGTGGTATTCCTGTAGGTATAATGAAGCAAACAAAAGTTTCCGCTCTCGAAACGATTATGACGACTTTACATGCCGGAGGAAAATTCGGTGGCGAGGGCTACAAAGTTTCCGGAGGTTTGCATGGTGTCGGTGCTTCTGTTGTTAATGCTCTATCTGTGATGTGTCGAGTTGTGGTGCACACGGACGGCGGCCGCTACATGCAGGAATATAGTCGTGGCAAAAAAAAGGCCGCCGTCAAAAAAACCGGTTCATCGAAGTTGCATGGCACGATCGTGACTTTCGAAGCTGACACGGAGATCTTCAAAGAAATTGTCTACAGTTTCGATACAGTTGTGACTCACATGCGTCAGCAAGCGTACTTGGTCAAAGGTTTGCGTATATCTGTTATTGATGCGCGTGCTCTAGCAACAAAATTTGATGACAGTGAGGTGATGTATTTCCGCGAGCTTGGTCTCGATACACCTTCACAAACATTTTATTTTGAAGGCGGACTTTTGTCTTTGGTAAAATTCACAAACC
>JBAQNP010000016.1:0-36671 GCA_049303905.1 Candidatus Moraniibacteriota bacterium
TAATAGCCAGCATTAAGCGTTTGTTAGCTAATGCTCGTTCGATGTTGAACATATTATTTGGTTGTATTTTTATTTTTTAACTCTGTCTAAATTTTAACATTGTTGTTTAAAAAGCAACAGGTCTAATGATAATATACACCTCCGGGAATATCACCTTTATTATAACTGTTGGTTGATTCTTGTTTATATGCACGAACCAACTCATCTAAATACTTCACAGAGCCAGTCGCCATAGCCTCATTAACTTCCTTATTTTCTTGTTTAAAACTTACCAGCACTTTTTTTGCGCATTCACACTGATAAGCTATTTTTGCAATTTTCTCCAGTTCTTCTTGATTACTTTTTGGAGATAAATCTAAGGAAGCATCAGTCATTTTCATGGCATAACTCGAAGCAGAAAAAAATACCAACAACAACATAATCAGGGTTATTTTACACATTTTTTTCATGGTAATTTTCTCCTTTGATTTTTAAAGTTAATTTTCTTTCGCCACTTGAATCAAGAAAAGTTTCCGTATTCAAGACGTAAAGGAAATAAAGGTACTATTTTAAAGAACTATTCCATAACGCCAAACTATACTCTAAATCGCACTTTTTGTCAATATGCGGACTATTTCAAAGAAAACGGGTTGAAATTAGTGTCATAATCATAATAATCCTCATTTTCATTCTTTTTCAAAAAATTGACCGCCAGATAGGTAACAGGTGTGAACAAAATTTCCACGGCGCATTTGAAAATATAATTGGAAACAAAAATTGTGAGCAACAGTTCGTTTGGCAAAGTACCATAAAAAGCAATGAGAATGAAAAAAGAAGTGTCCACCAACTCCCCTACTAAAGTCGAAAGGATTGTTCGAATCCATAATTTTTTTCCCGCCATCCATATTTTTATCTTCGCCAAGATATATGAATTGGAAAACTCGCCGGCAAAATAGGCAATAAGACTAGCAAGAACAATGCGCGGCGCTAGTCCTAAGATATTATTAAATGCTTCTTGGTATGGCCAGTCAGAGGCTGGTGGCAGAATGTTTACTATTATCAAAATCAAAGACATTAGTCCCGCGCAAAAAAATCCGGTCCAGATGACTTTTCTTGACCGCTTGTAGCCATATACTTCCGTGAGAATATCTCCAAAAATATAGCTTAGCGGAAAAAGCAATGTTCCGCCGTCAAAAGTAAATTTCCAAAAGACCAAAATTTTTGTCGAAGCGATATTAGAAATCAAAAGCACCGCCACAAAGACAGCCATAATAACATCAAAATATTTGAAATTTTTTCCATCCATCCTCACAATCTAGCATCCTTTAGCGCGCAAAGTCAACATTTCTCTTTTCTTCAATTTTGTACTATTATTATTACTATGAACATCCTAATTCCAATTTTCTTCCTTTCTCTTCTTGTCGCCATTCTCCTCGGCGCCCATTGGTTTTTGTATTTTTCCTTTGTTAGTTTTTTCAGCCTCAATGGAAACTCGCAAAAAATTCTTCTGGGCTTTTTGATTTTTTTTGGGATAAGCTTCATTCTTTCTTCCATCTTGGCGCATTGGAATGATAATATTTTTTTCCGCACTTACTATTTTCTCTCCGGCGCCTGGCTGGGAATTCTCAATAATCTTGTCTTATCATTAATCTTAATTTGGCTCATTATTCTTCTTGGAAAATTTTTCCATCTAGATTTAAATCCGACACTACTTGCCTCCCCCATTCTTATCATCGCTTTTTTTCTTTCTCTTTATGGTGTTTGGAACGCGCTTAATCCTGAGATAAAAAACATTTCCGTTTCGATTCCTAATTTGCCCGAAACTTGGAAAGGTAAAAAAATTATCCAGCTATCCGATGTTCATCTTGGTCACATCTATCGAGAAAAATATATCAAGAGAATCGTAGGAAAAATAAACAACGAAAAACCTGAGATGGTTCTCATTACAGGGGATCTTTTTGATGGGATGGATGGAAATTTAGCTCCGATTATAAAACCACTTGAAGGCATCCACGCGTCAAAAGGAACATTTTTTGTCATTGGCAATCATGAAACCTATTTGGGCTTAGATAATGTTTTTCGAGAACTTAAAAATATTCCGCTAAAAATTTTGCGCGATGAAGTTGTTAATGTTTCTGGGATAAAATTAATTGGAATAAGCTATCCCGATCGAAATCAAAAAAAAGACGTTGTCGCCATTCTCGAATCACTCAAGAAAGATTATTTTGGCCAACCTAATATCTTGCTCTATCACACACCGACTAATATCTCAGAAATAAAAAACCAAGGCATCAATCTGGAACTTTGCGGGCATACGCATAGGGGTCAGTTTTTTCCTTTTAATCTAATCACTAAATTAGTTTACCACGGTTATGATTATGGCCTCTTTGAAATGGGAAACTATACCCTCCACACTTCCAACGGCGCCGGCACCTGGGGACCGACTATGCGACTTGGCAACACGCCAGAAATTGTTGTGATCACACTTCGATAAATTTGTGGTATTATAATTACATTAGTTATTAAGCTAATGTGGAATTAAAAATTTTTTGGTATAAAATTATGGTTCGAGTTTCCTGCCTGCCGGCAGGCAGGAATTGCAAAAAATTTTTAATTCTTCGGTAGTTTTAATTATTAAAAAAACAAAATGCCAAACGAAAAACAAAAAATATTACCCATTCTTCTTGTCGTCCTATTTTCAGTTTTGATTATTTTCTCTATTGTCCTATTGAGAAAAGATAAGCCAGCGAAAAATACTGCGCCGGTAGTCGCAACTAAGTCAGCGCAAGAAAATCCGGATATCTTTTTTGCTTCGAACGGAAAAAATACGGTTTATAAAGTCAAAAAGGGCGACCAGTGGTCAGTGATTTGGAATGGACAAGAAGGAAAAACTTACGACTTTGTTTCCAACCCGGTTTTTAGTGCCGACGGAACTCAAATCGCCTACAACGCCGAGATTGGCGGACAAGCTTTCGTAGTGGTCAACAACTCACAAGAGATAAATGCCTACCAAAAATCCAACTACATTACTTTTAGCAAAAACGGAAAAACCATTGCTTTTGTTGCCACCAAGGGCGACAACAATTATGTTGTGATCAGCGCTGAAATTCAAAATATTACCGCCACTCTAAAAGAAAGCAAGTCCTTCAAAGAAATTGCGATCGCCAAAGATGGTGATGGAAATTCTTCCGCCATAATAATAAGTGATGATGGCAACAAAGTTGCCTATGTGATCAAGGAAAATGACAAAATCTATGTAGTGGTCAACGGTCAAAAAAGCCAAGGCTATGACGATGTGCTTAGCTTCTCTTTTTCCGAAGATGGCTCAAGCTTCACCTACGAAGCGCAAAATGGTAATTCAGTTTTGACGATAACTAATAATCAAGTCGTATCCACTACCAATAGTGACTCGTCCATCAACCAAAACACTACCAATAACACAACCCCCGAAACCAACAACTATACAAGAAATTCTTCTCCTTCCACTTATCGCTACAAAATCAGCACACAAAAAGATAT
This sequence comes from Candidatus Moraniibacteriota bacterium, assembly GCA_049303905.1. Lineage (GTDB taxonomy): Bacteria > Patescibacteriota > Minisyncoccia > Moranbacterales > UBA2206 > UBA2206. Next base: position 3,499 of record JBAQNP010000016.1, read on the forward strand.
CGTCCGCGACCAAAACCAACTCGACTTTTCCGGTTGCGCTGACGGCGGAACTGGCTGTAATTTCTAGTCCTTGCATTTTGGCCTAAACTGTGCTATAATTAAGTTGTGAGTAGGAAAATATAAAAACGGGTGCAAGCCCGTTTTGCGTTTTAAATAAGCCATTTTATGAAAAAATATATCAAAAAAATACTCTCCAAAAAGCTAACTATCCCCCCACCCGGGGAGGTTTTGAACAAAAAAGCTATCCTTCTTTTTATGGTCGCGCTGGCTCTCTTTTATGATGTTTTGATTTTAGGTTATGCCAAATCACTTCCTGTTGCTGAAAATAAAATCCAAACAAAAATCATAACTCCTCTAGAAAAAAACATCAATAGTTTAGTGGCCGGATATCCGATGGAAAAAATGGCGCCCTACATTTCTGCTAAGGAAAAAAGAACTGCTGCCTTTCTAATTGGTATTGCCAAGAAAGAAAGTAATTGGGGAAAATATTCTCCTAAGCTTAATGGAAAAGATTGTTACAATTATTGGGGCTACCGCGGACAAGGTGAAAATGTGACGCCTAGTGGCTACACTTGTTTTGACAGCCCGAGACAAGCTGTCCATGTAGTAGGAAAAAGAATCAGTGATCTAATAAATGATTCTAATCTATCCACTCCAGAACAAATGATTGTTTGGAAGTGCGGTTGGAACTGCGCCGAACACAGCGACGAAAGTGTTGACAAGTGGATTGCCGATGTTGGGATATATTATAATAAAATTTACCAATAAAAAATTTTCTCACAAAAAAACACTGCCAGCCAGGCAGTGTTTTAATTTCCTATCTCTTCCTATAAATCCTAAGACTATTTAGCACGACCGACACTGAGCTAAGCGACATCGCGCCGGCGGCGATGGCGGGAGACAGAAATCCGAAAGCAGCTAGCGGGATGGCTACGATATTATAGAAAAAAGCCCAGAATAAATTTTGCTTGATGGTGCGGAAAGTAATTTTAGAAATTTCAATTGCTTCCACCACTTTTTCTAAATTATTTTTCAGCAGAATTATTTGCCCAGCTTCTTTGGCAATGTCAGTACCGCTCCCCATCGCGATTCCCAAATTAGCTTGAACAAGACTTGGCGCATCATTTATCCCATCTCCCACAAAAATCACCCCTTCGCCATTTTCTTGAAGTTTTTTTATCTCCCTAGCTTTTCCCTCCGGCAAAACTTCGGCAATTATTTTTTCTATGCCTAATTCCTTCCCAATCATTTCAGCTGTTTTTTTGTTGTCCCCGGTTATCATCGCCACGGTAATTTTCATTTTCTTGATTTTTTCAATAACCTTCCTTGCTTCGACTCTAGCTTTGTCTGCCACTAAAATTGCACCAATTACTTTTCCGCCGTGTGAGACAAAAAGATAGGAGCCGATGATTTGATTTTCTTCATTCAGAACATTATCCACCCAAGTCAAATCGACTCCACTGTCTTCTAATAATCTTCTATTTCCTAAAAGAAGTTTAGTCTCATGCTCCTTACAAACCGCCGAAATCCCCTTGCCTTTTTCTTCTTTGATATCAGAAAGATTTGCTAAAATAATTTCTTTTCCTTTTACATAATTATTTATCGCGCTGGAAATTGGATGCTGGGAATTACTTGAAAGAGACACGGCAATTTTCAAAACTTGCTCCTCTGAAAAATTCTCCTGCGGGTTTATTATGATTTTTTTAACTTCCGGCTTCCCCTGTGTTAGTGTACCAGTTTTGTCAAAAACTACAGTAGAAATTTTCTCGGCTTTTTCAAAACTTTCACCAGTTTTGAAAAGTATGCCCCGCTTTGAAGCACGTCCTGTTCCCACCATAATAGCCGTTGGCGTGGCCAGCCCGAGAGCACAGGGACAAGCGATAACTAAAACTGCCACCGCATTAATGATAGAAAGAGAGAGATTGCCTGAAAATAAATTCCAAAAAAAGAAAGTTCCAAAAGCTATTATTATGACAATTGGAACAAAAATTCCCGATATCTTGTCAGCTAATTTTTGAATTGGCGCTTTAGACATTTGCGCCTCTTCTACAGTTTTTATTATTTGCGCAAGTACTGTGCCCTCGCCAATCTGACTCACTTTTATTTTTATCACACCATCCTGATTGATTGTCGCGCCATATACTTTTTCACCTATCTTTTTTTCTACTGGCAATGACTCGCCCGTAAGCATTGATTCGTCCACGCTAGACGCACCGGAAATTATCTCTCCATCCAGTGGAATTTTTTCACTCGGTTTCACAATAAGCATGTCCCCAATCTTCACTCGGTCAATTTCAATCATTTTTTCCTTATTTTCACTGTCAATCACTCTGGCATACTTCACCTCAAACTCCATAAGCTTTTTCATGGCGTCTCCCGCTTTTTGCATACTTACGCTTTCGAAATATTTTCCCAAAAGGATAAGCGTTATGACAATTGCAGCCACCTCAAAATAACCTTCCTTCTCTACATCATAAAATATTTTTTGAAATATCAAAAAAACGCTATAGAGATAAGCAGTAAGCGTACCTAAGGAAATCAGAGTGTCCATATTCGCTTCTAGCTTTGTTATCTTTTTGAAAGCCATTTTATGAAAGCGCCAACCAAAAATAAAAACAACAACTGTAGCTAAGACAAAATGAATATGCATTATTAAATCAATATCTAAAAATTTTATCCCCAATCTTAATTTGAAAACCATTTCCAAAAGCAAAGGCAAACTTAGTACTAATGACCAAGCGAAACTATTCCAATTTTTGGCGATACTTTCCGCTTGGTGATGATGTCCGTCGTGTTCTTCAATATTATAACCATTATCTCTTATCACTTTTCTAACTTGGTTTTCGTCAATAATTTCCGGATTATATTCTACCTGCGCATTTTTAGAAGCAAAATTAACTGAAGCGGAAATTATTCCCTTAGCTTTGGTCAATTCTTTTTCGTTGCTCAGCGCGCAACTCGCGCAAGTCATGCCTGAGATTTTTAGAATTATTTTTTTATTCATTTACCCTGTTAAATAAGATTTGTAGCTTTTTATAAAGATACAACTCAATTTAATTATATTATTAATTATATTATTAATTATTTCACCTACTATTAATTTAAAATTCATACAAATCTAATTTTAATTTTTTAAAAAATTAAAATTATTTAACAGGGTGAATACTTTTATTCCACAATAAATTTTCCCCTCACCATTCCCATCCAACAACTAAAGGGAATTTCACCTGTCTTTTTCGGAGTGAAATTAATCACATTTTCTCCCTTAGAAATGTTTTTGGAAATATCAAGACTTGGAATGATTATTTTATTAGTACAACTGGAAACCTGATTTCCATCAATAATCCACTTAACAGGAATATCCTTCTTGATTTTTAGCGTACTTGGCGCAAAACCCTGACTGGTTATTTTCATTCTAATAATTTGCTCGTTGCTATTATTATTTTCTTCTACTTCAGTCTGAATTGGATTTTGTTTTTGAAAAATATTATTATTCGCACCACGCAAAGCTAGTCCAGAATTGAGAGTATAAATAGCAAACAAGATAATTATAATTCCAGCAACTTTTTGAAAAACTGCTATCCCCTTTCCCTTAGCCCAAGAAGTTGTTATGCCTAAAATGAGAAGTGCTGGCACAGTGCCAAGAGCAAATAAAAATAGAATTGCTCCGCCCATAAAAAAACTTCCTGAAGTTAGCGCAAAAATTTGCATACTCTGAGTGAATCCACAGGGTAGAAAAAAAGTCAGTCCACCCAAAAACAAAGGTGTCATCCTATGTTCTGAATTCTTAAACGCCGACCATTTTTTCGTTATCCCTTTTGGCATTCTAATCCCAAATTCAGATATCGATGGAATAATTCCTAGGATATTTAGTCCCAAAATTCCCATAACTATTGCCACTATTATGGTAAAAATTGCGACAAAATTTCCACTAATATTTATCTCTCCGCCGATAAAACCAAGTAGCCCACCAAGAACAAAAAATGTGACTAGGCGTCCAGCATGGAACATAACGTTCGGTCTAACCGCATTTTCATAAAATCCTCGTCCTTCACTTTTATATTTTTCTGAAAAAGCAATCACCACTCCACCAACAACAGCTAGGCAAGTTGAAACTGACGCCACTAATCCCACTAGAAAAGCTACTGCGTAAGTTATCTCAGTGCTTTGAATATTGATTCTATCTAAGATCCCAAAATTTTGAAAAATTCTGTAAATAACAACTAAGAAAATAGCTATAATAATTGCGTTGAGGTTTTGTAATATTTTTTCTACTGTCGTTTTTTTCTCTAAATCAAAAGGAGATTCCTGCGCTTCATAACCAATTTTTTTCACCATCTCTTGAATAGCTAGAGTGTTTGGTTCTTTTTCCCCATAGCGAATTTCTAGCTCGCCTTTTTTTCTGTCGGCCTTCACTTCTTTCACAAAAGGGACATGCATGAGTTCATCTTCGATAATTTTTTCACAAGCCACGCAATGCATTCCTCTAATATATATTTTCTTTTTCATATTTACTTACCCTGTGGAATAAATTTTGTTTTGAAAAATTTTTTGCCGGAGGCAAATGTCCCATCAGGGTTTTAACTATTATTTACTTAGTCTATTTATGTTTAGAATCTCCTGGATCATTTCTTTTTTTCTTTTTTCATTAGTCCCGCGCATAGCATTTTGAAAACAGCTATTTAGGTGTCCTTCTAGAATTTTGGCATTAGCTGATTTTAAAAGCCCCATTACTGCTAAATTCTGTTGCAAAATATCAATACAATATTCTTTCTCTTCTGCCATCCTAATTACATTACCTAAATGACTATACGCCTTTTTCAAGGCTGTTATGGTGTTTTTATTCTCTTCCATGGATTTATTTTTTTAATTATTACTTAAACTTTTTTGCTACTTTATACTTACTACTTTCTACTTTTAAGTACCTCCCCCCTAGGTACATCATATACTACCTCCAAAAGTTGTCAAATATTCATCCCCCACCACTTTTTTACTCGGGCTAAAAGCGCTAAAACAGACCCTATTTATAATACAACCATAATAATTGCTTCTTCTTATTTTTTATTTTTGTATTTTTTAAGAAAAGTAAAAAAGTGGTGGGGGATAAAAATCAAACAAAAAAACTTCCCGAAGCGCAGCCTCAGGAAGTTTCGTTCAATACTAGGAATATGTTATTTTACAACTTTTCTAAGTATCTCTATCCCCTTTTTCAATTCCTCATCCGGCACAGCAAAAGAGATTCGGAAATAGCCTTTTTTCTGAGAAAAAACTTCCCCAGGCACAACCAGTAAATTATTTTTCAAAAGTTTTTCGATGAAATTTTTTTGATCTTTTGAAATTTTGACAAATGCATAAAAAGCGCCTTCAGGCATATTAAGCTCATATAAATCTTTGAGATTTTCATATACAAAGTTTCTTTTCTTTTTATAGTTTACTATCTCATCTTTCGGAATTGAATCGATGTTTCCTAGCATTGCAAATTGGGCGAAAGACGGCGCACAAACAAAAGTATATTGTTGCAGCTTATTCATAGCTTCGATAATTTCACTAGGTCCATAAGCATAGCCGATTCTCCAGCCGGTAATGGAATGGCTTTTGGAAAAACCGCTAAGGATTATTGTTTTTTCATAGATTGATGCGGGTGAGAAAAATTTCTGATCATAATCAAAGGCGTCATAAATTTCATCCGAAATAATTAATATGTCATTCTTTTTGGCAATCTTAATCACTTTTTCTATTTCTTTTTTGGTATAAACTGCCCCCGTTGGATTATTGGGAGAATTAAGAATTATCGCTTTAGTTTTTCGACTGATTAGTTTTTCTAATTTTTCTGAATTGATGTGAAAGTCCGGATAGGTGTCCAGATATTTTATCTTTACTCCCAAAAAATTCAGCATTTGCTGATACATCACAAAATATGGATCCGGCAAAATCACTTCTTCTCCTGGATCAAAAATTGAAGAAAAAAGCAAAAAAATCGCGCCAGAAGTTCCAGAAGTTATAATAATATTTTCTGGATTAGATTTTATTTTTCGTGTTTTTTTGAGATTTTCCAAAATTTCCTCGCGCAGTTTCAAGATCCCTTGAGTTGGGGTATAAGAATTGTGATTATCCGAAATAGCTTTTTGCGCTGAAAGTTTGAGTTTTAAAGGCGCCTCAAAATGCGGTTGCCCGATGGAAAAATTCACATATCTTCCCTTATTCTTCGCCGCTAAATCAAAAACCTTTCTAATTCCCGAACTTTCAATTTTTTGAATTCTTTTTGAGAGTATCATTTTTTAATTTTATATGAATGATTAAAAATAGCTTTGTAGATATTTTCTACTAATTCTTTATCCATCCTAAATTTTCTAACTTTATTTTCAATAATCTTATTCTCTCTTTTTGTGTCTCGAACATTTTTTCCGATTTTCTTTTTTGTTTTTCCAATTTTTCTAACTTCTCTAAAACGAATTTTGAGAAGCTCAAAGATCTTCTCATCAACCAAATCAATTATGTTTCTAGATGATTCCAACTCATCTTTTCCGACTGAAGCTGCAATCTTAAAATCCAAATTATGGCAACTTCTCAAAAAATCTTTTCTAATATTTTGCGAAAATGGATTGAAATTATTCATGTCAAAAAAAAGTTGCCAATTATCACTGGCGGTGTGCGGGATAATTTTCAAAAGATCAGCGTATCCGGGAGTGAAAATTTCTTGCTCCTTAACTCCCGAAGCGACTAAGGCTCGCCCCAGAAAATGAACTAGAGCTAGAGTTTTGGCATTTTGCTTGTCATGATCCCCAGGGGTCGTTTCAATTACTTTTAGTTTTAATTTTTTCAAAAATTTCCTTATACTCTCTAATTTTTTCTGATCTATTCTTAGGGGACAAAGAACAATCTGAAGCCCATCTAGCTTCCAAGTTTGTTTTTCAAGGTTAAATTTTGTCGTCACCGGCCCAAACATTGGATGAGTTCCCAAAATTTCCACGTTTTTTGGCACATGTTTTTTCATCCACTGACAAGGCAAAGTTTTGACTGAGCAAGTGTCAACCAACAAGGATTTTTCTTTTAGAAATGGTCCGATTTCTTGAATTATTTTTTCAGTTTTTGAAATTGGCGGACAAAGAATGATAATATCAAAATTTTTCAGATCTTCTTTGTCTATTATTTTTATTCCTACTTTTTTTGCTTTTTCAAAATATTTTTTGACGTCACTAACTATTGCTGAAACTTCAAAATCTTTTTTCAGAATCGAAGCAATGAGCGTTCCAAAACGCCCAAGACCAACTATGCAAATTTTCTTCTTTGATTTCATATTAATTTCCTGTTTTATTAGCTAAGATAAAAGTTGTAAAATTAAACTTCAAATCCTGTATACCTTCTTCCAATAGATCGAGATTATATAAATCAGCGCAAATTTTTGGAGCAATAACTGCTGAATTTTCCGGCAAAGTTCCTTCGCTCAAATCCTTGGCTGCGCTAGCTGTGTCGCAATATTCCGAAAGTTCTGCTTCCGGCCATTTTCGCTTGAGATACATTCGGCATTGCCGGAGAGCTTGTTGATGGGAAATTATCTTTTTTATATCTTCCAATTTTGTGCCTTTTTTGGCCATCAGATTCATTCTAATATCAATTTCAAACATTTTTTCTATATTGAAAATATGTTTTGACATGGCCTGGACGGCTTCAATCACAATTCCACCATTAGAATTTTCGATTGGAAAAACTCCCTTGTTAATTTTTCCTTCATCCAGCGCCGAAAGAACATTTTCCACGCTAGTCAGATAGGCAAGTTCATATTCTTTTACGCCATTTTTTCCACAATAATAATTAGCGGCTTCTTCCGAGAAACTTCCTCGATTACCCGAAACGCCGATTTTAATTTTTTGAGACATAAATTTTTTTATTAGCTTATTTAAAGTTTACCAATTTTAATAGTTTGGGGCAATGCAGACGAGAAAGGTTCTCTCATCTGCATTGCTTTGATGTTTTTATGACGTTTCCCAGACGTCATTTGCTGTTTTTATTTTTCCATATTTTTTTCCCCACTCTGTTTACCCTTATGGCAAATCCTTCTTCCAAAATTTTTGGTTTATCAAGACCAAGCAGTCGAGGAAATCCCATAGGATGAAAGCATGTGGAAAGAATAACATAGTTTTTCCATCTTTTCTTTATCTTAATAATTTCCGATTTATCTATCTCACCAACGAGATGAAGATAGACCCCTTGCCGCTGATAAAGTACGAATCTTCGGGTGGTTGCCATTTTTAAATTAAGCGCTGTTTGAGACATGATTCCTCCTTTGGTTGTTGGGTTTTTCTCTGGTTAGTTTTACTAGTTAAAATAAAAATTCTAGATAAAAATAAAATTATTATTTTAACCAGCAAAACTCTAAAAAATAGTTTTAAAGAACAAAAAAACCGGTCTCGCGTGAGATCGGCTTTGGTCTGTCTAAAATGAATATGTCTTTTATGCTTTTTTCATTTTATGCAAAACAAAACCGATCTGGCTAAACCAGAAATAAAAGTAAGAAAAGCTATAAAATTTTTGATTAGATTGTTTTAACATATTGCTATCTTAGCATCTTCTATTTTTTTGTCAACTATATATAAAAACTGACTTGATTTTTAGATTCAGAGGAAAGGTGTGGTTGCACCTTTCCTCTGTTTTATCGGCAGGACTATGTTTGAGTCCTTTTAACCCAAACCATCTAAATAGATGGCATCTTGGTAAGACATTTGGGCTTGCCAGATTTTTTTTGAGAGGGTATCTCTCGTTTTATTTTTTTAGAAAAACGGTTTTCCTCCTATCCTACCAGCCATATTGACTACTCCGCTGATATTTTCACTGAAATATTTCTCATGAATATCCATCCCTCCTAACAGCCCCGCAATTCCAACGACTTTTGCTCCTTCGAGGATTCTCTGAGAGAGAATAATGGGTGCCAAGTTATCCGTTTTTTTTCTTCTCTTATTATTGATGCCTTTTTTACCCATCATTACCTCCTGTTCATTCAACGTTTTAATTAATTTACTTTTTTTTAGCAAATCAAATAGTAAATTTCCAATAAATACTCCTTGATCTGAAAATAAAAATCCGTCTATCATTTCAGGCATCAAAAAAGCACTTATTAAATTATAATCGCCAGGAGGAATTATAATTTTCCGCCCTTCCCTAAAGGCGATAATCGATATCCCTGAATTTATTTCCATGAATACCTCCTACTGAAATTGATTTTGTTTATTTTAATCTAACAGCCAAATCAATAATTTCGAGTTCTTGCAAAATTATTGATTTGACTGTTAGTTGTGTTTTAAAGAACTAAAAAACCGGTCCTTTTTACGAGATCGGTCTTGATTTATTTGAAATGATTTTTGAACTTTATGCTTTTTTCATTTCACGCAAACCAAGGCCGGTCTCAAAGACCAGCAAAATAATCACAGACAATATAAATGATATTTTAGTTTGCATGTTTTTCATAAAGCTAATTTAGCATACCTATTTTTTTTGTCAAATCCTCGACTGTGGATAACTTAATATTATTCGCAATTAGCAGATTAGCATTTATTCGTAGATTAGCATCGTTTTTAGTAATCCCGAAGTTTTTTAATGGTTTTATGTTCGCGAATTTTTTCCAGAGCTTTAGCTTCAATTTGCCGGATTCGTTCGCGAGTCACACCAAACTCCTGCCCAACTTCTTCAAGAGTATGGGTTACGCCATCTTCCAGACCAAAACGAATCTTGAGAATTTTTTGCTCTCTTGGAGTGAGATCTCTTAGAATTTCCACCACGTGTTCTTTGAGCATTTTTCGGCTGGCAATTTGATTTGGCATCACTGTTTCAGTGTCTTCGATGAAATCTCCAAGCACACTGTCGTCATCAGAATCTCCCACAGAAGTTTCCAGAGAAACTGTTTCTTGAGAAATTTTTTGAATGTGGCGAATTTTGTCAACTTCAATTCCCATCTCCACTGCAATTTCTTCTGGGAGTGGCTCGCGTCCAAGATCCTGCACTAGCCTTCTTGTGATTTGGGTATATTTATTAATCGTTTCCACCATATGCACGGGAATACGAATTGTTCTAGATTGATCAGCGAGCGCCCGCGTTACGGCTTGGCGAATCCACCAAGTTGCATAGGTAGAAAATTTATAGCCTTTTCGATAGTCAAATTTTTCTACCGCCCGAAAAAGTCCGATGTTTCCTTCTTGAATCAAATCTAAAAGCGAAAGATTATGCGAGCGACCCACATATTTTTTGGCGATACTCACCACAAGTCGGAGATTAGCCTCGGTGAGTCTTTGTTTGGCCATCGTATCCCCTTTTTCAATTCTTTTAGCTAAATTTATCTCTTCTTCAGTGCTAAGAAGATCCACCCGGCCAATTTCTCGCAAATACATCTGCACTAAATCAGAAGAAGCTTCTTCTGGGCCGACATCCATCGTTTCTTTTTTGGTTTTTTTCTTCCCAGTTTTCTGCTTGTCAAAATCTTCAGAAACTTTGTCAGTTTCCATCCGAATCATTTCATCAGAATTTACTACTCGGATATTTTTGCTTTCCAGTTTTTCATAAAGCTCTTCTAATTTTTCAATGTCTTTCTCTGCATCTGGAATAACATGCAATATTTCATCTTCTGTGATAAATCCTCTTTGTTTCCCGCGATAAACTAATTCGTCAATATCCCCGCGTCTTTTTTGATTTCTCTCTTCCATTCTTTTGGAGATCTGTTTGACGACTTTTTTCTTGGTTGGCTTTTTTTTCTCAATCTTCTTCTTTGGTGCTATTTTAGCCACTTTTTTAGCCTTTTTAAAAACAACCTTCTTTTTTCCAGAAAGATTTTTCTTTTTGCTCTTTATTTTCTGTGTCGTTTTCTGTTTTTTTATCTTCTGTGTTTTTCTGTTTTTTATCATTTTTTTCTTATTTTTTTTAACTTTAGCCATAGATATTTATAGATAAGGACTTACGCATTTGATTGCGGAAAAGATATTAACGCAGTCGCCAGGAAAATATTTCTCTTAAACAGTTTTTTATTACTGGCGAATTGTTGTATTTTATAGTTGCTTTTGCGACGAGCATATCTTGACGCAAGCAAATGCGTAAGTCATAAATAATATTAAAATTAAAGTTCCATTAATTTTGCCAGCTTCTTGGAAATTTTGTCTGACTGCTCTAGCAAGAATTTCTTCGCCGTTTCATCATTTCTTTCTTCTGCCAATCTCAAATCGTTTCCTATTTTATTCAATTCTTCCTTTTTGGTTTCCCTATCCATCTCGCGCTTACAAATTTGAAATTCTTTCCAAGGATCTTCAATAATTATCTCTTCTAAATTATTATTCAAATCAAGCTGATATTTTTTTTGAGAAAATAACTTTTGTGCTTTTTCGCTAAGATCTCGATTTATTGCAATCTCATTTAAAAAAGCGGAAAAATCAAAATTAACTTTTTCTCCTTTTTCCAACATCGCTTCAAAGAGATTATCCGTCAAAGAAATTTCACCATTTTTTGCTTCTTCTAGAACTTTTTTCCAAACAAAACCCGAAACCAGCATTAGGCCAACTAATTCTTGTATAAGCATTTCTTTTTTAGTAATTGGTCCGATTTTTTCACTCTCTTCTTTCGGGCCACTATCTTTATCACTCTTATCTTTAAGACTAACCTTTTTAAGTTCATCCGTCAATGCTGATTCTGAAACACCAAGACCTTGCGCAACTTTTTTTATCCAGTGATTTTTTTCTACTTCATTTTCTAAATTTGAAATTATATCCAGCAACTCCTCGGTTATTTTTTTCTTATCCTCTACTTTATTTTTATCAAACTTCCCAAAAGTTTTTTGAAAAAAATATTCCATAACAGGCAAAGCTCCAGCCACATTTTCTTCCAATTTCTTCGGATCTTCTTTAGCCATATCAGCTGCATCTTTGCCTTGTTCCAAACTCACAATGCGCACCGCTAGTCCACTTGCCAAACATAGTTTCACGCTTTTCTTGGTAGCATTTTCCCCAGCACTATCCATATCAAAAAACATTCGAATATTTTTAGTGTATCTTTTTATGATGGTAATTTGATCTTGGGTGAGCGCCGTACCCGAAACTGCTACGGTATTTTTTATACCTGCTTGATGCGAAGCAATTACATCCATTTGACCCTCTACAAGAAGAACAAAATCTTGCTTTTTTATCTCTGATTTAGCTCGGTCTAGACCATAGAGAATCCGACTTTTGTGATACATTTCGGTTTCTGGAGAATTGACATATTTAGCTTGCGATTCATCACTTCCAGGAGTCACTCGCGCCGTATAACCCAATACCCTTCCTGAGTAATCACTAATTGGAAAAATAATTCGGTCTCGAAAACGATCATAAAACCGATTACCTCCCTCTCCTCGATAAGGAGAGGGGCTGGGGGTGAGGTCAGAGGGTTGCGAATTATTTTTCTGAACTAGTAATCCAGTTTTTGAAATTTCTTCTATTTTATATTCTCTTTTTAACAAAAATAACAATATATTCCTCCAACCACCCGGCGCATAACCTAGACGAAATTCTTTGATAGTTTCATCATTTAAGCCTCTGCCCTTGAGATAACTTAATATTTTTTCTTTACCCTCCCCTTTCCAAAGTTGCACTTCATAAAATTTTGTGGCTAATTCCAAAATTTCCAATGTTCGATTTTTTTCTTCCGATTTCTGCGGGTTGTATGATTGTAATTTTACTCCCGCCTTTTCAGCAAGCGATTTAAGTGCCTCTCTAAATTCCACTCCTTCCATTTCCATCACAAAAGCAAAGATATCACCCGACTTTTGACAGCCGAAACAATGCCAAAATTGCTTTTCTTCATTCACCATGAAAGATGGTGATTTTTCATTATGAAAAGGACAAAGGGCTCGCCAATTCGCCCCTGCCTTATCTAAACGAATATATTCGCCCAAAACATCCACGATATTGAGCTTTGATTTTATCTCCTCTATATCATTATTCATTCACCCTGTTAAATAAAACTTAGAAGTTAGAATATCTAACTAAATAAATTTCATATTATTACGCTAAAACCCTGAAAAAATCATATTTAACAGGGTAAAGTCATAATACTATAATACAGAGAAATAGGCAAAAAATTGCAAAATCGGAATTTATACTTTTTTAGTTAAACTCTCCTTACTAACATTTTTTGCCACAAATTCTTTCTGTTTTTTTCTTTTTTCAAAAAATCCCATAGTGTCGATTTCACTGGAATTTATATCCGACAATTTTTCCAATTCCTTATCCAGTTCGCACATTTCTGGATTAACTTCCAGAGCAGTTTCGTTGATGCCCAAGAGTTTTATACCATCCAATCTTCTAACTCTCGACAAAGCTACATAACCCATCCCATATTCAAATGATTTACTCAAATCCATTTCCACTGCGTCTAGTGTCATCCCCTGACTTTTATGCACTGTGATTGCCCACGCTAGTCGAAGTGGTACTTGCGTCACTGAAGCTAATGTCACATCATCTTCATCGATAGACCATTTTTCAGGAACAGCAACAATGATCTTGCCTGAAAGTGTTCGAACTATTGGCAATCCACTTTCTTCAAAATCAGTGACAATTCCAAGTGTGCCGTTAACAAAACCTCTTTCAAAATTATTTTTTACAAACATTACCACTGCACCTTTTTTGAGAATAAGTTTCTCAGGAGCCAGGCATCCTCGCTTAATTGTAGCCACTAGATTTTCTATACCAGCAGAAGTCATTAAAAATTCTTTTGGCTCTTCTTTGATTTTTTGCAATTCAAAATCATTGATGGCATCTACATTAGCATTGTGAGTATATAATCTCGTGGGGGCAATGTTGTTTTTTATAGTTTTATTTTCTCTTGAAAGAATAAGCCCCATCGTTTCGCTGTCGCAAGCCCTGCTTCTGATGTCGTTTAGGATTTTTAACATTTGTCTATCTTCTTGTCGGTGCTGTTCTTCTAAATAACAAATTCTCAAATTCATTTCATCCCAAGCCCTTGATTCAATGACAAACTTTGCTCTGCTTCCATATCTTGCCACAGGAGGCAGTTGGAAAAAATCTCCGCACAGGATAACTTGCAATCCTCCAAATGGAAAAAACGGTTCTTTGAATCTTTTACAAATGCTATTCACAATATCCAACTGATGAGCGTGAAGCATAGACACTTCATCTATTATCAGCACTTTGGTTTTTTTAATTCGACTTTTATAGAAAGGTCTTTTTTTGAGTTTAGAAAAATCCGCTTCGGTGAAAATATCTTTGATGCCCATCCCCGACCAACTATGAATAGTCTGTCCATTCATATGTGTCGAAGCAATCCCAGTCGAAGCTGTGACGGCTACACCTATTTTTTTACTTTTAAGATATTGAATATATTGGTTTAGTAAATATGTTTTTCCGCTTCCCGCAGGACCCGTCAGAAACACGCTATGTCCCAATTTCAAAATATCTAAAGCTGTTGCTTGTTTCATTTATTTTTGCCTTATCTATGCATTTTTATATAATCAACAATCCTATCCCTATCCTCATTTTCCTTATTTCCTTTAAAATATATCTCTATAAATTCTATCATCTCTATAGTCTGTGTTTTGAGGTGATAGGCATAAATTACTCGAAAGAATTTTCCTCTGGTAGTATCGCAATGCATCCGCACTTTATAAATTTCGATGTGATTATTCTTACAAAGTAAATTCCAATGTTTGGTGCCATTTCCTCGTGGTGCCTCCGTTAAATACAATTTTTTAAGTTGGCAAAAATCCTTTCCGAGAGTGCGATATTTTTTCGAAAGTTTTTTTAGGTCTTTGGAAAATTCTGATGTTTGTTGAAAAATTGGCATATGAGAATATTAAAGTTTATCATATTCTCGGACTGACAACTTCTCATCCCGATAGAACACACCATTATATTGAACCTCCTCACCAATCTTAGCTACTCGCCACGGCATATCCTCATGAGAAAGATCAGAAAGCTCCTTAGCAGTTTTATCAGCCAATCTTCGAAGCTCCCAATCGATATGTTTAATTTCTTGAGCGGACAGCGGAGTCAAATCAATTTCATATTCCGGATTAAGAAAAAATTTCTTTTGTTCTTTATCATAAAATTTTGAACGTACTTCCTCTATTTCATTTTTGGATTTCATTTCCTCAATAATCTTGCCAAACATCACTGGCGTCGGTCCATAATGATTTTTGATATACACCGCTCCCATCAGTTGCTTTTCAAATTTTTCATAATAATCAAAATCAATAAAATACAGTAATTTATAGATAGCTGTCATACCGATGTTAGGTTTCCCACCTACTTTTTTCAGGATATAGGTCAGAACGGTCTTGAATTTTTTCTGGTTTTTAATAGGAACAGAAATTCTCGCTTCAAATTTATTTTTCTTTTTTTCTGTGTCTTCTTTTTCAAAAACCACTTCTTTTTCTGTTTTTATAGTGTCCGACAAAAAATCCATCAAAGTCATGCCAAAAAATTCCGCCAGTATTCCAGCTTCGGTTACACTGATATCTCGCTCACCTTTTTCTATTTGCATATAGGTTGGACGAGAAATTTCCAGTTTTTTAGCTAAATAATCTTGAGAAAAATCATTCTTCAATCGAAGTTTTTTGATTTTTTCGTAGAGTTTTTTAGGCATAATTTTGCTTGTTTTACCTACTTATATTAGAATAATACACCTTGAAAAAGATGTTGTCAAGTAGTTTGACAGTGGTGTATGATAATATTATTTGACATTATAATACAAGCCCTCTATACTAAATGAGGAGCGTCCCATTGTTTGCGACAATAGCCACTCCTCATAAATCAGAACTGTCTTTTTTACCCTTTGGGGCATTTCGACCAAATCTACAATAAACTACAATTTTATTTTACCAGATTTAGGCAATTAAATAAACAAGGGCAACTAATAGTATCAACTATATGACCAACCAAATATTTGTTAGCCCTACTGGTGGAGATTGGAAAGTCAAAGTTGTTGGCAATAAAAGAGTTTCGGCAATTTGCGACACGAAAGCAGAAGCAGTTGCGCGTGGCAAAGAAATTGCACAAAACCAACACCTTGAACTTCTAGTTCAAAATCGGGACGGAGTTATCGGATGGAGAAATTCCTACGGGAATGATCCAAGAAAATCGAAAGGCTAGTAAAAGATAGAAAAAGAACGAGATCGCAACTCGTTCTTTTTTAAATACTCATCTTCTGGTTTTAATTTTTATGTAAGTAATATATTACATACTATGCTCCTTACATTAATACCTACCCCCAAAAAAAAGAAAAATTTTGGCAAAAACAAATCCCTATGTTTGATTATTTTTAATAAATTTTATTCAAAAAATTATCCTTGCCAATTTAGACTGAAAAAGGTACTTGACCCGTTTTTCGTTTCACTCAATTGGAAATTCTTGTTCTTTTCCCCGCTGAGAATATATATCCACAAGATCAGCAATAGCTAAATATGTAAACAAAATAACATCTTCCGCTTCATTTTTTTGTGGTCGCTCCTTATGTGCTCCGCCCTGTGTTAAGTTAGAGGTTAATTCGATCCTACACTTTAATTCATCTAAGAAAGTATTCGTTAATTTTTTCTTCGTTTTACTCGAAATTTTTGGTGAAATAAAATCCTTTAATCTATTAATGTATTGTTCTTTTTCTTTTGCGTTTTTTGATGGATTAAGAATATCAGCGACTTCAATTAAAAGTGTCCTGCATGAAACAACTGAGTTTTTCCAATCTTCTGGATTGTCACTATTTATATTTTGCTCTATTGAGTTTAATCTCTGATTAATATCGGGGAATATTTCCCGCAATATCGGTTCAGTTCTATTTCTTTTCTTTTCAAAAATACCCTCCGCCACTGATCCAAATTTCCATTTCGTATAAATGCCCATAGCAAAATTGTAGGTTTCGGCTCTATAATTGGCGAGATATCCGACAACCTTATTTGCATTATCCCTTAAGCCCATTCTTTCAAATGAATTGTGATGCACAGTATTGGCAAAAGGTGATGAACTTGCATTAGCAAGTGAAATATCTGGATCTTTTGCTGCCTCCATGTTTGTTTTAAACGATCCAACAATAAATGAATTTTGTTCAGCAAATTTAGCCCAACCTTTAAATAAATTAATATTTGCAGGGATATTAAGAAATAATGACAATCTAGCTGCTTTGAGTAAAATATTATGCAACGGCAAGCGCTCATTAGATATATCAATCATTATTTCTTCTGCTAATTGTAATATTTCTTCGTTTTTTTTCATAAATTTTTAATTATTTCGAATTTTCTACAATTTCAATTTCTTCTGGCGTTAGATTGTATAATCTATATACCATTTGATCGATTTGTTTTTCATATTCCTTAACCCTTGCTTGCTTTTCAAAATCTTCTAAATAATTTTCTGATTCCGTAATTTCTAAAATTTTATCAACACTTCCAATAAAAACATTTTTAATTTCTTCTTTGATTTCTGGGACATGAAGAGAAGCGATATTTGTTGGAGAAATAGATAGGGCTCCCCCAGACATCTTACCTGAATGATATTTAATTTTATAAAGAAATGAGATAAGATTAGAGTTTAATAGTGCCACTACCATCTTGAGATTATCTTTTTCTCCTAAAAATATTGCAGTGCTTTTCCCAGCCAAATATTCACCTTCCAAATCCAAAAATGCCTCTATTTCTCCGGTCATATTTGCAATTATAATTTTTGGATTATTAAATTGATTTTCTCGGCGACTATTAACTGAATAAATTTTTATTGTCGAAATGACAGGCTTATTATATGAATCTTTAATATATTTAGTCTTTTTGATACCCCACAATGAAATGTATTTATCAATAGTTCCTGAATTTATGAATTTTTTATAACCCTCAGCATATTCCTCATCTTCAATAAATTTTTTTATTTCATATGCTTCTGCGACTGTGCATGGACTTTCAAATGATCCAAAACTATCTAGTGTTCCTTTATTTTTATCAACTTTTTTTATCATAGAAACAATTTCCGGATTTGAAAAATAAACATCCCACCCATCCTTGTTTATAATATTTTTATCAATAATATTACTATATTTAATCTGAACTACATCACTCATCTTTGTCATTTTTATATCAGCATTTGTATTTTTATTTTTTTTCAAAACAAATGTTATCGGATAGACATCAGCATTTAAAAATATTGGTATTCTTGAATAGTCTCGTATTTCTATTATTGCATTTGATACCATCATTTCTCTTATGTTATCTGCATAATCTTGTGATATTAGCTTATTTGGAATTATGTACGAAAGTATTCCATTTTCTCTATTAAGCAATATTCCTCTTTCCAAAAATACAATAAATAAATCCCAATTCCCTTTTGCTGATTGATAAATTTTTGTTAATATTTCTCTCATATTTTTCTGACCAGATCTTACCATTGTTTCAGAATCAATATAGGGAGGATTTCCTATCGCTATATCAAATCCTCCATTCTCACGATTAAAAACCTCTCCAAAATGAAGTTTCCAAGGAAAAAATGGGCGAATATGATCTTTTTTCCATTTATTCAAAACTCCCTTAACAGCCAAAACCTTTTCTGTATTTTTTAGTATTTTCTTGCTGTCATTTGTATTATTTTGAATAACAAATTCTGCATTTTCAATTTCTTCATTGCATTTACTTTGAATAAGTTCGTCTTCAATATTATCAATTTTCTTTTTCAATATTTTTTTCTTATCGGGGTCTGAAATGCTAAAAAATTCAGCATGTAATTTTTCAAGTTTATCAACTAAGTCATCGCTTTGATCAAGAATGAGTTTCCCTTGGATTCCGCCCAATTCAAACAATGCTTTCTGCTCTTTTGTTCTTCTGTCCATTTTTTTCCCACCACGAAAATCGAATTTAATCACACTGTCTCCAATTACTAAATCTTCCAACAAACTATTGCCCTGCATAATTTTATAATCCAGATTTGGCAACGGTTCAACTTCATCCACTTCTTCATCCACAACAATTGAAAGCCAAAATCGAAGTTTGGCAATATCTACTGCCCCCGGATCGATATCAACACCATAGAGAGAGCTTTGTATTGTGTCTTTTTTCAATTCATATAGTGTTTTTTTTGGTAGATTTGGATTCAGCATACGCAGAAAATAGCGAAGTCGCACTATTTCATTGAGCATTCCAACTAAAAACGCACCCGAGCCACAGGCAGGGTCACAAATTTTTATATTTTGAAGCGCTTCATCTATTTTAACGATTTCTCCTTCCCATCCGGCAGTAGCCTTTGGCTCATCCTTTGAGTCAAAAAATTTAACATACTCCTCAGCTGTTTTCCGATCAAGATTAAAATTTGAATCTAAAAAGTTAATCAAGCTCTCTTGGCACATATAATGAACGATTTCTCTAGGAGTATAAAAAGCTCCTTGCCCTTTTCGAATATTATCTTCAAGCAAATTTTCAAATACCTTCCCCAACATTTCAGGATCAACTGAAACTTCTTGATCATCTGCTGTGTTTTCATCAATCGTAAAATTATATAGATCAAAAATGTCCAAAATTCCATCACCTTTTTCGTTGGAAAAAATTTCATTCGGAATATGAATAAATTCATCCTGCCACTTATAATCATTTATTGGCTCAAACAATCCACCATTAAGAAATGGTATTTGACAATCAAATTTTTCACGATAAAAACTTCCCGCTCTTTCTGGAATTTTATTTAAGCAATTATAAAAAAGATATTCAAGATAATCGTTGAAATAGTTTTTATTTTCTGTTTGACACTTCTCAAAAATATTGCGAAGAAATTGAGGATCACCTTTTGAGATATATTCTCCTCTCTTAGCTCCCAGCCAACCTTTTTTCTGCAAGAAATAAATAAATACTATTTGTCCTAATAACTTTTTAGAAAAAATTTCAAGTTTTAGCCCATGTTTTCCCGCAAAAGCATTAAAGACTTTATCATTCTTCAAATAGTCAAGAAGTTTTTCAAAAAGTTTTTTATAGTTTTGATAAAATTCTTTAGTGACTATTTCAACATTAAATCTATCCAATAAATCTTCGACGCTTTTCACCTTCTCCTTTTTTATTAAAAAACTTTCAGCAGTTTTTATTTTTGCATCTTTGCCTAAATAAAAAGAATACCTACGAGCATTAGAATACTTTTTAACCGCCTTATTTTTATCATTCAAATCAAGAGAAATTGTGAGATATGAAAATCTATAATTTTCCGAATCATTATTTTTAAAAATAACAACAGCTCTATGTATCCAATGATCAGCCAAGATTTTGAAGGCATCTGTCGTGATTGCAACTCTGGGATCTTTTTCTTTAGCATGATCCATTTCCAAAACATATAAATCAAGCGATTCGCAAAAGCCAAGAATTTTCGCCTTATTAATAATCTTGTATCTATCCTTATTAATAATTATATCTTCTTCTTTTTCAACGAAATCATCAGGCAAAAAATCCCTCAAAAAATCAAGGAACTCCTCTGAATTATATTTTTCATTAAACTTTATCATGCGATTAATTCTTCGGACAGAACAATAAGCTTGCCAGAATCATTGGCTCGCTCGGCTGTTTTGAAAATGTTCTCAAGATATCTATTTGGAACCAATTCTCGAAGTTCATCTAAGGCTTTTCCGAAATTATCTTTGTCCAGTTTTATTTCTAAAATTTCCTTTAACACTCCATTTGGCAAACCATCCAAATCCTTAATTACACGAATAATATCCAAACACAAATCCTTGGCTTGTGGATAGTTATCAGCAAGAATTTTAACTTTATTGAGAGCATCTTGTTTTCTCCCACCATCAACTGGCGCTTTGGTATTTTCTTTAAAAATATGTTCCTTGGCCATTTTATAAATTGGCTCAAAATTTATGCTTGTTTGCAATGCTTTTTCTGAATCAACTGTATCATTAAATAATGGCAAAGCAAATTGAGGAGATACAATTTCCACTGTTTCCGGTTTTTCTCCAAAAGCGAAAACGAAGTTTCCGCTTTTTTTGGCAAATGCCACAACACCAGAAAAAAGTTTAGCCTTTCTTGCTATTCTTGAGCGATGCGGAATAGATGCTATTTTTTGCATTATTTCCGAATTATCTTTTATTTTTAGCCAAGTATTTCGGTATGGAGCGTCCCACGAAAGACTTTCATTTTTTGAATTTTCTTCCTTGTACTGTTTTGCAAAATAGTTTTTCAAATCTTCTTTTGATGTTAGTGTTTTTGTATCTTCTCCCAAGAGTGTATGAATCAAATCCATTTTTAAAGTAGAGATTTCTCGTGTGCGAGTTTCCAATTCTCCAGTGATAGTTGGGAAAAAATTAAAAATATAAAGTTCCTCAAACACTTTTTTATTAATACGATTAATACGCCCAATTCTTTGAATTACTCTCGTTGGATTATATGGAATATCATAATTAATAACTGTTCCCGCTCGATGCAAATTAAAACCTTCGGATATGGCATCGGTTGCCACAATTACATCGAAATCATCTGCCTGCTTATTTTTATCTAATCCAGTATCAAAATTTTCCTTAATAATTTTTTTATTTTCTACCGAAGAATCTTTAGAACTATATTTAAAAATCCTCTTAAATCCATCGTCTTTTAATTTTTTATAAATATAATCAGCGGTATCAGAAAATTCGGTGAAAATAACTATTTTTCTTTTTTTATCTTTCGCAATTGATTCAGAAATGTTACTTTTGAAAAAATCATATTTTGGATCATCTTTTGCGTTTTTCCAATCTGATTTTATTTCTTTTAATAATTTAATATCTTCTTTGAGATGTTGTTCGAATTGCAGTTGTAATTCAGATATTGGTATTCTTAAAAGACCTTTTCCCTCCAACTTTAAAAAATATTCCTCTCTTTCTTTTTCCTCCATATCATTCAACTCATCAACATCAAGAAGAGCTCCTTTTTTGAAGATTGGGACTTCTTTTCTATTTTGATACCAGTCAAGCATAACTTCGGAAGAATTGATCATATTTTCAAGAGAAATGCTAAAAGCCCCAATAGAACTTTCAAAGCGCCTAACGAGCAATCTTCTCATAAATTTTGCAATGTTCACTTGAGCTTGTGTAATTTGTTGTATTTTTTCTTCAGCAGAAATTCCGTCATCAAAATCTTCATTTTCTAATAATTTTTTGATAAAGTCTGATCCTTCTATGATATAGCTTGCCGTTTTATATCTAGCACCAATAAAATTAGTGCTTTTGTCTTCGGGAGAAATTTTTTCAAGAGTATTTATATACAAATCAAACATATCACCTAAATCATATTCCAGAAGTTGCGGATCTCTGACTTTTGGAAAAGCTACTCCTTGCGCTTTCAAATCTTCTCTATATTCCTCAATTTCATCCAAATCCAATCTTGAGCGACGAATAATTAGAGGTTCAATCATTTTTCTAAGTTCGTCCGCTATTGAATGTAATTCTTTTTTAACATCAGAATCTTCATTTTCATTATCATTTGTATTTTTCCTTAAATTTCTTCTAACAGCCTTGTATCTCTTAAAAAGCATATGGAAAGACATGCTTAGATTTTCCACTGTGCGAATTGTCGATTGCCCAGGCGTGCTGAATAATTTTATGAGAGCGTAGATATCTTTTGGATCATTATTAAATGGAGTTGCAGAAAGAGCCATCACATTATGACCAGCACATAATTTGTGCAGAACTTTATAATTATCCGTATCTTCATTTCTGTGTTTATGGGCCTCATCAAGAATAATTAAAAGTTTTCCGTCATCCTCGCCATGCCTTTCGAAAGCTTCTTGAATTTTTCCAGTCGTGTAGACAAACCCTTTAAAATTAAATTCCGACATATAATCTTTCCATTGATCTTCTAGATGTGGGGGTGCAATAACAATAGTTTTGAGTTCTAAATTATGAGCAATAGCAGAAGCCACAATACTTTTTCCAAGCCCAACAACATCTGCGATAATAACTCCTCCAAACTTTTTTATCCTATCAATCCCCAAATTGATTGCATCTTTTTGATATTTAAGATCAGAAAACTTTCCCCCAGTAATATTTTTAGGAGTTTTCATATTTTCAATTTCCGTCACCTCAAAATATTCACTCAAAACTTTGTAATACATAAGCAGTGGCTCTGGCAGTGAATAAAGCCAAATCCTTTTTTTTACTTCTTTGATAAAATTTTCAGAAGATTCTATATCGGTAATTACAATATTATCCTTATCATTCCAACATTCTTCAAATTCTTTTATATGATTATCATAGTAATGTTTTTCCGAAAGCATTATATTGTGTTCTCGTTGTTCTTTCAGTCCTGAGATTGTTAAATTGCTAGAGCCAACAATCACAACCCCATCTACTGTTTTTTTATGCAAAATATAAAATTTCGAATGATTGGCTATTGGAGTTTTCTTTATTTGTAAACTTCCATCTTTAATTTTTTCTAAAAAAATCTCAAATGCTTTTTGAGAATCTTCATTATCAAAATAATCTGTATCGTTAAAAATCTTAGAAAAATTTTCAATATAATCCTCCTTCGCTCCTGAGCGAGAAGATATTTTCGTATCAACAATATGAGAATCAAAGTTTAAATCTTTCAAAGCTGAAACTTTCTCAATAATTCTCTTATCAATATCCATTCCAACAAGAATCCTGATTTGTTTATCTTTGAGATCATTATGCAGATCTTTGAATCCGGAAAAATAAAAATAACCCACGAGAGCATCTATCTTGTCGCACTCCGGAAGAATATTTTTTAGATTTGATGATAATGTATTTGTGCCTGTGTTTGTTATTGCTTCCATGTTTTTACATAAAATTAACTTTCATAATTCCCTTAAAATTCCTCTAAATTAAGGGATTTTTGTATATTCTTATATTATCACTAACCAACCAACAATTCAAGGCAACTAAATAGCAACCACAAAAAACACCCATTCATTTTTCACAATAATTCCCAGGTAAGTAATCAATTATTAACCCACAAAAAAAAACACCAGCCTTCTCGGTCAGTGCTTCTCTTATACACAATACTATCTTCATAGGAAGAGCGGTTAATTTCGTCTAAATTCTATATCTTATAAAATCCTTATTTCAAGCCATTTTTAGACATTGCGGTTAATTCGTCTAATTTCGTCTAAACTCTTACAATTTCTATATAGTCTAAAGCCCCTATTTTAAGCCATTTTCCAATGTTTCTATTAATTGCTTCTAATTGCTTCTAATTCATATAACCACTTAATTACTTAAAAAACCTTTATTCTTAGCACTTTTCACATTCTCTTCTGTTTGCTTCTAAAAATTCGCTTCGTAATATGTGCTCACAGATTTACCTTCTTGATGAATAAGCCCCGTATCTTTCATTTTTCGCAAATCATAATTAATAGTCTGCAAAGGAGTATCTGGCAATATTTTTTCTACATCTTTCCGATTTATCTTTTGATTTTCCAAAAGATACTCCCAGATTTTGATCTGGCGCTCGTTCAATTGACTCAATTTCTCGCCTGGCAAAATTACCTTAAAGCTATTTGATGAATTTTTAAAAATTGGTGGCAATAATCCCCACTCTGACATCAATGTAAAAACTATATCGATACCCCGACCATATTCTTCAAGATAGTCCATTTCATTAAGACGAGCTGCTATGATTCGATTACGGCTTTCTTGCGCATCCTTAATATTCTCCACTGTTACACCCGGAGGCAAGTTCCCTGGATTAAATACTTCTATACGATCGTCAAAAATATTGACTTGCGTATATGTTTCCGTAATACGATAGTCCCTATGAATAACAGCATTAGCCAAAATCTCACGAACTGCTTTTTTCGGATATTCATATCGCTCAACTCGCTTAGTGCCTACAATTTCAGCACTATTTTTAATATTGCGCAATACAAAAGACTCCATTAAATCAATTTGTTCATCTAGAGTGCCAACAACATCTGCTTTATCAATAATATCACTCGCTACTCCTGATCCCTTGAATCTGACACATCGAATCTTATAACGTTCAAACTGAAGAGTGTTTTGTGGATTCTGATTTGCGAAAATAAGATAACCTGCAATTGTTGGACGTAAAACACCCCTGCATTCACGTGCCACACCAATATTTTTGAGAAGCGCATCATCAACACTATCAAAAATACGTCCAACCTTTTTTGCACTTTTTTTGAGAAAATTTTCAATTTTTGTAATCGATAAATCTCCTTTAATTAGATTATCCGCACACTTTCCATCAAAATCATCTCCCTGCGCATTACGTACATAGTTTTTCATTTCCTCTTCGGTCATTTTCCTATCAGTGTTGCCATCGCGAACATAAGCTCCATTCGGAAACCCTAATTCTTTTATATAGTAAGGTCGCAAATGATTTTCACATTTAGGAACATGGATTGCTAGAATAGTTTTTTTATTTATTTCTAATAAAAAGTAATCTAGCCTCAAAAGCACATTCATATCCTCAGCGGAAATACTAGTCATTTTTTCTTGCAAATCCGCTGTTTCACTCACGCCCACAACTTCTAATGTTTTGTCTACTTTTTCCTCAACACCAAAGACAATTATTCCGCCTTCCGCATTACCAAAAGCAGATAGGGTTTTTCGGGATTCTTTCTTAGGAAATCCACCTTTGGCTCTTTTAAATTCTACAAGATTAGTTTCAGAATTCAATTCTAAAGCCTTTTTTACTTCTTTATATAATTTGCTCCTTATTCATAAATTTATATTATCACTAACCAACCAACAATTCAAGGCAACTAAATGGCAACCACCCATTTATTTTTAACGATAATTCCCAGGTAAGTAATCAATTACTTACCCTCATTCTAGCTAAAAAAGTCTTTCCAGCAAAAACAAAAACAGCCCTCTCTCGGGAGACTGTTCCTTCAATGCACTGCTTCTAGACCTTGTATAATTAATTATAATGAGCAATACTTTATATAATATGAAAACATACTCTAGTGTTCTGGCAAAAAAATTAAAAAATGGTGCAATTGCAGTCATCCCAACTGACACAATTTATGGATTGTCGACCAATGCTCTTTTGAAAGATAGCGTAGAAAGGATTTATCACATCAAAGGTAGAGCATTTGAAAAGCCACTGATTATACTAATCTCCAAAATTAGTGATTTAGTCTTATTCAATATCAAGATCAATAAAGACACTCAAAATATTCTTGAAAAAATCTGGCCAGGGAAAGTGAGTGTTATTTTGCCTTGCCCCAGCAAAAAATTTCACTATCTCCATCGAGGAAATAATTCCTTAGCTTTTCGCTTGCCCGCTAAAAATGATTTAGTGAATTTACTCAACATTACCGGCCCCCTAGCTTCTACTAGCGCTAATCCCGAGGGCAAATCACCTGCCAAAACAATCAAGGAAGCTAAAAAATATTTTGGCAATTCTGTTAATTTCTATGTTGATGAAGGACCGCAAGAATCCCTACCTTCAACTCTTATTAAAATCAAGAATGGGAAAATAGAAATTTTGCGCCAAGGAGAAATAGACGTATCAAACTAAAAAAGCTATACTTAATAGACTATGGAAAATAACACTGAGAAAAAATTAGAAAATCAGCAGTCCCAACTCGAGAAGTTAGCTTTCAAGGCTACTCATCACATTGGTTCACTTACCTCTCTTATTATCCACTCAATTTTCTTTGTGGGAATTTTTTCTTTAGAATTATTTGGTTTTAATTTTGATCAAATTATGCTTCTTCTTACTACTGTTGTTTCGCTAGAAGCAATTTATCTGGCAATTTTCATTCAAATGACCGTGAACAATCAAGCACATACACTTAATGAAATCAGTGAAGACGTTGAGGATATCGAAGAAGATGTGGAAGAAATTTCCAAAGATATTGATGAGATTAGTGAGGACATGGAAGATATCGAAGAAGAAATGGGTAAGGGAGATGAGAAGCTTGTTCAAAAACATCACTACAGTCAGGAAAGAATTCATCATATAGAATTAATCCTAAAAGAACTTCTTTTGGAAGTTCGTGAATTAAAAGATAAACACAAATAATTTTTCACTTTCTCACATTATATATTTTCTCAAATAAAATTCCTGCCGCCACTGCCACATTTAAAGATTCAATTTCCCGAGACTGGGAAATTTTTACTTTTTTATCCGCCAGTTTCATTATTTTTTCTTCTACTCCATTAGCCTCATTTCCAAGTATTAAGCAAAACTTTTCTTCCTGAAAGATTTTGTCGTCCAGCGCTTCGCCTCCTAAACTAGTAGCAAAAATCGGCATAACTTTCTTTATTTCGCTGAATATTTTCAAATTATCATCTTTGGCGATATTTAACTTAAAGATTGCGTCCTTGGCCGCGCTAATTGTTTTCGCACTATAGATATCGGCACATTTTTCATCGATTATAATATTTTTGAGATCATAGGCTACAGCTGTACGCAAAATCGTACCCAAATTCCCAGGGTCATTAATGTAATTTAGATAAATTATATTGTCCTTAAAATCAATTTCTTTTTCTTGTTTTTCAAAAATTGCGCAGATTCCTGAAGGGGTAGATAGTGAAGAAAAATATTTATTCACTTTTTCGTTAATCACAAAATAACCAGGAAACTCTGCGATTATTAAATCTAGTTTTTCATTCTCCTTCTCTAGCAAATCTTCACTAACAAAAATTTGTGCCGGTTTGAAACCGGCTTTCATGGCGTCAGAAATAATGATCAAATTTTCCACCAAAAACTGCTCCGAAGAATCACGAAATTTTTTGTCTCCCAATTTCTTTAAGAATTTAATCCTCTCATTGTCTGTGCTTATTATTTTCATATTTTTAATTTTTTAAAATTATTTTTTCTTTTTTATTTCTAAAATATTTCTTACTTCTCGATCAAAATCAGAAATATAATTTTTATCCTGTTCTCGACGATATTTTTCATACTCTTGCAAAGCTTTATGTTCGGCTTGTTTCGCACTCACCTCGCCAGCCGAATGCAATAGCTTTTTTTCAGAAATAGTTAGAAACTCATCCAGCTTATCGATCCAGTCTTGCATTTTCATCAACCGCCCACTGGAAGCTTGCAATTCCGCAAAATCAATATACACCGATACAATCAAATTTAATTGATTTATTTCCTCCTCAGTCAAATAATTTTTTGCAACCACAATGTCATCAATCGTAATATAGTTACTCCTAAAGCTTGTGAGTCCCATTAGTGGTTTTTTACTATCAGCCCGCTTTGTAATTATTTCCGCCGCCGTATGTCCATGCACAGCATAGTGCATTTTGTTTTGCACGGTAGCAAAAAATTTTTTCGTCAGTTCTGCATCAACCTTATAATCAATGCTCGTTGCATAAATGTCAGTCACTTTCTGATAAAACATTCTCTCGCTACTTCGAATATCCCGCACTCTTTGCAACAGCTCTTGAAAATAGCGCGCCCTGCCTCCGCCCTGCTTGAGTCGTTCATCATCCATTGTAAAACCCTTAATCAAATATTCTCGCAATCTCTCCGTTGCCCATTTGCGAAACTGCGTCCCCTGTTCTGATCGCACACGATAGCCGACGGCTACAATCATCTCAAGATTATAATGATCTATATCTCTGGAAATGCCTCTGTTACCTTCTTTTTGAACTATTCGGAATTTCCTAATAGTTGGAATTTTATCTAATTCACCTTCATTAAATATGTTTTTTATATGTTCATTAACTGTTGGAACACTTACATCAAAAAGTTCCGCAATCAGTTTTTGTGTTAGCCAAACATTTTCATCTTCAATTCTAACAATAATTTTCTGCTCATCATTAAACATTTTATAAATAGCGATTTGCGGTTTTTTTGTATGTTTCATATTTTTATTTTAATATTTTAATTTCAGTGATATTATATCATTATTCTACCATATCCTTCAAAACTGTCAACTCTCTCTTATTATAATACGGCTGTTGATTAAAAAATAAATTAGCGATATAGTTATATTAACAACATTGCCTAAACTCATATCTCTGGATGTGAGCATGGCGTAATAATAAATCCTAAGTAATAGAGACGGCCTCATGGTCGGCACTTATTACTTAGGTCAGTGGTTCGAAAGAATTGCTGGGCATTTTCGAAAGGAAATGTCGCCCGATTCGTGAGGCCTTTTGTGTACTCAAAATTGGGAATTAAATGAGTCCAAATAATTATTAATAAAAAAAGATTATGAGCGATCAAAATCAGTCTTTGGAACAGACTCAAAATGTTCCAACAAAAAAAGCGTGGTATAAAAAATGGTGGGTAATAACTATCGGCGTTATTATTCTAATTGGTGTTATCGGTAGCTTTGGCGAAGATACAAATAAAAAACCAGCAACACAAGAACAAGGTACAGAAAAAACAACAGCTGAAACAAAACTAGCAGAACCCGAGAAAATAGTTCCACAAATTACCGTAACTAGTGCAACCCTTTCAAAGGAATATTCTGAAAATGAAGTGGCTGCTGATGCAAAATATAAAGGGAAAATTATAGAAATATCAGGAAAAGTTACCAGCGTTGATAATGGGATCACGGATAATGAAATGATTGTAAAACTTTCTGATGGCAATTATGACTTTAGTGGGCCAATGTGTTATATGAAAGTTAGTGAACGTGAAAAAGTACTTGCTTTTAAAAAGGGAAATCAAGTGACTTTGATTGGCAAGGGAGATAGTGCTACTATTGGATCTCCAATTTTAAAAGACTGCTTCGTGAAATAAATCAGCCTAACAACAAAAACAGCGGCCAAATGACTGCTGTTTTTTTGTTGCTTTTTTCAAAACTCATCGGTCTGCTCGATAAAAAAAGGGTAGTGTGCGGAGGCGGTGAGATTCGAACTCACGGTGCCGGTTAAGACACGCCACCTTTCCAAGGTGGTACACTAAACCACTATGTGACGCCTCCGAATTATTAATACTAGACCACTCCCGCCTCTTCGGCGGGTGCGCCGATGAGGTGCAATGCGAACTCTCCAAAGAATTAAAACGAGGCTTAACACCTCATTTTATAATCTAGCAGAAAACTCTAAATAATTCAAATTTATTTCTCCATCTTCCCAATTTCAATTGTAGTCTTTATCACTGTATCAGGATTGAGAGAAATTGAATCAATGCCTTCTTCCACAAGGAATTTGGCAAAATCAAGAAAGTCTGACGGAGCTTGTCCGCAAATTCCGACTTTTCTTTTGGCAATATGCGCTTTTCTAATCACTTGGCGGATAAGTTCTTTGACGGCTTCATTGCGCTCGTCATATACATGAGCAACTTTGGCGCTATCTCGATCCACTCCTAATGTTAGCTGAGTGAGATCATTGGAACCGATTGAAAAGCCGTCAAAAATTTTGGCAAATTCGTGTGCCAAGATAACATTGGATGGGATTTCACACATCACATAAACTTCCAAGCCTTTTTTCCCTCGCTCTAGTCCATGTTTTTTCATTTGGGCTAAAACTTTTTTTCCTTCTTCGATTGTTCGACAAAACGGAATCATAATCTTGACGTTCGTAAGTCCCATCGTTTCTCGCACTTTTTTGAAAGCGCGACATTCCAAAACAAAACCATCCACATAATCAGCGTCATAATAGCGTGAAGCTCCGCGCCAACCAATCATTGGGTTTTCTTCGGCTGGCTCGAAATTTTTCCCACCAATCAGTGTGGAATATTCGTTTGTTTTGAAATCACTCATTCGAACAATCACGTCTTTTGGAAAAAAAGCGGCGCCGATTCGGCCAATTCCTTCCGCCAATTTATCCACAAAAAATTCTTCCTTATTTGGATAGCCTTGAGTAATTTCTTCGATTTTTCTTCTTTCATCTTTGTCTTTGATTTTTTCAAAATGTTTGAGCGCCATTGGATGGATTTTTATATATTCCGTGATAATAAATTCTTCGCGCGCTAGCCCCACTCCGTCGTTGGGAATAAATGAAAGATCAAAAGCTTGATCGGGATTGCCGACATTCATCATTATTTTTGTTTTGGTTTTTCGAAGATGTTTGAGATTAGTTCTTTTGATTTCATATTTTAGCATTCCGTCATAAATCTTTCCCTCCTCCCCTTCGGCGCAACTAGCTGTCACATTTTGCCCATCTTTTATAGCATGTGTTGCATTTCCCACGCCCACAATACACGGGATTCCAAGTTCTCGACTCACAATGGCCGCGTGAGATGTTCGTCCGCCGGAATTTGTGACAATGGCACTGGCTATTTTCATAATCGGTTCCCAATCCGGATCAGTCATTTCCGTGACAAGCACTTGACCTTTTTTAAACTGGGCAATCTTTGCCACATTTTTTATCACATTAGCTTGACCTTGCCCGATTTTTCCACCCACCGCTGAACCTTGGCAAAGTAATTTTCCTTTTTGACGCAGAATATATTCTTCTAAAAAGTTTTTGTCTTTTTGCGATTCCACTGTTTCCGGTCGGGCCTGAACGATATAGAGTTCGTTGTTTCGACCATCTTTAGCCCACTCGATATCCATCGGTTTTTTGTAATGCTCTTCAATTTTTGTTCCCCAAATGGCAAGTTGCAAAACTTCTTCATCCGTGAGTGCGAATTTTTTGCGATCTTCCATTGGCACCAGGACATTTTGCGTAGAAGAATTTCCACCCACACTATAGATTAATTTATTTTCTTTGCTTCCCATCTTCTTGCCAATAATTGATTTGAAGCCGTCTTTCAATGTCGGTTTGTGCACGATAAATTCATCAGGCGTCACTTTACCCTTAACAATATTTTCTCCTAGCCCCCATGAACCATTGATGACTACCGCGTCTTGAAAACCGCTTTCTGTGTCAATGGTAAACATCACACCACTCACCGCTTCGTCTGAACGAATCATCTTTTGCACACCCACCGAAAGTGCAATCGCAAAATGATCAAATTTCTTGTCAACGCGATATGAGATAGCACGATCAGTAAAAAGTGAAGCAAAACATTTTTTGACTGATTCCAAAAGATTATATTCTCCGACAATATTCAAATATGATTCTTGTTGACCGGCAAATGATGCATCTACCAAATCTTCAGCTGTGGCGCTGGATCGCACTGCCACATCCACTCCGCCGGCAAAATGATTAGTGTGATCATCCTTATCCCAAGTGATGCGAAAATCCTTGTGTCTGGCATATTCCTTAGAAAGTTTGGCATAATTTTCCACAATTTCATTGCGCAAATCTTCTGGGAATTGAGCCGAAAGAATTAGTTCCCGAATCTGATGTCCCCGCTTGGCTAAGTTCACCATACTGCCAGTGTCTAAACCTCTTAGAATTTTTTTGATTTTTCCATCCAGATTATTTTCTGAGATAAAATAACGATAAGCCCTGGAAGTAATGGCAAAACCATTAGGCACTTTTATCCCTTTGCTTTTGAGATTTGAATACATTTCTCCGAGTGATGCATTCTTCCCTCCACCAAATTCAATATCTCCAATTCCGAGCTCCGAAAACCACAACACAAAAGCATCTTTTTTATTTTTCTTAATTTGTTTTTTTCTTTTTAACATTTTGTTTTTCCTTTATGTCATCCTGAACTAGTTTCAGGATCTTTTCATGAGATGCTGAAATGAATTCAGCATGACAAAGTTTTTTATATTTGTTTATATTAAATTTATTTTATTTTTTTATTGTTTCATGTTTTATGTTACATGTTTTGTGAATTTATTATACCACAAAAAAATGAACTTGATAAATAAAAAGCTCCATACGAAAAAGTATAGAGCTCTGGATTGTATTCGCACAATCCAGAAAGCGTTATGGAAAGATTTCCAATGTAAATCATCCAGTTGCTGTTAGAATAAACCTCGTTGGAATACTTTTATCCAAGGAATATTCGTAACTCGACTGATTGTTGAGTACCGGCTCATAATCTCTGGGGAATGGGTAAGGATACAAAAGCGCTCCGTAGCCATGAGATAAATTTAGACTAGCGCTTACTGTATATTTTTTTCGCCACATCTCATGTTCATTTTCAAGATGCAACCCTACCGCTTCGTACTGATGAAAGGGAATATTTGGAGGTGCATTAAAGCTCCAAACAGCCATGTTTTTTTGTTGCGTTCGACTGAAATATTTCAACACTTCTCTCGCATTTACAGGAAAAAGATATGCGAAAAAAATGCTTTCTATATTATTAACCAGCCGAGCATTATCGCTCCATTTATGATATAATTACGGCATAACAAAATAAACACAAAAATGCCGTATGCAAACAAAAACAAATTTTCAAGTGCTTCCCATGGAAGTGCGCGCCG
>JBAQNP010000017.1:0-64037 GCA_049303905.1 Candidatus Moraniibacteriota bacterium
TAATAGCCAGCATTAAGCGTTTGTTAGCTAATGCTCGTTCGATGTTGAACATATTATTTGGTTGTATTTTTATTTTTTAACTCTGTCTAAATTTTAACATTGTTGTTTAAAAAGCAACAGGTCTAATAATCTAAATTCAAACTCTTGATTTTTATGAAAACACACTTGCAAGCTATGCCAAAAAAAGATTTTTGGCTCGGAATGTTATCTGGACTCTTAATTGGTCTTCTTTTTATGCCAGTGCTGGCTGTAGCTAAACCTGAACTCTATATTCGATTAAAAATTGCTATTCTTCCCTTTTTTCTCATTGGCACTCCACTAGGATTGGCCGTTGCGCATCTTATTGGCAAAAAAATTCCAGTTGTCTGGCAAATTGGAAAATTTGGTGTCACGGGAGTTTTGAATGTTTTGGTTGATTTTGGAGTTCTCACAATCTTGACAATATACCTTAAAAAATATTTTGCCATCAGCTCCACCGATATTCTCTTGGGTTTTGGCGTTCTAATTGTCACCGCTTATTCTCTCTACAAAGCTATTTCTTTTACCATTGCTAATATCAATAGTTATTTTTGGAATAAATATTGGACTTTTAATGAGAACAATCAAAAAAAATCAGAATTTGGCCAATTTTTTGTAGTGAGCATTGTTGGCTTTATAATAAACGTAGCTGTAGCTTCTTTCGTTTTCAACTACATTCATCCTTTCGCTGGAATGGGTTCAGAACAATGGGGACTAATCGGCGCCGCTGCCGGATCAATTATTGGTCTCGTCTGGAACTTCCTTGGTTATAAGTTTTTGGTTTTTAAGAAATAATCCTCTTTTTATACTAATAAGAGAAATCGGCACTTAGCCGATTTTTTTATTTATTGCCAGTAGCATTTCGGGGTGCTATAATATTTCATAGGGGTGCCATTTGGCGCTTTTGAATTTATCAAAATTTATTTAGAATTTATATAATTATGTCTGAAACACTTTATCGAAAATATCGACCAAAAAACTTTTCCGAAATTATCGGACAAGCGCATATCGTGCGAACACTTTCTAATTCGATAACGAATAATCGCATCGGTCATGCCTATCTTTTTACTGGTCCGCGCGGAACTGGCAAAACTTCGATTGCCAGGATTCTGGCCAAAACAATCAATTGTGAAAATCTGAAGGATGCTGTCACTTGTGAAAAATGTCCTTCTTGCAAAATTATCACTGAAAAAAAATCTCTAGACATCATTGAAATTGACGCCGCTTCTAACACGGGCGTGGACAATATTCGCGAACTTCGTGAAACCGTGGCGCTTTCTAATGCCTCATTGAAATTCAAAGTCTATATCATCGATGAGGTTCATATGCTTTCTACAGGAGCTTTTAATGCCCTTTTGAAAACACTAGAGGAGCCACCGGCTCACGTAGTTTTCATTTTGGCTACCACTGAAATTCACAAAGTTCCTCCGACTATCCTTTCTCGTTGCCAAAGATTTGATTTTACTCGATTGCCAATCCAAAATATCATCGAAAAATTGACTCTGATTGCCAAAGCAGAAAAAGTTAAAATTGAAAAAGAAGCGCTGGAAATGATTGCAATTTCCGCTGAAGGAGGAATGCGTGACGCCGAATCACTTTTAGGACAAATAATTTCCTTGGAAGACAAAAATATCACCGTCAAAGAAGTAGAAGAAATTTTAGGCACCGCCGACAAAAAGACTGCTGAAGAAATGGCCGAGATGATTGTGAAAAAAAATTCTTCCAGCGCAATTTCAAAAATTAATGAACTTTTGGAAAATGGCTACGATTTGGAAATTTTCAACAAATCCCTAGTCAACTATCTTCGCCAAATGATGATTGTGAAAGTTGACGCAAATCTCAAGAAATATTTTTCCGCCGAAATGACCACTGAGCGTTTGGAAAAAATGGTCCAGCTTTGCGAAACAGCCGAACTACCCCAAATTATTTCCGCGATAAACTTTTTTATGGAAGCCCAAAGCAAAATTTCAAGCTTTATCCTCCCCCAACTTCCATTGGAAATTGCCGTCATCAAAGCTACTCATAAATTTCCAGTAGAAAGTAGCGAGTATGAGGTAGAAAGCGAAGAAAATTCAAAACTCAAAACTCAAAATTCAAAAATGCAAATAAAAAGTCAAAATATTGAAGAGCCAAAAAAAAACGATGATAATGAGATAATTGATCGACTTGATAATATTAAAACAGAAGAGTTAGAGCAAGAAAATGAGCTGAGCGATGGTGAAGATTTAGACATGGAAAAAGTGCGAGCTAATTGGAAAAAACTCCTTATCGATATCCGCCCTTTCAATCATTCCCTTTCTGCCTTGCTGTGCAATTGTCAGCCAACTCAGACCAAAAAGAACATCCTCACCCTCGCCACACCCTATGACTTTTATCGAGAAAGATTAAATGACGCAAATAATAAATTGACAGTTGAGCAAGTGTTTAGTAAGATATTAGAATCGACTATTCGGATTGAAATTGTGATCGACAAGAACCTAATCCCAAAAACCCAAGAGGAACAACCACCCAAGAAATCCGAACAAAACTCCCTCCTCACCGATGCGCTAGAGATTATGGGAGGTAAGGTTGTGGAAGAGTAGCTTACTTGATTCATTCGAACCACAGTTGTATAATATATTTATACTAACTGTAGTTTTTATGATTAAAAAAGAAGTAGAAAAAATTAAAGCTATCAAATTGAGAAAAGAAGGTTTTTCTTATAATGAAATATTGCAAGAAGTGCCAATAGCTAAGTCCACCCTTTCTGTTTGGTTAAGAGGGATAGGATTATCTAAAAAGCAAAATCAGCGATTGACATCCAGAAGAAAAGAAGCTCAAACAAAAGCTTGCGAGGCCTGTCGGAACATACGCACAGAAAAACAAAGTGCTATAATAAATTTAGCAAAAAGTGAAATAAGGAATATCTCCCAGAAAGAATTTTGGATAGCTGGAGCATTACTATATTGGGCGGAAGGAGCAAAACAAAATGAGCATAATATTTCTCAAAGAGTATCTTTTTCTAATTCTGACCCAAAAATGATTCTACTTTTTGACAAATGGCTAAAGAAGTTTTGTGATATCACTCCTGAAAACATAATCTACAGTATTTACATACATGAAACAGCTAACACAGAAAAAGCAAGAGAGTTTTGGGAGGAAATATTAAAAACAAAAATAAATCGCCTGTACCTCAAGAAACACAATCCCAAAACTAACAGAAAGTATTTTAAAGATTACAATGGTTTAATACAATTAGATGTCCGAAGAAGCACAGATTTGAATAGAAAAATAAAAGGCTGGATTCTGGGAATAATTTCTTCTTTGAAAATTTAACAATAAATCCTACATTGGGGAGTAGCCAAGTGGTAAGGCAGGGGCCTTTGAAGCCCCCACGCGAAGGTCCGAATCCTTCCTCCCCAACAGATCTATTTTAAAACGGACTTGCTAGTCCGTTTTATTTTGAAAAATTTTTTTTATTGCAAGAAAACACTTTCTGTTATTATCCAAACTAGTATAAGTATCCTTATCAACCCAGCGATAATCAGTATGTTCATTACTGAGCTTAAGCTTTCCCGATACATATTTGCATTTATAACCAACTATAAATACACGTTTTCCGACGTGCCTATATTGAGGCCCAAAATCATAATACCAAGTTGTAAATGGTTCACCAATTTCAATATCTAGATTAGTTTCTTCCTTAACTTCTCTCCTCAATGAAGCTACTAAATCATCCTCCCCTTCTTGAATCTTTCCACCAGGTAAATCTAATTTTGATTCCTCATTAAAAAGGACTAGGAGTTGTCCATCCTTTTCAATAAAAGCTTTTTGTCCTACGAAAAAATCCTTATCGTTAGCCATACATATATAATAGATGAATATACTAGTAAAATCAATACATAAGTCCATAGAAGTAAATCCTCTTGCGTTGAAATACCGTAAGGCATCTCGTTAAAGCAAGTGGTTTTTTTATTCGTAATATTTACTTATTTTTTTATTATTACTAGTAGCACCATATACACCTCGATTGGTATCTTCATCTGTTTTGTATGAAATCTTACGAGTAATACTAATTTTTCTTAATTCTTCGCGAATCCGTTTCACGTCATTCTCATCTCGCCAATCATAAGTATAAACACAAATAATCCTAACTTTTGAATTTGGAAATTCTGGGTTAACTTTCGCAGTTGCCACTTTGGATATACCGCCAAGATTTCCTTCTTCAGTAGCTTTTTTAATTTTCATCCAAATTCTATTAACATTATAAGCACTGACAAACAAAAGCCATTTTCCGCCATATCTGGTATGCTCTGGATATTTATTACTTTTATTTTCAGCGTAAATCCAATAAGCATTCATAAGTATTTAAGAATAATTTTTATAAAATAATTCTGTTTTATCTTGGAAAAAATTCCCAAAACATTTCTTGCAAATTGTCATTAAAACCCCAACCAATATTCTCAGTGTCTTTCACTATTTTTTCAAAACGACTCATGAATAAATATTCTATTCGATACCCCAAAACATATTCTGCTGCCTTTTCATACATTCTTTCCATACTTGCATAAAAAGGCTCGTCAATGTCTCCAAATGCGTTGGTATATTCTACTCCAATTTCAACATAATAAATCATAACATCTGCCACATTTCTATTGTTTTTACTTAACTTAGTAAAATCACTCACCGCCTTGCGTGCAACTGATAATTTTGCGTCACCACCCCAACCTCGATTTGGCAAAAATTCATCTTTAATGATCTTCTTATATTTTTTCAATAACTCCTCCTCGCCATTTTCAGAAAATTGAGCTTGGTAATATTCACGCACATCTGGATATAATTTATGCAATTTTTTAATTTCCTCAATCAGTTGCTCTGTCGACAAAGATTTTAGATGTTTTGAAATTTCCATAGATATAATTCTTAATGTTTTATACTTTTTATATTTTCAAATCAAAATTTTTCTAATAATATTTTAACCTTTTCTTGAATAAGCGATCCAAATAATCCACCTTGGTATCCCTATAATCATATACCTTTCCCTCTTTGCCATCGCCCCTTTGAATTCTGCCAATATATTGAGTCAGCTTACCTTGAAAAGCAAATGGAAAGACCAAGAATAAACAATTTAAATTATTGAAATCTGTACCTTCACCGATAAGTTGTCCCGTGGCTAACAATATCTGAAAATTACCATCTTTAATTTGTTTGATTTTTTCTTTCCTTTGCTTTTCTGTGAGGTCGCCACTAAGTTTAATTGTTTCGTATTCTTTTTTCAGATAATAATTCAACACTTCAATATGTTCTTTTCTTTCTGTTAAAACTAAACATTTCGAGCCTTTTTCAACCTCCTGTTTTATATCCTCCGCAATTTTCTTATTTCTATTGGAATCAAAAGTGAGAATCCTGTATAGCAATTGCACATTGTCAGTTTTAACTTTGAAAGGCACTTCCAATTTAGTTTCTTTTATAATAATTTTTGGAGAATTATATGACTTGCCGTTTTTAGCCTCACTGCGTGTATTTTTTTCTATGGTATGTAAAATTTCACCTAAATAAATAAAAATTAGTTTTTTATCGTTGTTTTTTCTTTCTGGCGTGGCGGTAAAGCCATAGAGATAATATGGATTGAGTTTTG
The DNA here is from genome assembly GCA_049303905.1 of Candidatus Moraniibacteriota bacterium. Taxonomy (GTDB): domain Bacteria; phylum Patescibacteriota; class Minisyncoccia; order Moranbacterales; family UBA2206; genus UBA2206. The sequence goes on from JBAQNP010000017.1 coordinate 5,636, forward strand.
CAATTACATTTCGAAACATTTTGGAGGGCATATGATGACATTCGTCCACAATAATTACTCCAAACTTATTTTCAAGCTCTTTAATATTTTCAAGTTTACTAAGTGTTTGCACCATCGCCACTGTAATTTTATTTCCAATCTGCTTTTTACCAGCCACAAACTGCCCAATTTCTCTTTTTGGAAGATTCGTAAAACTTTCTATTCTCTCAATCCACTGATTGAAGATTTGTTTTTTGTGTACCAAAATAAGCGCAGGCTGTTTTAGTTTTGTAATAATATCGATGCCAATAACAGTTTTGCCTGAGCCAGGTGGTGCCACCAATATTCCATTTTCCGAATTCAGCATTTCCTCCACTGCTTCCTTTTGATAATTAAACAATTTAATTTCACTTTCATATCTCATCGATTCCAGTTTATTTCTCTTGTCAATAATTTCATATTTTATGTTTTGCTCGCCAAGAAAAGAAACTAACTCGTTCAAAAATCCTCGAGGAATAGCGATCATATTTTCAAAGTCTTCAATCAGTTTAAAATATTTCTCCATCCCATACACACTCACTCCCATTCTTTTCTTGATAGCAACTTCTGAATTGAAAAAGTTCAGATTTTCTCTGATAAAATTCACAACTAATTTTGGCAGATTATTTTTCTTGATAAACAATTGCTCTTTTAGCACAATCTTTATGATATTTTTTGAATTATTTTTTTCATCTGTCTCTCCAACAACAAATCTCTTATACACATCATCTAACATTTTTGATGATATTTTTTGAATTTCTGAAAGCATTTTCCATTGATCCGTGAATGGCTTGCAATCATTTTTCCAATCTAAAAATACAGTATTTCCAATATTTCTAGATTCTCCCTGAAGTGGCAAGGCTATTAGATTACCGATTCCTTCGCCACTGTGCATATCCTGATTTGGAAACAATCGGTCAAAAGAATCTTCCTTTTCAAATTGATCTATAATTTTAGCTTCCCTCAAAATTCCCAGTGCAATACTCCTGCTTTTACATGCTGGATATTTATCTTCAAAGAAAATCCAAACATGACCCCCATTGCCACTGCGCGAGCGTTCTAAATATGCCGACAAATTATGTCTCTCGCATGCGCTTATAAAATCTATTGCATTTTCTTTCCAATTTTCATCATCAAAATCCGCCACTATGAAATATGATGCATTGTCTTTGAGCAATGGATAAATTCCATAATTTTTATTTCCTCTTAAGTGTTGTTCTATGTATTGGGTTTCAAATTGAGCATACGCTTTATGAGCACAATACTTACACTTCTTTTTTTGCAATTTATTGCATAGTCCTTGTTTCCATTCATTAAGACAAACAGGAGTGTATCCACTAGCTGATTTGTCTTGTTTTTCCCAACGCACAGCAAAAATATCGTTTCTGCCTTTGAAAAGATTTTTATATATCTCTATTTTTTCATCAGAAGTTAGATTATTTTTCATTGAATTTAAATAATCAAAATATTTTTCTCGCACCCATAAAATACCAGCAATATTCAAAAAATGCAAATAAAATAACGATGAAAAAACTCAAGTAAAACAACCATAATTTTTTCCTAATCTTGAAGGAAATCTTTTTTAGTGATACTATAGCATTATATAAAATCACTTAATTTCATATGAAAAATAATACAAAAAATACAAATAATTCCGGTGAAATAATTATCTATCAAACCGAAGCCAACGAGGTAAAAATTGATGTTCGTCTGGAAGACGATACAGTTTGGCTCACACAAGCTCAACTTGTGGATTTATATCAATCCAGTAAAGCTAACATTAGCGAGCATATTAAAAATATATTCTTTGATGGCGAATTAGATGAAAAAGTGGTTGTTCGGAATTTCCGAACAACCACTAAGCATGGTGCCATAGAGGGAAAAACCCAAACAATAAAGGTAAATTTGTACAATCTTGATATGATTATTTCACTCGGATATCGTATAAACTCACAAATTGCTACGCAGTTTCGTATCTGGGCAACCACACGGCTTCGAGAATACATTGTTAAAGGCTTTACCATGAATGATGATTTTTTGAAGGAAAGTGGTGGCGGGAAATATTGGCATGAGCTTCTTGATCGCATTCGCGATATTCGCAGTAGTGAGAAAGTCCTGTATCGTCAGGTGCTTGATTTGTACGCCACAAGTCTCGATTACAATCCTAGAGCGTTAGAATCTATAAAATTTTTCAAAATCGTGCAAAATAAACTTCATTATGCCGCACATGGACACACAGCTGCCGAGGTCATAATCAAGAGAGCCAATGCCGGCAAGCCTTTTATGGGGTTGCTGAGTTTTTCAGATGGCGGTGTAAGCAAAAAAGATATTGTTATTGCAAAGAATTATCTTGATGAAAAAGAGTTAAAAGTGTTGAATAATATCGTTTCCGCCTTTTTTGATTTGGCTGAAGTTAGGGCAATGGATCACGAGCCGACTTATATGAAAGATTGGATTGCCCATCTCGATAAATTGATTAGTGTTTTTGATAAAAAAGTTCTTACAGAGGCTGGCTCGGTGAGTCATGTTGAGGCGATTAAAAAAGCAGAAAACGAATACAAAAAATTTCAGGCCAAAACCCTTTCTCCGGTCGAAAAAGCGTATTTGGAGAATATTAAATTATTGGAGAAAAAGGTGAAGGGGAAAATAAAAGAGAAAAAATAATGGCTATGACTAGCCATTTTTTGTTTTTAGTTAGTCCCCCTTTACCCAAAAAACTTGAATAAAACCTTGTTTAATGATAATGTAGGAATATAGAAAATACCTTGAATAAACATTTTTTTGAAAAATCAGCAGGTTTGTTCAGTAATATGTTAAGTAACAAATTTAAAATATAAACATATGCCTACGCGAAAACTTGAGGAAAAAAATATTCGTAAACTCACTCGTAGCGGTCGGGAAGGTCGAAGTCTTGGGCTTACTATTCCCAAAGAACTAGTTGGAGAATTAGGTTGGCGGGAAAAGCAAAAAGTGAAAGTGACAAAGATTAGAGGTGGGATTCAAATTAAGGATTGGAAAAAATAAAATTATGGCAAATATTAAAGAAGCATCTGCGCGAATCAAAATAAATAAACTTCTTGAAGAATCAGGCTGGCGATTTGAAGATGACAAAAATGGCAAGGCTAATATTCAGTTAGAGCCGGGTGTTAAATATTCAGATCTGGGTGATGATTTTGAGTATGAAGCCCATGGTTTTATAGATTTCCTGTTGCTCGACAAAGATGGGCGCGCCTTGGTTGTCGTTGAAGCAAAAAAGGAATCTGTTGATCCGTTGTCTGCTAAGGAGCAAGCTCGCAATTATGCTCGCAATGCCGGTGCTCGTTTCGTCATCCTTTCAAATGGTAATATCCATTATCTGTGGGATACTAAACATGGCAATCCAGATACTATTTCTCGTTTTCCTTCGCAGGATTCAATTACGCAATATGAAAAATATACTCCTAATCCCGAAGAGCTTGCTAAGTCAGTCGTTGATGAAAATTATATTATCGAAACACAAATGCCAGGATGTAAAAAGGATCCAGCATTTCAAGATGAAAGCACGAGAACGGAATTTTTGAAAAATAATAACTTAAAACAACTGCGTCCCTATCAAGTGCAAGCAATCAAAAGCTTGCAAGCTTCAGCGAAAGAAGGAAAGCAAAGATTTTTATTCGAAATGGCAACTGGCACAGGGAAAACTCTAATTTCAGCAGCGGTCATAAAATTGTTTTTGAAATCCGGAAATGCTCGCCGAGTTTTGTTTTTAGTTGATCGCTTGGAATTGGAAGATCAAGCGCAAAAAGCTTTTGCCCAATATCTGGGAAAAGATTTTCGCAGTGTTATTTATAAAGAAAGTCGAGATTCTTGGCAGAATGCCAGCGTGGTAGTTTCTACTGTTCAGACTTTTATGGCTGGCGATCGTTATAAAAAAGAATTTTCTCCAACTGATTTTGAATTGGTTATTTCTGACGAAGCCCATCGTTCCATTGGAGGAAATAGTCGCGCAGTATTTGAATATTTTGTTGGTTATAAGTTGGGACTAACCGCTACGCCGAAAGATTATCTGAAAGGTTTTGATGGTGAGGGTGCAGATACGCAAAGAGAATATGAACGCCGGTTGCTTTTAAATACCTATACTACTTTTGGTTGCGATTCCGGCGAACCAACTTTTCGCTATGATTTGGTGGCAGGAGTGAATGACAGATTTTTGATTAATCCAATTATTGTGGACGCGCGAACAGACATCACCACCGAACTTCTTTCAGAAAAAGGTTATGCCGTGCACACCACAACCGATGAAGGCGAAAGTGTGGATGAAGTTTTTAATGAAAGACATTACGAAAGAAAATTTTTCAACGAAGAAACTAATATTGCAATGTGCAAAGCTTTCATCGAAAATGGTCTTTTCGATCCTGTTGCCAAGCAAGCAGGAGTGGAATTGTTTGGAAAGTCAATTGTGTTTTGTGTTTCGCAAAAACACGCCGCACGGATTACCAATATTCTCAATAGATTTGCTTTTGAAAAATGGCCAGAACAATATGGTGAGTCTGATTTTGCCATGCAAGTTACCTCGCAAGTTGGAAGTGCCCAACAAATGACCATCAATTTTTCTAACAATATGTTGGGTGGAAAAGTGAAAAAACCCGAAGGATATGATTCTGGAAAAACTCGAGTGGCAGTGACGGTTGGAATGATGACCACGGGTTATGATTGCCAAGATATTTTGAATATTGCTCTCATGCGTCCGGTTTTTAGTCCGTCTGATTTTGTCCAGATTAAGGGACGAGGGACAAGAAAATATTTGTTTGAATATAATGATTATAAAAATGATCCGATTTCGCAGGCAAAGGAAAGATTTAAATTTTTTGATTTTTTCGCCACTTGTGAATATTTTGAAAACGAATTTCCTTATGATGAAAAAGTAAAACTTCCGCAAGTTAAAAAAGTTCCGGTTTTGGAAAATGTTTCTGGTGCAAAATCAATTCAAGGAGAATTTGTGGATGAAAACGGAAAGAAAATTTTCAAAGGTCTAATTGATATCGCAACGCCTGATGAAGTCGCTTCAATTTCAGAAACGCCGGTTGGCACGCAAGGGATGAGAATTGATCGAGAGGGATTCAGGCGAGCGGTGGAAGAAGACGTGCTCGGAAATGAAACACTCAAAAATATGTGGGAAAATGGCGATATAGAAGAAGCGGAAGATTTTGCTAAAAAACAAATTTTTGATAAACCAAAATATTTCTTGAATCTTGATAAAATCCGCAAATTGTTTGATGTTGATCGTCGCATTGGCGTGAGAGAATTTTTGCAAGTAGCTTTTGGCGACAAAGATAAATTTGAAATGAAAGATGATCTGCTTGAATCTGAATGGGAAAAATTTATGGAAATCAATCCAGTTGATCAAGAACATTATGCTCCGGTAAAAATGTTTTTTAAAGCTTATGCTACAGATGAAAAAGTGCGGGAAATTATTGCTAGTCGTCAGACAGGAAGATTTAATACAGAATCATCTTTTCATTTTGATGAGTATCAAAAACTAAATGGATATAAAGCAACTGTTCCGCAATATGTTCATGACTATGCTTATCATCTAACAAATTTATAAAATTATGAATATCGAAACAAAAAGACACATCGATGGTGCGCGCCAAGTTTTGGTGGGGGTAGTGCCAAATCCCACTTCACAAATTGATCAAATTACGAATGCTTTGATTTATAAGTTTATGGATGATATGGATCAGTCGGCAATCAAACAAGGTGACGAGCCGTCTTTTTTTGTAGGTGATCTAGAAAAGTATGCGTGGACGCGATTGATGGACTCACGGATGGGCAATCAAGAACGAATGAATCTTTATTCCGAAGCGCTTCTCAAATTTTCAGAGTCAAAACAACTCCCGGAACTTTTTCGGGGAATTTTCAAATCGGCTTTTTTGCCCTATCGCTCGCCAGAAGTGTTGGGATTATTTTTAAAAGAAATAGATTTTTTTGATTATTCTCATCCCGAAGAATTGGGCAATGCCTATGAATATTTGCTTTCGATTATGTCCTCGCAAGGCGATGCTGGACAATTCCGCACACCAAGACACATCATTGATTTTATTGTTGATGTCGTCAATCCGACCAAGGATGATAAAGTGCTTGATCCGGCTTGTGGCACCGGTGGATTTTTAGTCAGTGCGTATAATCAAATTTTGGAACAGCATGACGGAAAAAATGATCCTGAGAAAAAAGAGAAAGCACTAACTCCCGATCAGCGGAGAAATTTGATGAATAATTTTGAAGGCTATGATGTTGATCCGGGAATGGTACGAATTGCGCAAGTGAATATGTATCTGCACCAATTCAAAAATCCCAAAATCGTGCAATATGACACGCTTTCAATGGAAGAAAGATGGGGCGACAAGTTTGATGTGATTTTAGCCAATCCGCCATTTATGTCTCCAAAGGGCGGAGTTAAAACGCATAGCAAATTTAGTGTCCAATCAAGTCGATCAGAAGTTCTTTTTGTGGATTATATTATGAATCATCTCCGACCAAAAGGTCGCGCCGGAATCATTGTGCCGGAAGGAATTATTTTTCAATCTGGAAAATCGCACAAAGAATTGAGAAAAAATTTAGTAAATGATGGACTATATGCCGTGGTTAGTTTGCCGTCGGGAATTTTCAATCCCTACGCTGGAGTAAAAACAAGTATTTTGTTTTTCAATAATGAGCTGGCAAAAATCAATAAAGAAATTTTGTTTATAAAAATTGAAAATGATGGTTTTGACCTTGGCGCCCAAAGACGAGAAATTCAAAAAAATGATTTACCGCAAGCCGTGAAAATTTTGAGTGAATGGAAAAATTCCTCTGTCATTTCCGCGCAGGCGGGAATCCAGTGTATCGCTGTTTCAAAATCCAAAATTTCCGAAAATGGAGATTATAATCTTTCCGGTGATCGCTATCGCGTAGCGACGGATTATTCAAATGCAAAATGGCCGATGGTAGCAATAGAAGATCTATGTGATTTGGGCAGGGGTCGAGTAATCAGTAAAAAAGATATGGAACTTAATCCAGGTCCGTTTCCTGTATTTTCTTCACAAACAACAGATAATGGAACTTTTGGATATTTAGGTACCTATGATTTTGATGGCGAATATGCGACTTGGACAACTGACGGTGCAAATGCTGGCACAGTTTTTTATAGAAATGGAAAATTTAATTGTACAAATGTTTGTGGCACATTAAAGGCAAAGTCTATAAATATTAATATGAAATATTTAGCAAAAGCATTAAATGCTATTGCCTATGAATATGTTATTCAAGTAGGAAATCCGAAACTAATGAATAATGTCGTGGCAAAAATAAAAATTCCTCTCCCGCCTCTCGAAATCCAAGAGCAAATTGTGGCAGAGTTAGACGGCTACGCGAACATCATCGCCGGCGCCAAACAAATCGCCCAAAACTGGAAACCAAAAATTGATATTGATCCGGAGTGGGAGAAAAGTGAATTAAGTAAGTTGTGCAAATTTACTCAAGGGGTTCAAATACCTCAAGATGAACAAATCAATGAATATAGAGAAGGATATAAAAGGTATATTTATATTTCTGATTTAATGCATGACGAGCGAGTAATTTATGTAAAAGATAAATACCCCAACAAAGAAGTCGGTAAGAAGGATTTAATAATGGTCAATACTGGTAATACCTCGGGGAATGTTTTTTGGGGTAAAAGCGGTGTTTTGAGCAATAATGTATTCAAAATAAATCATAATGAAAAATTAGATACGAAATTTCTATATTTTTATCTTGTATCAGATCAATTTTATAAAGACTTAAGCAAGCATTTTAAACAAGGTGCACAACCGCATTTAGGCCATAAAATTATAGGTGAACAAGTAATTTTTGTTCCACCTCTCGAAATCCAAGAGCAAATCGTCAAAAAAATCGAAGCCGAGCGCGTTCTCGTCGAATCTGCCAAAAAATTAATTGGGATTTATGAGGGAAAAACGAAAGAGGTAATTGGGAAGCTTTGGGAGGAATAAATTATGGTAGAAGAAGAAAAAGAGAGAATAAATAATGTTATCGCAGAATTCGAAAAAAAGGCAATTGGAATTGCTACTAATTTTTCCGATTCTGATTATGAGCAGTACGAGTCCGCTAGAAATGATTTACTTTCTGAACCATTGCTTCATCCCATAATTCCTGATTGGATAATCAAGTACAGATGGGGAGGTCGATTTAGAAGTTTTATGCAACAGATGTCAGGGCAGTATGCGCCGAGAAGAAAATTTATCTGGGATTCAATTCATGAGTTAAGACAATTTGTTGAAAGAGGTGAAGGTCAGCCCGTTTCTCTTTCATTTGATGAAATTAAACACGCAATTAAAACTGCTAGTCTAGAGGGTCTGTGGAAAAAAATTCACGCGAGAAGGGATAATGATCCGGAAGGGGCGATAACGGCTTCGAAAACAATGCTTGAGTCCACTATGAAATATATTCTTGATGAGTTAGGAGAAGAATATTCAGAAAAAGAAGATATGTTGGATTTATATAAGAAAGTTTCCCAAGAGCTTAATTTGAGTCCAGGCAATCATCACGAAAAAATATTTAAACAAATTTTACAGGGGGTATCATCAGTTATTGTCGGATTTAGTTCTTTAAGAAATAAATATGGTGATGCTCATGGAAAAGGCAAATTATATGTTGGTCCAGATAAAAGGCATGCGGATCTCGCAGTTAATCTATCCGGCACAATTTGTACATTTTTAATTGAAACTTTTAGGTTTCACTCGGAAAAAAAACAATAAAGTCTAATAAATAATTTTTTTATGATTTCACCACTTCCTTCATATTTTTCGCTTCGATATGAAAGCGAAGTAGAAAAAGAATACATAGTCGGATTAGTTGGTCAGTTTGAAAATGCAAAAATTACAGATTCTTACCATCTAGCTCTTTTCGCGTATCACTTATTATTTATGAGTTTTGTTTACCAGACTGTTCATAAAATAAAAAAATGGATGCCGGATAGATTTTGCGATGCACTCATCCAATCATCGGCAGAAAAGAAAAAAGAATATTTTGAAGCAAGATCGCCTTGGGTTTTTTCTGAAATACGCGAAAGTTCTGTTTTTGAATTTTTAAATTTGCTACAAATTTGTAACGGAGAAGTTAAAAAGTGTAAAAATATAATCAAACAAAGAAACAAGGGATTTGGTCATGCCACAGGTGTTTTGGTTTCGGAAGAAGAATTTGAAAGAAAAGTAAATGAGTATGATCAGATCGCACAAGAAATTCACAAACTGACACACGCAGAACTTGCAAAAATATTTGATGAATATATCGCAGATATTGATCAGAATGAAGAAGTAATAAAAGATGATATCGAGTTAAATTTAATTATTCCAAATAGATTAAGTGACCAAGATTTGGAAAAGTTAGCAGCGGAATGTCTAATAAAACCTACTCTGCAAAAAGAAAAAATATCAAAAATAATTCAGGATGATTTTGGAGTTTTTGTGGAAATTATTAAATAGCTTTTGAAATATTCTCAATATAATTTTTATAAATATTCATAGATTTATATCTTCTTTTGAGCGATAATTTTTCTTTTTGCGAAGTATCTTTTTTTAATTTTTCTTTTACCTCATCTCTTTTCGATTTTGCTTTTTTGCCAATGCCTAATTTATTTCGAAATAAATTAATTCCCACATATTCTATTCCATCTTCATGTGAAATTATTTCGGTTTTTTTCTCATTGATTTTTAGTTTTTGATTCGCGTCGGTATTTAGTAAGAGTTTTTTTATTTCAATTTTTAGCATATTCATTTTTTCTTCCGTCACTCTACTTGCTGTTATTCCAATATCATCAACATAAATAGAAATCCTTGGGTCGTGGCCTTTTAATTTTTTTTGAACAAGGCGGTCTAATTTTATAAAAATATCAAGATTGCACCAAACTGCTAATCTTTGGGAGGTTGCAAATCCTCTGGCTATGGATCTTTCTTTTGCACCACTGTTTTTTTGTCCAAGAGGAACACAGCAAAGCTGGGCAAGTATTTTCGAAGCCCGGATGTCGCAACTGCACTTGTATTTAAAAAAATCAAAAACTCTTGCGTCGCTTATTTGTTCAAAGAATCGCTCGAGATCTATCTTGAGCAATGTGCGTTTTCTTTTTGAGCCAAGCAAATTTTGTGCGGCTTTAGCATGGTTTGTATTTTTCACTCCTCCAAAAATAAATTTTGGCAGAATCTTGTCATGAGGAGCAATTACTAGCGTGTTTATTTTTTGCAGAAGCAACCCTAATTTTGTAAATTTTGCATTACGAATGTATTTTTGTTTTTTTGGTTCTGAATGTTTGCTGTCCTTCCAGTATTTATCAAAATTTTCAAGCACTTCATTTATTAATAAGAGAGCATCTTCCTTTGAAAAATTTTTATGGCTTATGTGTTTTGCCAGTTCATTTTTGCTTCTAATGAAAAGTTTTGGATATCTAAGATTTTGCATTTTTATTGAGATTTTTTGCGCGGTCTTTTATCAAGAGTGTTTGCATTTTCTCGCCCCAATTAATAAAGGATCTTTCTATTTTAGAATTTGAACTAATGGGATTTTCTTTGTTTATAAACAAAAAGGGGGTTATTGATGAAGGGTGAACATTCATTCTATCGGCTAGCTTCAAAAGGAAGTTTTTTGACACTTCTTTTTGTCCTGTTTCAATCATTGTAATAAGCACAGCAGAAACACCGATTGCATCGGCAAAATCAGCTTGGGTCAGCCCAGCTTCGTCCCTTATTTTTTTAATTAATTCTGAAAATGTATACATAAACGACTAAATGGCAGCTACTTGAGAAGATCTAAAATGATACGAAGTATTACAGCGATAAGCCGTAATATCCGTAACCATTTTTTCATAACAAGTAACTGCCACTTTATACGGAAGGCACAATTCAGTAATGCACTTGGTTTTTTTTATCATATGATTTCCGTTAAAAGACAGTTAATTAAAAAATTTTTTATTTAACGGACACAACCAAATCCTCACGGTTATCAAGTTCGATCAAAAACCTTCCGGTAACAACCTATAACCGTGTGGCTATGGTAGGTCCTGCGCAAGAAAATATTATATCAATATGATACAATATACTTGTCTTAACTCGTGCAAATGAATATATAGTGTTATATCTGATATAAGAGCATGTGCATGGTGAGTTCCACTCTAAAATTAAAGCAAGAATGGCCAGATATTTTCCAAAAGGAAATCATCTACAATATTCGAATAGATAATCGTTTTTTACGTGAATTGATTTTTTAAATAACTAGCTGTCTATATTCTATTATATACGAAACGTATAGATTGTGTCAAGAGTATTTTTTTTCGGAAATTTTTTAATCGCTTTATTACATCTTTGGCTTGAGAGTGATTTGTTTTCGAGGTATAATAGAAAAAAGAGGTCAACTACCTTTTTTAGATTTAGGAAATAATTCTTGTTAAGTAATATGTTAAGTAACATTTTTTTAGTAGTATAATTAAGTTATGTTCGATCAAATGAAATACAATTTTTGGCCATTGATAAAAACCCGATTGATTTTTTGGTGGTGGGTTTTGAAGTATCGTGGCAAGAAAAATATTCCACCGGAAGTTGTTTTTGAAGCGATGGCAAAAACAATGGCAAGTCTGAAAGAGAATTTGCAAATGGCACGCATCTGCGCGACAAATTCAGATGATGTTGACAAGAAAGAAATGGAAGAAATATACGACGCGATAAATCGCACGGATAATTTGGAAAAAGAAATAAACAGAATTCAAAAAAAGTAGCGAACAGCTTTTATGCATTATAAAAACAAAATTTTTGAAGAAAAAGAAGTTCGCGGGGAACATTTTTCGGATTGTCAGTTTTTGGCTTGCTCCTTTCCTAAAATAAACCTAAAATTCACTACTTCTAACAACAATTGACATCCGCAGAAGCTTAATATAAAATAAAACTATGGATGAGGAAAATAATACAAATAAATATGTTACTGGAGAATATCTAGACAAAAGATTATCTGAGAATAATCAGATTATTCTTAGTGCGGTAGATTCCATTTTAATTAAGCGTTTAGAAGAATCCGATACTAGAACTGGCAGTCGTTTTGACGCAATGGCCAATCGCTTGGATAGTATGGAATCGCAACTAGGCAATAAAGCGGATAATGTCCAAACTTTGATTGACGGCTATGTGAAAGCACAGGAAGATTTCAAACAAGAATTTACTGTTATGCGAGAAGAGTTTAGACAAATGAAACAGATTATAAAAGAAAAACTAGGAATTGAAATAAGAGCAATGTAAAAAAATATAACATTAAACTATCCAAGTCCCGCCGATTTGGCGGGTTTTTTATTCTGCAATATTAAGATTGAAAATTTCTCCGGAAAAATCCTGATTCAATCCCTTTTCCCAACGAACAAACATTGGGTCATTGTAGTTTGGAAGTTCCGGACCAAGGGGAAAATCTTTGTTGACATAGTAAAGCAAGGAATGCTTTTCCGGTTCGATTTGTTGGCGGACTTCGGAAGCTTTATATTTTTTCAATTTATTTTGAGAGATTTCATTGCCAGAAGCTATTTTGAAATATTTAATTTCTCCGGAAACATTTCCCGTAACCATCGGCTTTGAAGAAACAATTTTTTCATACGAACCGAAATTTTCCTTGGGAAAATTAGACAATTCTTTGTCTAAAAAATTTCTCCAAATAGGTGCGGCCACAAAAATTCCGTCTGACCCATATTTCATAGGCTTGTTATCATTATTGCCAACCCAAACTCCGACAGAAATATCCGGCGTGTAACCAACCGTCCAAGCATCACGAAAATTTTGAGTTGTTCCGGTTTTTGCCGCCACTGTATAATCCTTAAGCGCCAAGGGAGTATTGCTTCCAAAAACAGCTGACCTAGCAGAATTATCAGAAAGAATTGAATTTATTTTTCTAGCAACTTCTTTGTCTAGAATCTTTTCACTTTTATTTGGATATTCCTTTTTAATATTCCCCTGTCGATCAGTAATTTTTTGAATAACTTTGAGTTGACTTTTTTCTCCATCATTAGCAAAAACCGAAAAAGCTGAAGTCATTTCAAGTAATTTGACTTCTCCACCGCCCAAAACAAGCGAGAGTCCAAAACGATTCCTTTCTTTTAGCGTTGAAATCCCCAAACGCTCAGTTAAGTCTATTGTTTCATTTATTCCAGCCAAATAAAGTGTTTTGACTGCCGGAATATTAAGCGATGATGACAAAGCCTGACGCATAGAAATAAGTCCGCTAAAATTTCCGTTATAATTATTCGGCATATAATCTTTGCCAGACCCATCTGGACCAAAATTTGTCGGCACATCCCAGATCAATGTTTCAGGCTGATAACCCTTTTCAAAAGCTTTAGCATAAGCAAATGGCTTAAATGATGACCCTGGTTGGCGAAGACTGGTGGCTATATTAACTTGCCCATCAATTGATGAATCAAAATAATCCTTACTTCCTACCATAGCTAAAAGCTCTCCTGTTTTTGGAGAAATTGCCACTAGCGAAGCATTATTGGCTTTATAATTTTTGTTTTTTTCCACGCCCCAAGATACTGACTCTTCAGCTCTTTTTTGCATATCATAATCAAGTGTAGTATAAATTTTTAGCCCTTCTGTTTCTAAGTCCAAATCTTCATATTCTTTTTCTAAAAATTCCTTGACATAAAAAACAAAATGCGGGGCTTGGATATTTTTCTTAGGCGGTATTATTTTTTTCAAAGTATCAGCTTTCAATGCCTTTTCAATTATTTTTTCATCAACCAAACTAAGTTCGGCCATTTGTCTAAGAATATTTTTTTGCCGATCAATTAATGCTTTTTGATTATTCCCATAAGGAGAATAGAAAGTTGTCGCTTTAGGAAGTGATGCCAAGAGCACCGCTTCATCTAAGGACAAATCAATAGCATTTTTGCCAAAAAAAGTTTGCGAGGCAGATTCAATTCCATAAGCATTTGATCCGTAAGGAACTTGATTTAGATAGAAATCTAAAATTTCATCTTTGCTAAATTTAAGTTCTAATTTCAAAGCAATGACTGATTCTAATATTTTTCTTTTTAGGTTCTTATCCCGATCCAAAAAAACATTTCTCGCCAATTGTTGAGTGATTGTTGATCCGCCTTGTTGAAATTTCCTATTTCTTATGTTGATTTCTAGGGCGCGTAAAATTGAAGGAATATCAATTCCTATATGATTATAGAAAGAAGAATCTTCTGAAACAATAGTTGCTACGCGGATAACATCAGGGATTTGATTGTGCGATAAATTTTTTCTGTTTTCCTCTCCATAAATTTCATAAAGAATATGTTCTCCCGTTCGATCATAAATAATTGTTGTGCCTTTTGACATTCGATTTGGTAGTTCCTTGGCTTTTGGAGTAGCAAAAAAATAAATATAGACTATGAGAAATAAAAAAATAGTAACTATAAACAAAAAAACATACAAAAAAACCTTAGCGACAATACCCCTATTTGATTTAGAAGTACTTTCTTTTTTCGAAATTTTTTCAAGAAAAAAACCAACCTTCTTTCGAAGTTCCTTTATTTTCTTAGCCAAAAAAGGCTTGCTTTTTGAATTTTTTTTCTTTTTTTCTTTCATTTGCTTCAATTTTAGCACAAAAAAGCATTCTACCCAACTAAAAACCCCGCGATTGGCAGGGTTTTCAAGTTTCTTGATAAACTTTTGGGGCTTATTTTAGAGTTACGGTTGCGCCAGCTTCTTCTAATTTCTTTTTCATGTCTTCTGCTTCAGCCTTTGTTACTTTTTCTTTGACAACTTTTGGAGCAGCATCTACTAAATCCTTAGCGTCTTTTAGCCCAAGACCAGTTATTTCTCGAACGGCCTTGATTACGTTGATTTTTGAAGCTCCACTAGCTGTTACTTCAACATCAAATTCGCTTTTAGCTTCAGCAACTTCACCAGCTTCTCCAGCAGCAACTGGAGCAGCTCCCATCATCATTGGAGCAGCAGCTGATACACCAAATTTTTCTTCTAAAACTTTCACTAGCTCAGAAAGATCCAAAACGCTCATTTTTTCAATTTCGCTAACGAGTGTCTTAAATTTTTCTGGAACAACTACTTCTTCTTTTTTTTCTTCTGTCATATGTTTATTCTTTACGAATTACGAATTTTTTACGAATATACGAATCTACAAATTATTAGTATATTAGTATTTGATTAGTAATTAGTAAAGATAAAAATTTATTAAATTAGAAACAATTATATTTTATTACGCTTTACTTTCGCTAACTGCTTTCAAAACTTGCACTAAGCCTCGAATGTTGCCAGCCAAAACATTTACAAATCCTGAAACAGGAGCATTTAATGTTCCAACCAGTTTTGCCAAAAGTTCATCCTTGCTTGGCAATTTTGAAAGTGCCATTACTTCTTCTGTCGAAAGAATTTTTTTACCCAAAATTCCTCCAGCAATTTTCAAATTTTCATTGACCTTAGCCATTTTGGCAATAATTTTCGCAGCTTCTACTTCGTCCCCTTGTGAAACAGCGATGGCAATTTGCCCTTCCATTTTTTTCAAATCCATTTCGATTCCAGCATCCTTAAG
Organism: Candidatus Moraniibacteriota bacterium; assembly: GCA_049303905.1. GTDB lineage: Bacteria > Patescibacteriota > Minisyncoccia > Moranbacterales > UBA2206 > UBA2206. Next base: position 21,227 of record JBAQNP010000017.1, read on the forward strand.
CGCAATAGAAATCAAAGTTTTTTTGAGGACTTTGAAATCAATGCCCTTCTCGCGAAGTTCATTTCGAAGCACGGTCATATCCTTAACGGCCAACCCTTTGAAATCAGAAAAAACCACAGCTTTTGAGTCTTTTATCTTCAAAGCCAAAGATTTAACCAATTCTTCTTTTTGTAATCTTGTTTGCATGAATTCTTTACTAATTACTAATCCGTACAAATATACGAATAAGAATTAGACATAAACTATTTTTTGATTATCTTACGAAAAAATTAGTATATTAGTACTAAATTAGTAATTCGTAAAGAAAAACAAAAAACGACTGCTTTTCCGCAGTCGACCCCAAGAAAAGTCATTTCTTATCCTCCTCTCCCTTAGGGAGAGGATGTCGCGTACTCGCGACAGGAGAGGGAAACAACTAACTTCCTAGATGAGACTTACATATTTGCATATTGCTCATGGTCTGCGGAAAATATATCTATAAACTTTTCAATTATTCTGCTTTTTCAGCCATAGACTGATCCGTCTTAGGCGGAAACTTCCTCTTTCTTCACCTCCTCTGCTGGCTTAGCTTCTTCCACCCTAGGCTTTTCAGTTTTAACCTCTTCTACTTTTTCTGTATCGTTCTGTTTTTCTTCTGTGTTATTCTGTGCTTTAATTTCTGGCAACTTAACTGTTCTCTTTTTGTCAGTTATAATTTTTTTAGTTACAAATAAATTATGCACTGAATCGGAAAGTTGAGCGCCTTTAGAAATCCAATTTTTTATTCTCTCTTCTTTTAGTACTGCTTGTTTCGAGTGCGGATCATAAGAACCCAAAATCTCAACGTGGCGCCCTCCTGGGGCGACCGTTTTATCCTGAAGAACTATCTTATATTGAGCTCTGTTTGTTTTTCCAACTCTGGCAAATCGTATAGTTAGCATAATAGTAATAAAAACAAGTATAATCCAAGTTATACTCGGGTCAAATCAATTACCTATATAGAATATATGAATTATCTGCAGTTGTCAATAACCCCTTGGCTATTTACTTATAATCTTCCCTCCCTGCCCAATTTGATCCAGCTTGACTGAAAGAAGTTTTGAAATGCCTTCTTCGCCCATTGTAACGCCGTATAGGAGAGACGCTTGACGCATAGTTTCGCGATTATGCGTAATTGTCACAAATTGCGTCCTGTCAGAAAGCTCAGTGAGAATACGACTAAAACGACGCGAATTTGCTTCGTCCAGAGCAGCCTCAACTTCGTCTAAAATAGCGAATGGTGGTGGGTTGTGAGAAATTATGGCAAACAAAAGGGCCAACGATGTGAGCGATCTTTCACCACCAGAAAGCATTGAGAGATTGGCGATTCTTTTGCCTGGTGGACAAGCTGAGATATCAATACCAATTTCACTTCTCTCCTCTTGTTTATTCTCATCTTCCTTCGCTTCATCTTTTTCAATTTTGCTTTCAGTCTCTCCTTCTGCTAGTTCATCCTTGGCTTTTCGTTTAGAAATTTGAATTTTAAGTTTGGTTAAATGAGCAGTTCCTCCACCAAAAATTATTCGGAAATATTTAGAAAATTCCTTATTTATTTCTTCGTAAGTAGTGGCGAATTTTACCTCAATTTTTTGCTCCATCTCCTTTATCACTTCTCGAAGAGACACAATTGCGTCTTCTAAGTCTCTCGATTCATTTTCCAAAAATTCAAAACGTTTTTGAGTTTCATTATATTCATCAATTACCATCGGATCAATTCCGCCGATTTGTTCCATCTTAATTTTGAGTTTATATATTTCGCTTTCCAAAGTTTCTCTATTTATTTCTCCCTCAACAGGACTCAATTCTTCCACTTCTTTTCGCAGTTCAATCTTTATCTGATTTTTCAAATCTTCTTCACGCACTTCTACTCTCGCTAGAGAGATCTTAGAATCATTAAATTTGTCTTTTAGCTTATTTAATTCATCTTGTTTTATCCGAAGCTTTCCTTCGATTTCAAAAAATTTCCTGCGTTTTTCGCGATCCATCAGAATTTCCTGTTGTATTTCTTGATCAATTAATAATAACTCTTCTTGCGCTTTTTTAATATCCTCTCTAATTTTTATTATTTTTTCTTGCAGTTCAATGAGAATTTTTGACTCAATTTTTTCAACTGGTTTTTTTTCTACCACTATTTTTGGAACATCCACCGGTACAGTTTCTTTTTTTCCTTTTTCAATTTCTATTTTCAAATCATATAATCGCTGGGCGATAACTCTGGCGAATTCTTTTATATCTTGCAAATCCTTCATTTTCTCCGCTTTTTCAATTCTCTCAATCAATTTTTCTTGGTCTTTTTTAATCTCTTCTAAGCTTTCTTTTATATAAATCTTGTCCACTAATTGTTCTTTTGGCAAACTTATTTCCGCCTCCTTAATCATTTCAACATTCTTCTGTTTCTCTTTTTCAATTTCAATTCGCCCTTCGGTTATGATAAGTTCTCTTTCTAATTGATTGAGCTTATTCCTTTGCTCTCTTTGTTTATTTTCCAATTCTAAATGCTTGGCTTCATCTGTTGCATTTTTTTCCTCCTTTGACTGATTACCAATCTCATCGGTAAGTTTGTCAACTTCGCGTTGCATGTTGATAAGAATTCTTCCAGATTCTTCTTTTTCTTCATTTAATCTATTTCTTTCCCGCTGAAAATTATGCCATAAATAGGAAAATAGTTTTGTTTGTTTTTGCGAAAGTTCTGTTGATACACTTTCGCTTTCGGCCGCCTTGTCTGATTGTCTTTTGAGCATCTTAAGGTGCGGTTTTATCTCTTCCATTAACTCCTTGGCTCTTTCTAAATTTTGACGCGTAGAATCAAGTTTTCGCAGAGATCTTTCTTTTTTGATTTGATATTGTTTGACTCCTGCCGCATCTTCAATTACCGATCTTCGCTCAAATGGCGTAGCATTAAGTACTGAGTCGGCCATGCCTTGATTGACCACAGCATAACTTTCTTTGCCCACTCCCGCCTTAGCCAAGATATCCACAATATCTTGCAAGCGAACTCGAGAACCGTTGATCAAATATTCACTTTCGCCAGAACGGAAAATTTTTCTCGTCACTGAAACTTCTTCAAATTCCAAAGGAATTCTCTTGTCGCTATTGTCTAAATATAGTGTCACATAAGCACTTCCCAGTCGAGCTTTTTTCCCTGAACCAGCAAAAATAATATCTTCGGATTTTTTTCCGCGCAAATTTTTCATTGACTGCTCCCCCATCACCCAGCGAAGTGCATCCGCAATATTGGATTTCCCACTGCCATTTGGTCCAACAATAGCCGTGATGCCATGATTGGTTCCATTTTTAGAGTCGATTAAAAAGTCGAGAGTAGTTTTCGACGCAAAAGATTTAAAACCTGAAATTTCTAATTTCTTTAAATACATGTGCTTATATTATACTTCATTTTCATTAAAAATAAAACCCCGATAGAATAGGGGCCTTGAAGAATAATAACTCTTTTAAAAAAACTAAACTGCACTCACCTCTAAGCCGAGTTTATCCTTAAGAATTCTTTTTATTTGTTTCATCTCCTCTTTCATAATAACAAATTCTTCTCGCATATTTTCTTGAGCTTTCACATAACCATCAATAAGGATTTGGACATTATTAATATCATGTTTTATATTGCTTTCTACCTCATCCAAACGATTGCTAGCCATATTAAAGCGCGTATCAACAATACCAAAGCGATTATCCACAGAATCAAAACGCTTATCTATTGCTTCAAATTGTTTATCAACTGCCTCAAAGCGCTTATCCACAACACCAAATCGCTGTTCCATAGCAGAAAGAATAATTTGCGTTTGTTCGCTAAGATCATCTTTGGTTATATATTCAATTTTTTTATTTTCTTCATCCATATTTTAATTTTAAAATAAATTCCTTTTTGCGTCAAATGCTATTACCAACCTTTTTCTTCGAGACCTTTTTCAGCAGCATTTCTTTGCGCTTCTTGCTTGGATTGTCCTTCGCCTTTGGCAATCATTTCGTCCGCCAAATATACTCCGACTATAAATTTTTTGTCATGATCTGGTCCAGCCTCTTCCAAGACTCGATATGATGGGGTAATTCCCGCCTTATCCTGTGATTCTTCTTGAAAACGAGATTTTGGATCCATATATAATTTATTTTCAATTATATTTGGCAATTCACACACCACATTTTTCATGATAAATTCTTGGCATGCACTGTAGCCTTTTTCTTTTTGATCCAGATAGATTGCGCCCGTAATGGCTTCAAAAGCATTAGCCATCAGATATTGGCGGGCGCGTCCAGTATCTTTGGTTTCTCCGCGACTCATCAAAAGATATTCTTCAATGCCTAATCTTTTGGAAATTTTGGCTAACATTTCACCATTAACCAAGGCTGCTCGCCAATTAGTGAGCTCTCCTTCTTGATTAGAATAATTTTTATACAGATATTCCGTCACAACAATTTCTAGAACTGCGTCTCCTAAAAATTCTAATCGTTCATTATGTTCCAATTTGTGGCCTCGATGCTCATTAAGATAGGAGCGATGTGTCATCGCTTGTTTCAAAAGATTAATATCGTTAAATTTAACACCAATTTTTTTGGCTAATTCTTCTATCATGCGTTTTCTTTATTCTTAGTTGATTTATTCTTAGTTGATTTATCCTTTTTTGAAATATCATTTTTTAGTGGCTCTCCCAATTCGCGGTATATCGTACCAAGCACACCATTAACAAACCGTCCGGAAGATTCTCCGCCAAAAGATTTAGCCAGTTCAATAGATTCATTAATCGCTACTTTTGGCGGAACTTCTTCATAACTTCCAAAAAGAAGTTCGTAAATTCCCAAGCGTAAAATATTGCGATCAACTATTGTCACTTGATCAAGTGGCCACTCTGGGGCGCATTTTTCGATCAATGGATCAATTTTGTCCACATTTTTTATTATATTTTCTACCAAGGAATGTAAAAAATCAGTCTCGTCCATTCCGGGTCCGAACTCTTTGATATTTTTGGAAATTATCTCCTCTACTTTGGAATTGTCTTTTTTGTTGAAATCCCACTCATAGAGACATTGCATCGCAATTGATCTTGATAAATGCCTATTGGCCATAAAAAGTTCTGGAAATAAGTAAAGGAAGAAAAAGGAAATTTGCTCAAGAAAATAGAGATAAGAAATTAGAATTTTTATTTATTCTGTTTTCTATTTTCCTATTTCCTGAACTATTTTCTTATTTCTTCTTTACTGTTTTCTATTTTTTGTTCTTTTTATTAATCTTTTTCATTGTGTTTATCACTTCCTTGCCTTTGTAATATCCACATTTTGGACAAGCGATATGTCCTTCTATTTTGGCTTTGCAGTTAGGACAAGCAATCAAATCCTTTGATTTAAGCTTGTAGTGAACTCTAGCTCTATCTCTTCGGGCTTTTGTGTGACGTTGTCTTGCTACTGGCATAGATTTATAATTTAACTTAATTACTAATATATATAACTTATCATTTAATTAGTCATTTGGCAAGAAAAAGAATTTTTGCAGACATATTCGATATCCCCTTTTTCATCTGTTCGCAAAACATTTATTTTTTTGACTTTGAGACGCTCCAAAAGTTCCCCTGCTGGGTGGCCATAACTATTATTTTTGCCGACAGAAATAATGGCATCAATTGGATTAACTTTGTTCAAAAACTCTTGGCTGGTGGCATTTTTTGAACCATGATGAGAAACTTTCAGCACTTTTGAACTCAAATCAAATTTAGCATCCAAAAAAGCTGATTCTTTTTCCAAAGGAAAATCACCCGTAAAAAGAAAAAAGTTTTGGCCATAAGTCAGTTTTGCTACGATTGAATCTGCGTTAGTATCTTTTGGGTTATTTATTAAATTAAAACTGGGATAAATAATTGCCAAATTAGCTTCTTTGATTTTTATATTCATCCCCTCCTTACCTTTCAATCTTTCGATATTCTTATTTTCAATTATTTCTAAATAATTTTTATACACCTGCGAATCACTCTCGGCGCTATTATCAATCACTTTACCAATTTTATAATTTTTCATCACATCAATGAGTCCCCCGATATGATCCTGATCTGGATGAGTGGCGATAACTATTTCAATTTTTCTGTCCCAAAATGGAATATATTTTCCCAATTTTTCCATTTCCTTTTGACCGCTTGGCCCGCCGTCAATCAAAATCTGATTTTGACCTTGCGAAATCATAATTGCATCACCCTGCCCAACATCAAAAAAAATAATCTTTAATTTTTGATTTTGAGAATGCCAAATGATACCAGCTAAAATAAGGCTGATGGTAAATAGAAATATTAGGAAAAAATAGATGTGTTTTTTATGAGACATACTCGTTTTCATGCTGAACAAGTTTTCAGCATCTACATCGGATCCTGAAACAAGTTCAGGATAACATTTTATTTTTATTTTTTAAAAAATAAATTACTCCTGCTAAAATTATATACCAAATCACCACTCCCCACCACGCGATTTTCATTTCGATTGAGGCATATTTAAAACTAGCCAAATAATTTATAGTGACTGTTTCATATTTCAAAGGTAAATAAGTCAACCAAGAAAAAATAATTGCGATTGGTTCAAAAACAAAACTAAACATAATTGCCACAAAACCCAAGAGCATTGTGAGTGGAACAATGGGCAGAATTAGAATGTTCGCCAGAAGTGAAATAAGCGAAAGTGTTTTGAAATTAAACATAATAATCGGCAAAACAAAAATCTGCGCGGAAAGTGAAAGCAAGAGAATTTCTGCAATTGTAGAGAAGAGGCTCTGCTTTGTTTCTACAAAATGCAAAAAATAATTTTCGAAAAATGGATAGAGGTAAACTATGCCTATTGTCGCCAGAAAAGAAAGCTGAAATCCGATATCCCAGCGAAGAAGAAGCGGGTTAGCAAAAAGCATCACACAGGCGGAAAACAAAATCGCATTCTGAGCATTTCCCAATCGACCATTTTTCATCGCCCAAATGAGAAGCACGCCCATTAGCCCGGCCCGCACTGCCGAAGCGCTGAGTCCCGTAAGAATCACAAAAAGAATAATGCCTGTTACCGCAAACCAAAAAGCTTGCCGGCGCCAGAGTCCTAAAAATATCCCCAAAAGCATTAGATATTCCGCAATGATCGTCACGTTGTAACCGGACACTGCCACAATATGCGTCATGCCCGTGCGCGAGAAATCATCTTTCACCTCTTTTGACAATTGGTTACTTCCGCCCAAAAGAAGACCTGAAAGAAGCCCCGATTGTGGCGCAGGAATCAGTTGATTTATATTTTCGTTAAATTCGTTTTTTATTTTAATGAGAATTGCCAAAAATCTATTCCCCCTATTTTCACTTAATTTTTCTATTTTGGGATTTTTGCATTCATAAAAAATTCCGTCTTTCGCCAAATACATTTGATAGTCAAAACTGCCGTCGAAATTTTTCGGCCTTTCCAACTGACAATTTATTCTTAGTGTATCGCCATAGCTGTATTTCTCATAAATACTAGCGTTAAGCAAAAAAATTTCCATCTTGTTTTCAATTGGAGCAAGAACAAGTTGCTGAATTTTTTCTTTAATCATTGGCTCTTTGGAAATCACAACCACGCCAGAAAAATTATGTTTGTTCGCACTTAGGTTTTTTATTTTTTCTAATTTTCCAGAAACCAAAAATATCCCCAAAACAAAAAAAGCCATCGAAAATCCAACAATGGCCAACTTGTTTTTATAAAAAACAAAAATAACAATAAGCGCTAAAATCAAAAATAATAGAGTTGCAAAATTATCAATTAATTTCGGATAATAAAAAGAAGCCGTCCCCACTCCTCCAATAAAAGATAATGCTAGAATGAAAAATATGCGAGATTTTTCCATTTTTTATTTTGATATTTCCACTAGTTTTTTTTGTGTAGATTTTCCACCAATAATTAACACTAGACTTTTTGGTACATCGAAATGCTCCGCCAAAATTTCAATTAACATTTTATTAGCCTCGCCGTCAACTGGTGGTGCAGTAAGTTTCACCTTATATTCTCCTTCAGAAATTTTTTCTACTTTATTTTGGCTTGAGCGTGGGATTACTTTTACATAAATTCTCATAATAATATAATGTCATCCCCGTGAATACGGGGATCCAGTCGCAAATCATTAAGTTTCTACACTAAATTCCCGCAGGAGTTTATGCTCGCGAAGCGGGTGCGGGAATAACAAAGGCTAATTATTTATATTAATTTTTTGCCTAATTAAATTGAAAATTCTAGAAACTAAATTAACCGCAAAGAGAAACATCAAAAATGCATTAGCATAAATAAAAATATTTCGCACAACCACATTTTTCATATCCGTTCCGAGTTGGAGCGCGTGAAGAATCACGAAAATCCACAAAGCTAAATTGAAGAAATGGATAAATCGCCAGACACGAAAATTGATAAATTTTCGAAGATATGAACTGACAATTAATGCTAGCATTAAATAGAAAGAAACAACCCCCATTGCAAGATAAATTGGTTCTACGCCAGCCCTAGTTGCGCTTTCTGAAAGAGGAAAAAATGGCACAAAAATATTAACCCAATTAAAAGCGAGAAATTTATCAAAAAGCAAACTCACTCCATGAAGCAAAGCAAACAACAGAGCTTGCACTGAAATCCAACCGTGAATATCCAAAGAATAAATCGGTGAAATTATTTTTTTCAAGATTGGGTTTCGAATAGCAATTCCAAAAAATATCGAAAGATACAGAAGAAAGAATCCAATCAAAGCACTGGCGCGTGTAAGATACCATCCCCAAGGAACTTCAATTTCTGATAAATTTGCATTGTAAACCTCCACAATCGATGGCGAAGTTCTATCTAGGGGATCAGTACCACTTATCACTTCTGCTCCGTCGATTATTCCGTCTTGATCAGTATCTGGATTTTTCTCATTTGTGTTATATATTTGTTTTTCCCCTTCATCAGTAAGACCATCTAAATCACTATCAATGACAATTTCACTTCCATAGTCAACTTTTTTTTCTTCTGCTTTCGCAAAATTAAAATTAAATATGAAAATAGATATAACTACTAACACTAAGGCTGATTGTTTTTTCATTTTTTATAGCTTACTAAAGTACGAATCTAGCTAAATTACGAATAAAGACAATAAGTATTAGTAATTTCGTTTAATTCGTATTTTCGTAAATCAAATTATTTGTTTCATTTTTTCTGATAGATATATATTCCCTCGATAGTCCAAAAAAATTGCCGGGATTTTTTTCTGATTAGCATATTTCATTCCTTTTTTTTGACCCATGAGATAGAGCACTTTAGCCAAAACATCAGCTTTTTCGCAAATTTCAGCTTTCACCGTCACTGATTTCAAGTCAAAAGAAAAATCATAAGGATGCATTGGATTAATTAGGTGATGATATTTTTCTCCGCCGGCTTCCCATTTTTTTCTGGTTATACCTGAAGTCGCCACAGCTGAATTTTCTAAATTTATAATTATTTTTTCTTTCGCAATTCCTTCAACTTCTATCCCCCACCTTTCTCCTTGCTCATCTTTTCCTTTGGCGAAAATATCTCCGCCAGAATCAATTAGAAAATTTTGCCAGCCGGAATTTTCCAAATACTGCGAAATTAAATCAGTAATGTAGCCTTTGGCAATTCCGGAAAAGTCCATTCTCCGCCCAAAATAAACTTGACTTTCTTTTATTTTCAAATCATCTGATAATTTATTTTTTGGAAAAATTTTGTCTTTTTCAATTTTTCCTTGCGAAAAAAAATTGGCTTTGAAATCCTTTTTATATCCAACATCTTCTAGAACTTCTATTATTCTAGGATCAAAATAACCTTCACTTTCTTTGTGATATTCCAAAGATTTTTGCGCTAAATGCAAAATATCTTCGGAAACATTCTCGAAAATATTGAGACTAGAATTTAGTTTTGAAATTTCACTTTTTTCAATAAATCGACTAAGTATTTTTTCTTTTTCTTGATATATTTTTTTTATCTCCTCCAGAATATCCTTCGCATCTTCAATTGTTTTTTCTCTGTCAATAACTAAAAATATTCTTATCTCTGTGCCTAGTGCTCTAAATTCCTGCAAAAAAATTGAATTCATCTATTCGAATTTATCCACTATGCCATTTAGATTTTTGTCTTCTGCGATATAGATTTCTGCAACTGCTGGATGTGGATCGGTTTCATCCAAAATTCCATCGCCATCGCTATCCTTGTAAATTGTAGTTTTTGTTGTGGTTTCAACTTTCGTGGAAACGGAAGGTTGAGTAACAACAGTTTTTGTCGTAGTTTTAGGTTTATAATCCTCATCATCCTCATCATCCTCGTCATCATCGTCATCATCTTCATCCTCCCTTTCCTCTGTTTCATTGTCATCATCAGCTTTGACAAAATAAAAAGTTGTTGCGAAAAACACAGGAATCAAAAGTATAAAAATAAATTTAAAAAATTTTTTCATAATATAAACTACGATGTTTTAGTTTTTGTAGTAGTTTTTTTCGCCGGTACTGGCACGCTAGTAGTGGTAGTTTTAGCCGTCACATTATCAACTTGTTTTGTTTCTTTTGAAGAATTATTTAGACTCCTCAGTTTGGCCTCTCTATCTTCGAAAATTGCAGTTTGCTTTTCTAAAATTTTTGAATCAATTGAGCCAGTATTTAATAACGCTTCTTTTTGCGCCAACAGTCTATCACTGTCCTTATTTTTAATTATTAAAAAACCAATCACTAGTAGGAGTGCGTTGATTATAAAAACTAAGACGCTGCTTGATTTAATTCCGCCCAAGGCGGATGAAATTTTTCCTGCCATAAATTAATTATATAACAATTTAAAAAAATTATCTAATCCCCATTTGTCCAAAATTTTTCTCAATTTTTTCTTTGATTTTTTCCAAATCAATCTTTTTATTTTTTGTTTTATTTTTCAATTTCGGATCAAGAATTTTTGTTTCCTCATATTTTTGAAGCCAATAAACATGCGCACCCTTGATCCACTTGGCAATTTCCAAAAAATCTTTCTGGGTATGAATCCCCGGAACAACTGTGGTGCGAAATTCATAAGCGATCCTGCTATTCATAATCAAATCAACACTCAATTTTATCCTTTCTTCATCTATTTTAACTCCAGCCGTTTCGCTATATCGCTTAATTTGGTTTTTAATATCCATCGCGATATAATCCACCAATTTCGAATCGATAATTTTTTTGAGGACATCCGGCCGACTACCATTAGTGTCGAGTTTCACCAAAAAACCCAATTTTTTTATTTTCCTTATAAATTCTATAATATCCACTTGGATGGTTGGTTCACCTCCCGTAATACACACGCCCTGCAATTTATCTTTCCTTTTTTTTAAAAATTCAAAAAATTCTTTTTCTGAGTTATTATGTAGCGACAGGTCGCGACCTGTCCCTACAACTAATTCTGGATTATGGCAAAATGGGCAACGGAAAGAACAACCACTAGTAAAAACCGTCGTGGCTAATTTGCCAGGATAATCGATAAGGGTTAATTTTTGAAAGCCACCAATAATCATTTTAACATTTTATCATATTAACATTTTAGCATTAGCAGTTTGTTAAAATGCTAAAATGTTAATATGCTAATATAAAAAGATTTATAAAAAATTAAGGGCGATATTCATCTAAAAGACAAACATCGCCCCACTATCTTTTTTGATTAGCAGCAGGTTGCTGGCTTATACTCTTTTCTGTCCTTATATTCCTCTGTTTTGCCGGCGTTCCATTGTGACACTGGGCGGATATAGCCTACGATACGAGAATAAACTTCCGTTTCTTGAAAATTTCGCAGTACCGAATCAGCCTCATGACATTTTCGGCATTTGAAAAATTCTCCACTATTTGTTTCGTACTTCGCCACTTCATCGTCGTTTTCCAATTCTTTTTTGCAATCATGACATATTTGTTTTTTCATATTTGTTTTTACCCTATGGAGTAATTATATAACAACGCCACAGGATTGATAATTATAAAATAAATTAATTTAGTTTTTGTTAATTTTTAAGTCCGTACTCCATAGGGTGAATTTTATTTCTTTACTACGAACTCCTTACGATCTTTATACTCTTCACTTTTGCCAGCGTTCCATTGTTCAACCGGTCGGATATAACCTACGATTCGGGAATAAACTTCACATTTTTGTTCAATCACGCATTTTGGACAAGCCTTATGCTCTCCTTCAATGTAACCATGATGCGGACAAACACTAAAAGTCGGTGAAAGAGTGAAGTATGGCAAATGATATTTACTAGCAATAGTTCTAACTAAATTTTTAGTCGTTTCAATGTCATAAATTCTCTCTCCCAAAAATCCATGCAGTACTGTTCCGCCAGTATATTTAGTTTGCAAACTATCTTGCAGATCCAATGCTTCAAAAATATCGTCAGTGTGTCCTACGGGCAATTGCGAAGAATTAGTATAATACGGCTGAGCGCCTTTTTCTACTGCGCCATTGTTAGCAAAAATCATTTTTGGAAAACGTTTTTGGTCTTTGAGTGCCAGACGATAGCTGGTGCCTTCGGCCGGAGTAGCTTCCAAATTATATAGATTGCCAGTTTCCTCTTGATATTTAATCATCTTTTCTCGCATATGAGTCAAAACTTCCTGCGCAAATTTCAAACCTTTTTTACTGGATGTCTTTTCTCCTATAAAATTAACCAGCGCTTCATTCATACCAACAAGGCCGATTGTGGAAAAGTGATTACCCCAATATGAGCCACGGCGCTTGAAAATATTTTCCAGATAAAATTTAGAATATGGATAGAGCCCTTTTAAGGTAAACGCCTCCACTATTTTTCTCTTTGTTTCCAAACTTTCTTTGGCTATATCCATAAGATCATCCAATCTCTTGAAAAAATCTTTTTTGTTTTTTGCGAGATACCCAATGCGAGGAAGATTTATCGTCACTACGCCAACTGAACCCGTAAGGGGCGCCGCACCAAAAAGTCCGCCCATTCTTTTATGAAGCTCTCGATTGTCTAGACGCAATCGGCAACACATACTTCTGGCGTCTTCTGGATTCATATCGGAATTCACAAAATTAGCAAAATATGGAATGCCGTATTTAGCTGTCATTTCCCAAATTGGATCAAAGCGCTTATCATTCCAATCGAAATTTTTGTCGATGTTATAAGTTGGAATTGGAAAAGTGAATATTCGACCACTCGCATCTCCCTCTGTCATCACTTCCGCAAAAGTACGATTGATCAAATTCATCTCCTCTTGAAACTCATCGTATTTTTCTTTTTGTGGCACTCCGCCGATTATCACATTTTGATCTTTATATGTCGGATGACAAGTCATATCCATTGTGAGATTGGTAAAAGGAGTTTGAAAACCAACTCGAGTTGGCACATTCAAATTAAAAATAAATTCTTGCATTGCTTGTTTCACTCCTTCATAATCCAGCTTGTCATAGCGGATAAACGGCGCCATTAGGGTGTCAAAATTAGAGAAAGCTTGCGCACCGGCCGTTTCGCCTTGCGTGGTATAGAAAAAATTCACCATTTGACCTAAGGCCGCTTTGAAATGTTTCGGCGGTTTACAGGAAATTTTTCCGGAGACTCCCGTAAAACCCTTAGTCAAAAGATCTTGCAGATCCCAACCACAACAATAGGCCGCGATTTTGTCTAAATCGTGAATATGAAAATCTCCTTCTTCATGGGCACGCTTGATTGATTTTGGATAAACTCGATCCATCCAATATTTGCTAGACACTATGGAAGAAACATAATTGTTTAGTCCTTGCAGAGAATAGGCCATATTAGCGTTTTCTTTGACCTGCCAGTCGATTTCTTTGATGTAGCTTTCAATCAAATCTACCGCTTCTGAAAGCGAACTTTCCGTATCGCGAAGCTTGCCTCGTTTGTCTCTATAGATGATGTAGGCCTTGGCCGTTTCATCAAAATCCAAAATCATTAAAACTTTTTCTACTAAATCTTGGATTTCTTCAATTTGCGGGATATAGCCCGGTTTGACATTCTTGTTAAGTAGTTGCACTAACTTATCTGAAACTTGTTTAGCTTCTTTTTTTCCACCTTCTCTAGTTTCACAAAAAGCCTTATAAACCGCTTCCGTTATTTTTTTCTGATTAAATGGCACCACTTCCCCGCTCCTTTTAACAACTTTTTTGATTTTGCTTTTTACCTTTACTTTTTTTTCTTTCCCCTTTTCCCCTTTTGTTCCCCTTGCTCCTTTTTTGATTTTTGTTTTACTCACCATAGGATTAAGTTAATAAATTAAAAAATATTTAAAAAAATTATTTGTCAAACGAATCTAATTCTTTTTTGAAACTCTCCACACTTCCAAATGATTTATAGACACTGGCGAATCGAACATAGGCTACTTCATCTAATTCTCGGAGTTTTTTGAGAACTATTTTTCCAATTTCGCGTGTGGTTATTTCCGGTTTTTCATTTGATCCAATTTCATATTCAATGTCTCCCAAAAGTTTTGCAACCTTTTCTTCTGACACTGGTCTCTTAGTAAGCGCTCGACGCACACCTACTTCAATTTTGTTCTTATCATAATCCACTTTTGAACCATCCCTTTTCACAACAGCCAAACGAAGGAGTTCTACTTCTTCATAAGTACTAAAACGCGCAGAGCACTTCAAACATTCTCTTCTTCTTCGCGTTATCTTTCCATCGTTAGTATCTCTTGAATCGACAACCTTAGTATCATTATAATTACAAAATGGACAAATCATGCCAATTTTTTCTGCGAGCGAAGTGAGCGGATAAAAAATTGAGCATCCCTGCACCAATTCGCAGATTAATTTTTATATTACTTACATCTAAGCCGAAGGCGACCACACGCATAAATATTTTTACAATATAAATTCTCTATTGGAATTGGTGCGGGATAACGGCTTTATGCTACTTTTACCCTATATATTGTATATAGTAATATCATTATACCACAAGTGAAAAATCTGCCAAGTACCAAAAAACAGCCGATTTTTGGCTGTTTTTTGTGTGCCTGTGGATAACTTTTTCGGAAAAATTCAACAAAAAAACAGTTCGAATTTATCAGAACTGTTTTTTGTGAACTACATATAACTTTTAATTTATATAAAAAATTATTATCTAAATTATAACTACTACCATAAACCAAATCCATGCGTAATACCATGGTCACCGCTCCAAAGATTCTTAGCACCATCCCATACTTCTTCCCAAAGGCCACCCGCCACAACACCTACTGGTCCAAAGGCAAGACCTCCAACTCCAGCTCCAAATATTCTTGTACCATTATCATCAACAAAGTCTGCGATATCCTTAACTACTCTTCCCGTATTATCTCTTATTTCTCCATAGAAAGTGCCCACAACAGCACCTGTTGGTCCCAAAACTACATTACCAGCTATCAAGCCCGCGATCCTATCATCATTTTTTTTCACTGATTCACCAACATAATCAATAACATTTCCAGTAGCATCTCTCACTTCTCCATTAATTGAACCTATAACAGCACCTGTTGGACCATACAGTATTCCTCCCGATATTGTCCCAGCAATTTTATTTTTAGTACTTGATGATTTTGAATGGGTTGTCATTGTAGCTACGCAGAATTCATTTTTTCCTCCATTCTTTCCTACGCATGTCCATTTTTCTTGTTCTCCTTTTTCTGAAGGAAAAGTTGTTTTTTGATGAGCAGTGGTCATATTATACAATTCAAAATCTCCTGTTTCACAAAAATCATATTGACCAGAAGAATTTTTTCTAAAATCATTATCTTCTACATAATAGTCACCCTTAGCCGTTCCACATTTTCCAATAATTGGAGCTCTGGCTGCATCAGTAGTAGCGTTTCCACTTCTCTTGGCTATACATTCATATATTGGCGCATCACTACCAGAACCAGATTGTCTACATTTCCAAATAGCAGGTGCTGTACTTGATGGACCATTTTCATTGGTTATACCTCCAGATAAAATATAAACCATGTTTTTACTAGTATCAAATTTGCAGAGGCCACCAAGTGTATTTAGTAGATCCGTTCTGCCTGGCCATTTTTCTGTCGCTCCCCAAACTTTCGCATACGATCCACAAAATTCACTGTTGGATGCAATAATTGTGTCATTCGTTCCACCCGCACCTGGAGAAGGAGTCGTATAATTGTTAACTTTTATAGTACATTTAACAACTCCATCTGCTACACCTCCTTTTGTACAGCTCCAAGATGCCTCACCTCCAGCAGAAGGATATTTTGCTGGTGCGGTTCCAATAAGAGTAGCTTCAGAAGAACAAGGAACTCCCTTAATATCTTTTCCTGCTAAATCATAATTAAAAATTCCAATAATTTCTCCATTTGTTGCTTCCCTACCCATTCCCAATGCTGAACCACACAAATTATCCGTTGATTCAGGAAGAGAACCACTTCCTGTATCATCAGATCCTCCATTATTAGTATTGTCATCTGTTTCATTTTCTTCAGCTTTTTTTACATGAGCTATACAATCATAAACATCAAGTCCTACTCCGCAAACCCATTTTATCTGTTTAGAATAATTATTACTTTGTGATGTACTCCATCCATTATCAGAAGAGTTAATAGGCACACCATCTTTACAAAGACTAAGTCCTCCGAGCTTATTTTCTATTGCTCCTACTTCACTATCAAATTCCATCCCATTAGCATCGCCACATTTAGTTTCATTAGAGGTAGATTCTTTCGGTTTGACTGCTACACTATTTTTACATTCACCAGTTTTCCCAGTAGCGCTATTGGAAACATAGAATGTACATCGCCTAACCTTAAGAGAACTATCAGTATTATTATAAACCATAGTCGTGGTAATTGATCCGGTTGAATCTAATTTATCCATTGAAAGAGTATTTTCGACTGTATAGTCTCTTTCATAATTGCAAACAGAATTATTCGTGCAATTAAATTCAGAACATAACCATTTTATACTATTTGCATTTTTTACAGTTAATTTAACCGGAAAAGAGTCGCCTGAAGCAATAGGATTATTGCCAGTGCCAGTAGCAGTACAAGAAGGTGCTGTCGGATCAATGGTATCGGGTGAAATAACAGGATTAGTTGTGACGCCAACAGTGTAATATTCACATCTGGCTAAATCTCCACAGCTTGATTCTGATGTTCCTACGCTTGTCCAACTATTTTGCACAGCTGATTTTTTTGATTCAGATGCTGGACACATTATCTTGGTAGTTCCATTCGGCTCAAAGCCTGAGCAAGTAAAAACATTGCCTCCCTTAGAAATATCAACGCCAGTGCCAAAGCCCCTATCTGGATCAGCTCCCGTAGTAGTGGCAAATATCTTACTGACACAATCTGACCAAACTCCATTTGAATCTTGAACCTTTACTGAATATTTAGTCTCTTTAGTAGCAGCAGTGGACCAATCAACTTTCGCAGACCAAATGTTTCCACTGTTTGTTTCAGGCGCACCTGAAAAAAGACCTGTTCCAGTACAACCATCTAAATGTACTCGAGGATCACTTCCGCAACCACTAGTGTCTTTATAAATCTTAATGTTTGTAATTTTTGCGCCGTTAGATGTAGTCCCTTTGCCTGTGACTGAAGTTGCAGTAGGATCTTCTATAATAGCAGTTGGTTTTACTTTTGGAACTGATACAACAGGAGTTGTTGGTGTTACTCCCAATCCGCTATCAACACATTTTCCATTTTCACAAATCTTGCCTCCAGTACAATTACTCGAACTACAACAATCTACTGCTGTGGCGATTTTTGATCCTTCTCTGCTTCCAAAATTACCTTCGCTAGTCCAGCAAGCAGCATCTACTTCACAATCAAGCTTATTTGTAATTTCACAAACGGCGTTTATTATCCCTCCTTGCACATATCCTGGTCCGCCTGAATACCTATTAGATGCACTGCAGTATTTGCAACTATTCGTCTGATTGTCATAACATTGTTCTCCTGGCTTACAAGTATCTGTTGCTTCAACAGAAGAAACGCTTATTGTTAGTAGAAAAACCGATACAAAAAGCGATAGAATAATGACCTTTTTTTTCATAGATTTATTTTTTATAATTTTTTATATTAAAATTTATTAACTACAATTAATATCAATTCATTATTCTTTGCATTGTATTGAATCTCTACATCTCGATCTTTTGGAACATCAAGAAGTCCTGTTGGTTCATTAACAAAACTGCCATCCTTTTGTTTTCCTTGTTTTATAGCGGAAGCTTCCCCTGCTCGAACAATCAAACTCAATCTCCTACCATCATTCAAATCAATTTGAACATTCTCTAGGTTTGCATCAAAAGAAACTATCTTACCCGTCACAGTTTGAATATCATATTCCTTTACTTCTTTTCGAGCTGATACCTTAGTTGGAATGGTCACATTTTGTTGATCAGAAGTCTTGCTTCTATTACTCACTCTCAAAACTACCCAAACAGAAAGTATAACAACCACCACAATTGCTCCGATTATAGCAATTTTTATTTTTTTATTGTCCATTTTTTTATTTTGTTTTTAAGTTAAAATTTACATCTATATTATATACCATTTTTTTCTATTCAACAATACCTCCATTCCAGCCTGTGGATAACTTTTTTTAAAAAAAATAACCCTTCCAAAATTGGAGGGTTATTTTAAAGAATTTTTTAGTTTTTTGAAAATTATTTTCCCATTTTTCTTCTGATAAAAGCTGGGATTTCCAATTCATCATCTTCATCTTCCAATTCTTTGTTTTTTTGAGTTTGCAAAATATTTCTTTGAGGCTTTGGTGGAATTTTTTCTTCAATTATCATTCTGGATTCAAAACTTTCAGGAAAAGTAATGCGGGGTTTTTCTTCTACGACTGGTGCCTCTTCTTCTTTTCTAACTTTTTCAATGGTAATACGAGACATTTTTTCTAATGGAGATTCTTTGACTTTATCCGCATCAAAACCAGTTGCCACTACCGTGATTTGCACCTCGCCTTTTTTCATAGTTTCATCTACTACCGCTCCGAAGATAACCTTAGCATTTGGATCAATTGATTCTGTGATAATGTTGGCCGCTTCATTTATTTCCAACATAGTAAGGTCAGTTGAACCACTCACATTAAACAGAACACCCTTAGCGCCATCAATAGAAAGTTCCAAAAGTGGACTGCTGATGGCTGCCTTAGCTGCTTCAGCTGCTCGATTTTCTCCATCACCTATTCCAATTCCCATGAGAGCTGAACCACTATTGGACATAATGGCTTTTACGTCAGCAAAGTCAACATTGACTATTCCTGGTTTTGTAATTAAATCAGAAATTCCTTGCACACCTTGTCTGAGCACATCATCCACAATTTTGAAAGAATTGATGAGGGTAGTTTTTTTGTCGATAATTTGAAGTAATTTGTCATTAGGAATTGTGATGAGGGTGTCCACTCGTTCTCGCAAATTTTCCAAAGCTTCTTCAGCAATGGCTCGTCTTTGCGCCCCTTCAAAACTAAAAGGTTTAGTAATCACTGCTACGGTGAGAATTCCCAATTCCTTGGCAGTTTCCGCTACGATTGGCGCTGCGCCAGATCCAGTTCCTCCACCTAATCCGCAAGTGACAAAAATCATATCCGCCCCTTTTAAAACTTCTTGAATTTCATCGCGATTTTCTTCGGCTGCTTGACGTCCTATATCTGGGTTCATCCCCGCTCCCAAACCTTTGGTCAAGTTTTTTCCAATATGCACTTTTTCTGAAGCTTTGTTATGATGCAAATCCTGGGCATCAGTATTGATCGCTACAAATTCCACGCCCTTAAGTTTAGCCTCAATCATTCGGCTAATCGCATGTCCGCCAGAGCCTCCAACTCCAACTACTTTTATTCTTGCAAAAGTTTCTACGGGCGGTTTTATTTCTGCCATATGTTTATAAATTTAGTTATTTTATCAGTAGCTAAATATAGCACATCAAATTAGTGTGTGTCAAATAATATATTCCCCTTGTATTTTTATTTCTTTTTAGCCTTTTACAAGCTTATCTGCATTATACCTGCTCCCAAAAAATGCGTCAATTATACTTTTACGGTAAAAACTTTTCCACCCATCTTTTGATGTCGCCGGCTTTGCCACTAAAACCGCCAGTAAGATTACCCATGAATCGGCTGGAAGATTTCAATATTCCGCCGGATTCATTCGCTTCAATCCCCCACAGGACAAGACCAATGACTGTTGTAAATGATGGATCATCAACTTTGTCTACAAGACCTCCAAGCGGAGTTGGAAAACCAGTTTGCGCTGGCAGTCCCAAAACTTCTTTAGCTAAATCGACTGCGCCAGGAAGTTTAGAAGTTCCACCGGTAAGCACTGCGCCAGCTGGAAGCAATTTTTCCTTGCCAATTAATTTTAATTCTTTGTTGACTAAGGTGAAAATTTCTTCTAGTCGCGCTTCAATTATTTCTGCCACATGATGACGAGAAACTATTCCCTCTTCGCTAGAATCAATTTCAGCTAAATTTATATCTTCCTTTTTGCCAATTTCCCGAGGGATAGCACTACCAAATTCAATCTTCACTCTTTCGGCCACATCGATAGAAGTGCGAAGGCCAATAGCGATGTCATTAGTGATATGATTTCCGCCGACGGGAATTATAATACTGGCAATCAAATCATCTTCTTCAAAAACAGCTACTGAAGTTGTTCCGCCTCCAATATCAATGAGCACCACGCCCAATTCCTTTTGTCTTTTGGTGAGCGTGGCCTTAGCTCCGGCCAAAGGTGCCAACACAAAATTTTCCACTTCTATTTTGGCTTGATCGAAACATTTAGACAAATTTTTAATATACGGTGTTGCACCTTCGATGATCAAAGTGTCCACCTCCAAGCGAACCCCATTCATTCCCAACGGATCTTTGATGTTTTTTTGATCGTCCAAAGAATAATTTTTTGGAATGATATGGATTATTTCCCGATTTGGTGGAATAGAAATAGCTTGCGCCGCCCCAATAACTCTTTCGATGTCATCTTGTATCACTTCTCCGTCTGCTCGGCCTACGGCGATCACGCCCTTGGAATATTGCGAAGAAATGTGGTTGCCACCGATACTCACAATCGCTCGATCGATTGTTATCCCGGCCGTTCTTTCTGCCTTTTCCAAAGATTCATTGACTGCTTGCAAAGTTTCTTCAATGTTGACTATGACACCTTTTCGCACACCTAAAGAATCAGACACGCCCACGCCAATAATTCTGGGTTTTTCTTCCGGAGAAATTATTTGAGTAATGACTGTTCTAATATTAGAAGAGCCCACATCAATTCCACAAATTATATTCTTTCTTGACATGATAAAAACTTATTGATTATGAAATGCTTTTTTATTATACACTTATTATACAATAAAACAAAAATAACCCCAACAGCTTCCCCAGTTAGATTTATTTTTATTTTAAAAAATATGCGGGATGAATATCGCTAGACCAATTATGAGAGCCAGGATAGAAGTCAAAAGGACACTAGCTGCCATCAAATCCTTTATTAGTCTGGCATATGGGTGCACTCCCGGTTTCAAAATATCTATAATTCTTTCTATAATCGTATTTAACATTTCCATTATGAGCACCGCCATAATCATAGTAGTAATCACAATCATTTCCAGTCTTGTCACGCGATAGTAGAACATAAAACCGATTGCAATGATAGCTACCGCTAATTCATTTTGGAAATTTTTTTCATTTTTAATAGCATATTTCAAACCGCGAAAAGCGTGACTGAAACTTTTGAAAAATTCTTTTATTCTGGTCATAGATTTTTTTTATAAAATATTTTTAGTATTTCCAAATATCTGAAGTTTTTATTTTACTTTCTTAATATTACATTATTTTTCTCCCGCTGGCAAAGATTTCACGAATTTGTCAAAAGCTGATAAATTTTTCTTTCACTGGCACGAATGGAACGAACTCTTTCTAAGAGTTCCAGAAAATAATCCTTGCCAAAATATTTTCCATTCTTTAATCTCTCATCATCCATCGTAAAGCCTTTGATAATATATTCCCTGAGTCTTTCTGTCGCCCAAATACGAAATTGAGTAGCCTCTGCTGAATTAACTCGGTAACCTACGGAAATGATGGCGTCGAGATTATAAAATTTGGTTTGATATTTTTTGCCATCATTG
This sequence comes from Candidatus Moraniibacteriota bacterium, assembly GCA_049303905.1. Classification (GTDB taxonomy): domain Bacteria; phylum Patescibacteriota; class Minisyncoccia; order Moranbacterales; family UBA2206; genus UBA2206. Next base: position 43,306 of record JBAQNP010000017.1, read on the forward strand.
GCAGTATATTCCAAAGTGGAATGAACTGAATTTTCCAGTAATTCACCGCTTTCAAAGATATTTTTTAAGTGTTTGGCAATAGCTGGCTGCTGCACGCCGAACAATTTAGCCATCTTATCTTGAGTGAGCCAAATATTTTCATCATGAAAGTATATTTCTACTTTTACTTTGCCATTTGGAGCTGTATAAAGCAGAAATTCCGTTAGTTCGTTTTTTATGGTTATTTTGTGATTATCTTGAGCCATAATATTTCCTATATAAATAGATTTTACTTATATTTTTAAAAGGCAGATTGAGAGCAAATTCTTTTTTACCCCCTTATAAATAAATCCCTTATGTAGGGGTGGATGGAGTTGCACCACCGACCTCCGCTAAGTAAAAGCAGCGCTCTACTACTGAGCTACATCCCTATTTTTTATTGATTTATCATTTTTAAAACTTTCGTATCTTAAATTAAATTCATCAACAACGAATTCAATAGACTCTTCTAAGTCACGATGCCATGGATTTAGTTTTGAATTTAATTCACACAAATCTTTAACTAAAGTTGATGAAAAATCAATGTTAAGTTTGCCAAGTGCGCTAAAAAACCCTCGATAAAAATTGCGTATATATTCCTTTCTTCTCGTATTTAAATTTTTGTAATAATTTCCTTCGGAAGTTATTTTATGAATTGCTCGAAATGCTTGAATTGCCACAATAGCATTATTTTTTTCAGGAATTGATGATTTTTGCATCATTAAATCAATCAACGGATAAATTATATCAATTTCCCAAATCGCCTTTTTGTCATTAACTATTGCAGCAATTCTCTCTAATCCAACTACGGAAGTGCCGAAACAATGGTCAAATGGAACTACATCTGAAATATTTTTCTGCTCGTCAAAAAGTGGTCGATAGGTCAAATATTCAACCGTGCCAATATCCCATAATTCACCATCATATTCATAAAGCATTTCATAGCGATAACCCCACGGCGTTGGCAACCCAAAAACATTCAATGCTAACATCGTATCTCGACTTTTATCTGGCACAAGTTGACTTTCTTTTAACCCCAACTCGAACCAGTATTCATAAAATGGGTCAGTCGGAAAAACTTTATCCATCTTGTATTTTCCATTTGTCGCTTCTGGAATCGGAGTTTCAATAAAGTAAAGAATTTTTAATTTATTCAAATCAAGACCGACACTTTTAAAAAAATCCAGTTCCGTCTTCATGTGAAATTTTGTAACCTCCTCTTGTTTTGTTGAATCTTGCAAAATTGTCATTCCACCAATTCCAGCCATATCGAACAAATTAAGATATCGGAATGAGCTCAATCCATTATTTATAATTTTTTTCCAATCTTCATGGCGGATGCAAGGCTGAATTGTTGTAAAAACTAAATCCTGATCATAATCAAGATATTGACCATACAACTCATGCATTGGACCCTCGCCAAAACTCAAGTTAAAACACGATGGAAACCCAGAATTTACAAGATTTGCTGGCTTTACTGCTTTTGTGCCTTGATATTTTGAAAAGTTTTCGATGATTTTTCGCAATTCTATTGTTTCCATGTTTTTTAAAAATTTTTATTACCCCCTATAAATAAAAAAATGAAAATCCTCAGGACAAACCCACAAGATATCAATGAAAAAATCTTCTGATACTTTCGTAGTAAGTTATAAAGAATAACCCGTTAATTTATTAGATTACTATACTACTAACCTCTTTTTGAATCGCAAACATTTTTTTCGAATGCCTAAGTCCCAAGAGATGAAGCACGCCGTGAGAAATTATTTCGGCCAATTCTTGTTTCTCATTTTTCTTTTCCTCTTTGGCATATTTCACAATATAAGCATAGCACACAATTATCTCTCCGAGATATATATTTTTATCCACAGCCTCTTGCAAATCCTCTTTGGTTTTATATTCACAAAAAGAAAGCACATCAGTGGCTGTTTTTTTTCTGCGATAAATCGCATTCATCTTGGCAATTTCTCCCTCCGGAACTGCTGCAAAACTAAGAAAAATATTTTTATTTTTCAGATACCCAAAATTTTCATGCGCCAATGTTTTCTTCGCAACTTGAAACAGGAATGCTTTTTTGATTCCGCTTTTTTCACTATCATTAAAATCAATTTCAATTTTCATATAAATAGATCACTGAGGAATTAAGATTTTTGCGAAATTATTGTCTGAGAATTCGAATTTTATCTGAAAATTTCCATTGGCAGCCGAAGATTCCGGGAAATTTTTAGTTATAAAATTCAGAGTTCGAGTTTAATTTCGGAAAAATTTAATTCTTTAGTGAATCCAATAGATTAATCCACAAAAAGAAGCGCCCACTTTGAGGGGCGCTTCAAAAAAAACTATTTTAATTCTTCCTCGGCAATTTTTTTGACTAAATTACCATCGACTTTTCCTTTGAGAACAGTCATCGCTTTTCCCATAACTTTGCCAATTTCCGATTTGGAAACTGCGCCAACCTCAGCGATTATTTTCAAAACTTCCGCTCTCGCTTCTTGTTCGCTTAGTTGCGCTGGCATATAGACAGAAAGAATTTCTATCTCAGTATTTTCTTTTTGCGCTAAATCTTCTCGACCGCCACTGATATATTGAGAAGCGCTATCCCTTCTTTGTTTTATAGCGCGCGCGATAACTTCTTGCACTTCTTCATCACTTAACCCTTCTTCTCTTTTCTTTTTTTCAATTTCCGAGTTCTTAACCATCGAATCCAGCATTCGAAGTGCGTCACGCTTTGTCACATCCCCCGCTTTCATGGCTGATTTCAAATCATCTAAAAATTTTTCTTTCAACATAAATCATTAGGCGACCCTAATTTACGAATGAACACTCGAATTATTCGAATGAATTTGGGTCATTCGGGTGATAATTTGGGTCATTCGGGTCGCTTATTTAATAAGTTTCTTTTTGACGTTTTTAAAAGTTGATTCATCAAACTTTCCCATTTTTTTAAGTTTGTTCACAACTTTTCTAACTTTCTCTTTGTATATCGCGCCAGAAATTTTTTCTCGCTTAGTTTTTTCATCCGCACGAAAACGCGATCTTCTGGCCTTTACCAAAACACCGCTTTGTTGAACACGACGACTAAATCTGCGAATCAGACTTTCTGATGACTCACGGTCTTTCTTTTTTACTTCAATCATAAGTTACCTCCTTTCTTATTTTTAGAAATATGTTATTTAGAAAATAGAAAATGGCTCAGGAAAATAGATATTAGAAATTGGAATTTCTATTTTCTATTTTCTTTTTTTCATGAACTACTTTCCGTTTTCTATTTAACCTATTTCTATTACATAGCTAGAATTGACAGTTTACACTATTTTCCTAAAATGTCAAAACTAATTATGATACACCACTACATTATCCGCTTTCAGTTTTTTCTTGATAAGATCGACTAGTTTGTCCATACTGACTGTTTCTTGCGCACCGGTTGTCATATTCTTCACAATCACTGTGCCGTCTAATGTCTCTTTTTGACCCAAAATCAAAGTAAATTCCACGCCCAATTTATTAGCGATTCTAAGTTGTGATTTCAAGCTTCCTCGACCAAAACTTTCCGCTGTGAGAATACCGTTTTTTTCTAATTCCGAAAAAAGTCTCAGGCTCTTCTTTTTGGCTAAATTTCCTAGTTGTGCCAAAAATACTTTTGGCTTGGGAAGTTTATACGGCTTAGCTTGCACTCTTTTCATTTCTGCGATTACTCTTTCTACTCCAAAAGCAAATCCAATCGCCGGCGTATCTTCTCCTCCCATCATTTTGATTAGTTTATCATATCTGCCTCCACCGCCCAGTGACAATTTCTTGCCTTCTTCAGCACTAGACCAAATTTCAAAAACCGTTTTAGTATAATAGTCCAAACCACGCACTAAATGCGGATTGATGATGTAAGGCAAATCTAGCTCGTCCAAATATTCCAATAATGTTTTGAAATGAGTTCGACATTCTTCACAAAGATGATCAACTGATTGCGGGGCAAGTGCCGCTACTTGAGAACATTTGTCTTCCTTGCAATCCAAAACTCGCAGTGGATTAGTATCCATCCTTCGCTTGCAGTCTTGACAAAGTTTTGTTTTCTTAGATTCTAAATAATTCACCAAAAGTTCTTTATAATCCTTGCGACATACCTGACAACCAATAGAATTAACTTGCATTTGCACTGATTTTATCCCGAGAGTTTGAATAACACGATGAGCAATTTGAATCATTTGCGCGTCTAGGATTGGATCTTGTTCACCATATGCATCAAAATTAACTTGGAAATGTTCTCGGTATCTGCCTTCTTGCGGTCGATCATAACGGTAGACTGGTCCAATTGAAAAAATCTTGACTGGTTTTGATAAAACATTCATTCCATTTTGAATATAGCTTCGACAATTACCAGCGGTCAATTCCGGACGAAGCGCTACTTTGTCTCCTCCGCGCGTGACAAAAGTATACATTTCTTTTTCCACAATATCCGTGCCTTCACCAATACTTCGAGTGAATAAATTAGAAAATTCTAAAATTGGAGTGTCTAATCGCAAAAAACCATAGTCACGCGACAATCTTTCGGTTGTCCTTCTCACTTGCTCCCAGTATGGTTGATCGCTTGGCAAAATATCTTTCATTCCGCGAAGAGTTTGAAGCACTAAAGGCTCTTCCTTGATTTTTTCCGGCTTAGCTTTTTTTATAGTTTTTTTAGCATTTTTTTTGCTATTCATGATTTTAAATAAAAATAAGTTAATTTGAAATTGGAAAATAGTTTAGGAAATTAGAAAATGGAAAATGGGTCTATATCTTTTTTCTATTTTTCTTTTCTCTTGAACTAATTTCTATTTTCTTCTTCACTTTTTTCAAATATATTAATATACTGATATTTTATCAAGTGGCCAAGCACGCAAAAGCACTTCACCGATAATATCATTTTTTGGCACCGGCCCCCAAACTCTTGAATCACTACTAAATGATCGGTTGTCACCCAAAACGAAATATTGATTTTCCTTGAGTGTCATCGCTACATCTCCCTTAGTTGGTGTACCCAACGGGATATATTCCTTTTCTTCTAGAACAAATCCGTCTGGATATTCTTTGTTAAAAATTTTAATTTCATTGTTTTTTATCTGAACTTTTTCTCCTGGTAAACCGATGACGCGTTTAATGAAGAATTTTTTGGGATCGAGCGGATAACGAAAAACTACCGGATGCTGACGATCAAGCTCCTTAAATGAATCAATATTGAAAACCTTCAAATCTGTCTCCTTAAAACCAAATTCGTTAATAATCAAATATTGCCCATCTTCAAAATTAGGCTCCATTGAAGCCCCTTGCACAAAAAATGGCTGAAACAAAAAAACGCGTATCGGCACGATCACAATGAAGGCCAATGCCACGATCTTTATTATCTCTAATATAAATTCTCCTACTCCCTGATAGGAATACTCTGATTTTTCTTTTTGCATTGCTTTATCTTAACAGATAAAAGCTCTTTTGGCAAGGGCAATTTTAGGCTTAAATTAGCCAAAGATTGACTAATCTTGTTTGGCAGTTTATTATTAAAATAATGACAAGAAAAAATATTTTTATAAAACTTATCCTAGGCTTAGCCGTCTTCATTATCCTTATTGGAATTATTCATGGCGCCTTTTTTATTTGGAAAATAACTAGCACAGAAAAAAGAATAAGCATAAAAACCGAAAATGATGCTTCTTTTTTCAATACTTTTAAAAATATCGTTGCGCCCAGTCAAATCAAGTTAAAAGGCATAGATGATGAAAGAATAAATATTCTGCTTTTGGGCATTGCAGGCAAAGGCAAACCGGGCAACAATCTTACTGACACTATTATGATTGCCAGTGTTAACACTAAAACTGGAAAAGTCGCTTTGCTTTCTATCCCGCGCGATCTTTACGTCGAAATTCCCGAAATGAATTACCGAAGCAAAATAAATTCCGTTTATGAATATGGTTTGAAAAATTTTCCCGGTGACGCTGAAAATTCCATGGAGCCGATTAAAAAAGTAATCAAAGATATCACCTCCTTGGATATTCATTATTGGGCAGTAATAAATTTCGATGGTTTTCAAAAAGCCGTTGATGCTATCGGTGGAATAAATATCACTAATGAACGAGATATTCTTGATACACGCTACCCAGGACCAAATTATAGTTATGAAACTTTTGAGCTTTCTAAAGGTTTTCATCATCTGAACGGCGCCACAGCCTTGAAATATGCCCGAATGCGCCACAATGATCCAGAAAGTGATTTTGGCCGAGCCAAAAGACAACAACAAGTTATGCAAGCCGTCAAAAACAAAATTTTTTCTACGGGCACGCTGCTTAATGCTGTAGCAATCAACCAATTTATGAATGCGCTGGGAGAAAATGTCAAAACTAATATATCCAGTTCAGAGTTTGGAGATTTTCTCACGCTGATCAAAAATTTAGACACTAACAATATCAACAATGTCGTGCTTGATGCTTGGAAAAGCAACAGCTTGCTTCGTGGTTCGCATATGGCAGGAATTTCTGCTCTTATTCCCCGCGTTGGCAATTGGAGTGAAGTCCAAGACTTGGCGCAAAATATTTTCGACACCAATCAAATTACACGCACGCGAGAAGAAATTGCCAAGGAAAATGCTTTGGTCATTGTGATTAATAGAAGTGGAAGCGATGTTGTTATAAATCAGATTAATAAGCTTTTGAAAGACAGCTTTGAATATAAAAATGTTGTTGTTCTTTCTGATTCAGGAAAAAATGTAACTCAAGAAACTTTAGTTTATGATTTGGCTGGGAAAAATAAACCCTTCACTCAAAATGAACTATTGAAAAAATTACCCGCCAAAAATGGCACGCTCCTGAGCGCCCAAGATAAAAATATTGTTGGCAATGTAAGCGCCGATTTAGTTTTGATTATAGGAAAAGATCTCATCCCCCGTTTCTCTCTGGCGGAAGTGAGCTTTAAGGATTATAATGAAGAAGAAAATTAATCACGCAACATGAAGCATGAAACATATAACAAATTTTTATATTTAGCGCTTTAATTTTTTGCTTATTGTTTCATGTTTCATGCTATATGCTTTATGAAGATACTTATCGGCCTCGGCAATCCCGAAATAAAATATGAAAACACCCGCCACAACGCTGGGTTTATGTTGCTCGACAAAATTCAAAAAACTTGGGAGTTTCCTGATTTTGAATTCAACAAAAAATTTAATGCTGAAATTTCCACCAATAATCTCCCTCTCCTTAATAAGGAGAGGGTTAGGGGTGAGGTGGTGGGTAGCGAAGACAATAAAATCTTATTAATCAAACCCCAAACATACATGAATCTTTCCGGCACCGCCGTCAAAGCAATCCTAGATTTCTATAAACTAACGCCCGATGACATCATCATCATTCACGATGACATCGACATTCCACTAGGAAAATATAAAATTGCCACCGATTCATCTTCCGCCGGCCACAACGGCGTCCAAAATATCATCGACCAACTCGGCACCCAAAAATTCCGCCGTGTTAGAATTGGAATTGGACAAGAATCTGCCTCATCGGCAGACAAGAAAGAAGGCGCTTTAGTTTGTCGTCTTGGTGTCCATGATTTTGTCCTTGAAAAATTTACCCCCGAAGAACTCGAAACAACAAAAAAAATATCCGAAGATATTTTAGAAGAAATTAATAATTTTTTATAAATATTATCTTTTTTATTTTTTGTCTTTTAATTCAGCCTTGCGAAACGTGTTTTTGTTTTTTAATCCACCCCATAAAATAAAGAATTATAAATTGAGATTTTAGAGCGTTAAAAATTTACTCATTCTGCGCCTAATGGGAGTTAGTAAATTTAGCGAAAAAATCGAAAATTTATTTCTTTATTTTATTAGGGTGGCCTTTTTCTTTTTTGCCACTTTTCTTTTGGGAAAAGAAAAATGGCGAGGAGCCTTGCCTTCCACAATTCCCCATACAAGCCTGCATCTTTTTGAAAATTATTCCAAAAAAATACTTTTTACCTACCGGCAAAAACTAAGGAGGGTGTTTTTGCTTTGGAACTTGCAGGGGGAATTGCGAAAGCCAAAAGGCTTATTTTCGCCAAAATCCCACTTTCTGATACTTTTTAGGTACGATATATGAGTATAGCAGATTTTGGTGGTTTTGTCAAGAAATCAAAAAAGACCCTTAGCGTCCAACTTGACACTAAGGGTCAGAAAATATTTTAGCATTTAGATTAACTTAAAATTCCATTCCCACTCTTTTGAGTGTTTAGCATAGTCAACACCCACTCTTTTTGATTTTTGAATTTTTCTTTTTTTGAGGTTTCCTCTTTCCACCCAGATAATTTCTTTTTGTGTGATGTCAATTCCATTTAATTTTCCAGTTATGCCAAAAAATTTAGTGATCTTGGCCGGACCGTCTAATTTTTTGACTATCTCCCCTTTTTCATCCAAGAGATCCGCTCCGCGAATCAAAACTGCTGCCGGAAAATCTTTTTTTTCTGTGATAATATTTAGCATCCAATGCATGCCGTAGACTAGATAGATATATGTGTGTCCCGCCTCTCCAAACATCAATTCGTTTCTTTTGGTTTTTCCTTTTGATGCATGCGAAGCCAAATCATCAAATCCGCAATAGGCTTCAGTTTCTGTTATTATTGCTTTTATTATTTTTCGTCCTTTTTTCCGAACCAAAAAACAACCGAGCAAGTCTTGGGCGACTTTAAGTGTGTTTTGATTGTAGAAAATTTGGTTGAGAATGGGCATAGTAAAAAACTCTTATTAAATTTGTCATGCTGAACTTGTTTCAGCATCTCAACTAAATTAAATAAAGACTCCAGAGATCCCGAAACAAGTTCGGGATGACATAAAATAAATTTCAAAAATATCTTCTTCCCTCCAACTCTTTTGGAAAATATGTCTGCGCTGAACTATCTTCCTTTGGTGTGTATTTATAATTTTTAGCATAACCCAAATCTTTCATTAGTTTTGTCGGAGCATTTCGAATATGAAGCGGCACCGGCAGATTGCCAAATTTCTCCACGTCACTCTTAGCTTTAGTATAAGCTTCATAGGCGGTAATATCTTTTTTGCTTTTGGAAAGATAGATGACGCACTGCGTCAAATGCACATTGCATTCCGGCGCGCCCAATTTATGACAAGCGTCAAAAACTGCATTGGCCAAAATCAAAGCGGTGTTATTAGCCAAACCCACATCCTCTGAGGCAAAACGGACTAAACGACGGGCAATATAGATTGGATCTTCCCCGCCTTCAAGCATTCTGGTCATCCAATAGACGGCGGCGTTAGCATCCCCTCCTCGCATTGATTTGTGAAGGGCGGAAATAATATTATAATGTTCTTCGCCATTTTTGTCATAAAGCAAGTGTGTTTTTTGAAAAACTTCTTTGATTTTTTCTACTGAAATTTCTTTGTTTTTTTGATTACATAAAATATCCAAAACATTGAGCGCCGTACGAGCATCACCGTTGGCCATGCGCGCCAAAAAAGCAATCGGCTCTTTGCCTATCTTAGTTTTTATAATTTTAGCTGCCCGAGAAATTATTTTTTCCAAACTTTCTTGTGATAGTTTTTCCAAAACAAAAACACGAGTGCGAGAAAGCAAAGCGCTGTTAACTTCAAAGCTAGGATTTTCTGTGGTAGCGCCAATAAGCGTTATCACGCCTTTTTCTACGTTTGGCAAAAGCGCATCTTGCTGACTCTTGTTCCAGCGATGAATCTCGTCGATAAACAAAATAGTTTTTTTGTTTTTGAGTTGATTGTTTTTCGCCTTGGCCACAACTTCCACTAAATCTTTTTTTCCACTAGAAGTGGCACTTAGACTTACAAATTCTGAATTGGTATTTTTAGCAATGATGTGCGCGAGCGTTGTTTTTCCTGATCCAGGTGGCCCCCAAAGAATCATTGACGGCACGCTATCATCTTGAATTGCACTAGTTAGAAAAGATTTATCGCCGATTAATTTTTCCTGTCCAAAAAAATCCTCGAGATTTTCCGGACGAATTCGATCAGCTAAGGGGATGTTATTATTTTCGTTTTGCATAAAATTATTTCAATCCTCCGTTGTCATTCCCGCGTATGCGGGAATCTAGTGAAAAATTTTTGTTAAATACTTAAGTCTTCGCAATAAATAAATCTTCGAGACTAGATTCCCGCTTTCGCGGGAATGACAGAAGCGATAGTGATATTGTATCATTTATTTATTTTTAAATCAACTCATTAAAAAAGCCTCCTTTAAGGGCTTTTGTAATTATTCGTAATTTAGCTAGATTCGCCCGTCTCGCATCGACGAAGCGTTTCCGCGAGTCGAGGCGGATACTCTAGTAAATCCTCACAAGCCATATTTTTTCCGATTAGCTTTGTGTTCATCAAAAGTTGCAGAATAAATAACTTTCTTTTTTCCATCAATTGTGACTGTTAGAAAAAAATTATATTTTGAAGCGATTGGATAGATTGACGCGTTTATCGCGCTGAGCCCTGGATTAGAAATCGGGGTTGGCGGAAGTCCAATATTTCTATAAGTGTTATAGGGAGAATCAAGCGCCAAATCTTTTCCTCTGTGCTGATCATTAGTGTCCTGCAAAATATATGAAAGTGGCGCGTCACTTTCTAACCTTTGACCATTCGCAATTCTTTTCCAAAAAATTCCACTGGCTGTTTTCATATCCTCTGCTGTCTGCACTTCTTTCTCAACCATGCTAGCCATTGTAACAATTTCGCCCATCGATTTATTTTGACTCAAAATATCTTTTTCCATTTGATCAGTTAATTTTTGATCAAAAGTATCAAGAAGTCTGCCGACAATATCTTTGGCCAGAGTATCTTTTTTGAAAAAATAAGTATCAGGGAAAAGAAAACCTTCCAGGGTTTTGATTTTTTCCGGTGTTAGATAACTATAGCGTTTTTTTAATTCTCCCGGACTACTCACAATTGCCAAAAATTCTTGACCGGGTAATCCACTCGCCGTTAATTTTTCGGCCATTTGACGCGCCGTAAAACCTTCGGGAAAAGTAATTTTGATAAACTTTTCTTCACTGTTAGTTATGGTTTGAACAATTTCTGGAATTGTCATGTTGCCAGAAAATTCATAGACACATGGCATTATCTTATCAGAAAGTTTTTTTGATTTTATATAATAGTAGAAATATATCTCTCTGGAAATCAAATTCGCTTCTTTCATTTTTTTAGCCACTTCCTTATTTCCATCACCCTTGGCAATTTCTAGGGTTTTTGTACCAACAAATTTTCCGTGAGCGTAATAGACTTGGTATCTAAAATAAAAAAGCCCACTTAATATTAGCGCTACAAAAAAAATAATTATTAGAAACTTAGTGTATTTCTTATTCATGTGTAATCATGTGTTAATCAGTGCGAATCAGTGGTTCTGATTTATATTAACGGCACAAAATTATATCCAGGATATTCTTCTTTATAAAAATTATTTTCGTCTTTTTTCTCAAGATAAACTAAACTATTCTTGACTGGAATAACCATTTTTCCGCCAATTTTAAGTTGTTTTTTCAATTCTTCTGGAATAATCTTAGCTGAAGCACTTACAATTATCCTGTCATATGGGGCATTTTCATAAAAACCATTTTTCCCATCAAGCACATGAAACTCGGCAATTCCTTTATCAAAATTTTCAATATAATTTTTATATTTGGCCACATTATTTTTCCCCCACATTGCAAGATCTTCAATTCTTTCTAGCGCTGTGACATGACCATCCTTTCCAACAATATAACAAAGAAGCGCGGTTATCCAACCAGAGCCAGCACCAACATCTAATACATTTTGTCCACGCTGAGGCTCCAAAAGTTCAAGCATTATAGCCACTGTTCTTGGCTGAGAAATTGTCTGACCATGGCCAATTGGTAAAGCTACATCAGCCATAAATTGTCCTTCCAAATCTTGAGGCAAAAATTCCATCCTATTTATTTCTGAAAAAGCATCGATAACTAAATCGGTCTTAAGATATCCATTTTTAATTAAATTATTAATTAAATTATCCATGTAATCTTTATAATCCTATGACCTGCACAATATAGTCTCTTTTTCTTGAGCCATCCATTTCTACAAAAAAAATACTTTGTTTTTCCGAAAGATCCATTTTGCCTTTTTCGATTGGCACTGTTTGACTAGATCCCAAAAGAATTGCTTTACAATGAGAGTGCCCATTGGATCTTCCATCTGAAGAGGTAGCACGATTAAGCTCAAAAAGGTCGTGTGAATATCTATCAGAAACTGGCACAATGCGATATAAGGTTCGCATAAAATCCTGGATGAGCATTGATTCGTTGTGATTGATCACAATACCAGAGGTAGTATGTTGAGAAAAAATCAAAACCTGTCCTTCTCGAATACCAGATGCCGAAATCACATCTTCGACTTTTTGAGTGACGTCGATAAATTCAATTTGAGTGGAAGTTTCCAACTCAATTTTTTGTTTGTAAACTTTCATATTTTTTATTTTTTAAAAACGCTGGCGACTTTTTTAGCAACTTTTTCATCTAGCGCTTCTGGTATTATTTTACCACTAGTTGGTTTTTTTATCAAACTAGCAATTACATAAGCAGCTTTTATTTTATGCTCATCGGTTATGATTTTCACTTTATTATCCAGCGCTCCACGAAAAATTCCCGGGAAAGCCAAGACATTATTAATTTGATTGGCATAATCTGAGCGACCCGTCGCTACAACACGCGCTCCGCCCGCCTTAGCTCTCTCTGGCATAATTTCCGGAATTGGATTGGCCATAGCAAAAACAATGGAATTTTTATTCATTTGAAAAATATCTTCTTCAGTGAGGATATTGGGCGCGGAAACTCCGATAAAAACATCCGCTCCGGAAAGCGCATCTCGCACATTACCTTTCAAATTATGCGGATTAGTAAGATGTGCAATTTCCATCTTTGAACCATTAAGTCCCCCGCTTCTTTCTTTGTAGATTATCCCCATCCTGTCCAACATAATAATATGTTTAGCACCAGCTTTGATCAAAAGTTTAGCAATCGCTACTCCCGCTGCTCCAGTTCCCGAAATAACAATTTTTATTTTTACTAAATCTTTTTTAACAACCTTAAGAGCATTGATTAGCCCCGCCAAAACTACAATCGCCGTGCCGTGTTGATCATCATGGAAAACTGGGATATCCAATTCTTTTTTCAATCTTTCCTCAATTTCAAAACATCTTGGCGCGGAAATATCTTCCAAATTTATTCCACCGAAAGTTGGGGCTAGATATTTTATAGTTTTGATTATCTCTTCCGTGTCCTGAGTATCAAGCACGATTGGAATCGCATCTACTCCTCCCAATTCTTTAAAAAGCAAAGCTTTGCCCTCCATCACAGGTAGTCCCGCTTCCGGCCCAATATTTCCCAATCCCAAAACCGCCGATCCATCGGAAATTACTGCCACCGTATTTTTTTTGATCGTATATTCTCGAGCTAATTTTTTATCTTCAGCAATCGCTTTTGACACTTCCGCTACTCCCGGTGTATACAAAATCGGCAAAGTTTTTTTGGTAAGTTTCACCTTGCTTCTAATTTCAATTTTTCCTCCTAGTTTTTGAGAAAGTTGAATTGATCTATGCATAAAATTATTTTAACTTCAACATTTTATAAGCGCTATTGGCAGAAATTGAACCTTCCGCGCAAGCTGTCAGAATTTGACGAAATTTATTTGATCCCGTAGTGATATCGCCGGCTGCAAAAACTCCCGGTACATTGGTGCTCATATCCTCTTTTACTTTTATATAATTTTTTTCATCAGTCATAACGCCGATTTTCTGCGCCAGTTCCACTCCTGGTTCAGTGCCAACTTCGATAAACACGCCGTCTACTTCTAAATTATTCTGATCATTATGAGCTTTGTCCAGAACTACTTTTTCCACTTTTGTTTCACCTTTAATTTCAATCACGCCCGTGCCTTTGACCAATTCTATTTTGGAATTATTAGCAACTTTTTCCAACCACGCCGGCTCAGCTGACATTTTTTCCTCTTTAGTGATGAGATAAACTTTTTTGGCAAAATCCGTCAGTTCCAAAGCCACTACTGCTGCGCTGTTTCCCCCGCCCACAACACACACGGTTTTTTCTCGGAAAAACATTGCGTCACAAGTGGCACAATAGGAAACTCCACGCCCAGTGAATTCTTTTTCTCCGGGGATATTCATTTTGCGGTAATGCGCTCCCATAGCAAGAATGATTGCGCGAGTTCTGTAGATATTTTTTGCGCAACTTATTTCAAAAGTTCCGTCTTCTAGTTTAGAAATTCCAGCTACTGATTCTCGGTTTATTTTTACGCCGAAACCCTCGGCGTGTTCCACGAATTTAGAAATCAAACTAGCACCGGAAATCTTTTTTTCTCCCGGCCAATTTTCCAAATCATAAATTTCATTCATTTGCCCGCCTTGCGAAGCGCCAAAAACAAGATGCTCCAACTTATATCGGGAAGCATAAATTGAAGCACTAAGTCCTGCTGGACCGGCGCCGATTATAACTAAATCATATATTTTATCATTTTCCATATTGACACAGGTTGTCATCCTGAACTTGTTTCAGGATCTAATTTAAGAGATGCTGAAATAAATTCAGCATGACAAAATACATTTTTATTTTTTACGCTTTTTCCAATTCCTCCTTCAAAGCTTCCTTAGATTGCACACCCACCAATTGCTTGACCATTTTTCCACCTTTGAAAATCATAATAGTTGGGATAGACATTACAGAAAAATTTTGAGCTATTACTTGGTTTTCATCCACATTTAATTTTCCAATCTTAGTTTTATCCCCCATCTCCTTAGCCAATTCTTCGATTATTGGACCCATCATCTGACATGGCCCACACCAAGGTGCCCAAAAATCAACCAGCACTGGTTTTTCACACTTCACTACTTCTTGATCAAAGTTTTGATCGGTAAAGACTATTTCCATAGTTTTTTTATTTTAAAAATTACAAAGATACTACATTAAAGTATAAAATAAATTTCTATTCCCCAAATCTCCTCCCTCTCTTCGCATATTCTTCCAAAGCTTCTTCGAATTTTTCTTCATTAAAATCAGGGAAATTATCCGTGGAAAAGTAAAGTTGCGCATCGGATGAATCCCACATTAAAAATCCATTGGAATTATGTGGCTCCCCGCCTGTTCGAATCATAAAGTCCACCGGCGGAAGTTCGTGTGTCATCAAATTAGCTTTCAAAATTTCCGGAGTAATTTTTGTGCCCCTCTCCGATTTGGCGATAATTTTTTCCACAGCTTGGAGCATATCATCAGTGCCAGAGTAAGCCAACATAAAATTTAACATTCTTTTTTTATAATGTTTGGTTTTTTCAATTGCTTCTTTAATTATGTTTTTTAACGATTCTGGAAACTGTTCCTCCCAATGCCCAATAACATTTACTTTCACTTCGTTTTCATGAATTTCTTTGCCTTCTAGAAGTCTTTGAAAGTATTTTTTGTAAATATCTAAAAGTGCTTTTTTTTCTGCGATCGGACGCTTCAAAAGATTGTCCATTGAAGAACCCCAAAGAGAAAGACAACTTATTTCTTTCTTTAGCGCGAATTGAATTAATTTTTCGAGATTTGTTGCTCCTGCATCATGTCCCTCCCAAGGCTCAAGGCCTTTGGCTTTGGCCCAACGCCGATTTCCGTCTGGGATAATGGCTACATGACGTGGAATGTATTTCGAGTTGTTTTCCATAATTAAAATAATAGCTTAAAAAATAAGAGAGAGCAACTGCCATAACTAGACCTCTCTTTCGATAATATATTTGGCCAATTTTTCCATAAAAAACTTTGCCTCAGTGTTTTTAAATTCAATTTTTTTGAGCGCTTCCAACGACTGCGCCACAAAATTTTTAGCTAGCTCTTGATTGTATTTCAAGGCGCCAGTTTCTCTAATTATTTGTCTAAATTCTTCTAGTTCATTCTTAGTTAGATCTTTTTTGCCTAAATATTTTTGCAAAGTTTTTTTCTGCTGGCGCGTTCCATTTTGCAAAGCCTTGAGTAAAAGCAATGTCTGCTTTCCTTCTGACACATCTGATCCAACCGGTTTACCAGTTTTCTTTTCCGAACCAAAAATTCCCAAAATATCATCTCTGATTTGAAAAGCTTTTCCTAGTGGCAAAGAATAGTTGCTAAAGGCGTCCAGAATTTTTTTGTTCGAATTGCCACTCAAAATAGCACCAAAATGAAGCGGGCCTTCGAAAGTATAGCGAGAAGTTTTACCTTCAAACATATGAAGAATTTCTTTTTCCGTCGTTCGTCCGCGATTTTCCATCACCACATCCAGCATTTCTCCGGCGCAAGTGATATATACAATGTTTTGCATTTTGTCCAGCGCCTTGATAATTATTTCCGGAGAAAATTTTGAATTGAAAATTATCTCATTAGCCATCGCATAGGCAATGTCGCCTGTAATAATGGCCATTGAATTTCCAAAATGCGCGCTGTCTTCTTTGGATTTGGAAATTATACTTTGCCCAATTTTTTTATATTTTTCATGCACTGTGGTGATGCCATGTCTTTTTTCATCGCGATCGATGATGTCATCATGAATCAAAAGAAAACTGTGAATTATCTCCAAACTCATGGAAACTTCCAAAATTTTCTGGTCCTCTTTTCCGCCACTCGCCAGATAACCATAGTAGACCAAGGCCGGTCGAATTCTTTTTCCTCCTGCCAGAGTAAAATCTGCAATCATCTTGATCGCTTGGCTCGCCAAAAAATCCACTTCTTTGGCTTTTTTTATCTTTTGATCAAAATATTTTTCCAAACGAGGATCAAATATTTTCTTATAATTTTTCAAAATATCAATCGCGTCCATAAAATATGTCATTCCCGTGAATCCGCCAGCTGGCGGAGGGAATCTAGTCTAAAATCTAAATTATTTATCAGACTTTTTGATTAAATTAAATAAGCCACCTAAACATTCTTGCTAAAATAAGCCTATCAAAAAATAGCATCTTTAGCAAGAAAAAAAAATCAGGCGTCGCTATAATAGTATAGCAACGCCCAATTCATATTTTTCTTATTCGCAATTCGCAACATTCGCATGTCATTCGCAAATTCGCATCGCGATTTACATCATACCACCCATTCCGCCCATCCCCGGCATTCCTCCGTGCATATGTTCATCTTTTTTCTCTGGCAGATCTGTGATGACTGCTTCAGTGGTGAGAAGCATGGCTGAAACTGAGACAGCGTTTTCAAGAGCTGTTCGGGTGACTTTTAGAGGATCAATAATTCCCGCCTTTAGCATATCCTCGACATATTTGTCCTCCATCGCGTCATAACCAAAATTAATCCCGGCACTTTCAATAACCTTGTCCAGAACTACTCCTGGATCTTTTTTTCCGGCATTAGCTGCAATTTGCTTTAGCGGTTCGCCGAGTGAGCGGATAAGTGTTTCGTAGCCAGCTTTGTAATCATAACTTTTGTCCGCATGATCTTTCGTTTGAAGTTCTTTGGACGCTTTGGCCAAAGCCACGCCTCCGCCGGCCACAATTCCCTCTTCCACCGCGGCGCGAGTAGCCGACAGGGCATCTTCCATTTTATGTTTAATATAAGTCAGTTCAGTTTCCGTGGCCGCGCCAACCTTGATCACCGCTACGCCACCGGAAATTTTGGCAATTCTTTTTTGCAATTTTTCTTTATCATAATCACTATCAGAGTTTTCGACTTGCTTTTTGATCTGTGCTACACGGGTTTCAATTTCTTCTTTTTTCCCTTTGCCACCCACAATAGTAGTATCATCTTTAGTTGCCACTACTTTTTGCGCTTGACCAAGCATAGCAAGTTCTGTTTTCTTCAGATCCAAGCCTTTTTCTTCGGTGATAACTTGTCCGCCAGTTAAAACTGCAATGTCTTCGAGCATCGCTTTTCGGCCGTCGCCATATTCCGGCGCCTTAATCGCCAAAACATTTATTATCCCTCGAAGCTTATTAACCACTAATGTTGCCAGGGCTTCGCCGTCAACATCATCTGCAATAATCACCAATTCTTTTTTTCCTCCTTGGGCAATTTTTTCCAAAATTGGCAGAATTTCCGAAATAGCGGAAATCTTTTTATCAGTAATTAAAATATAGGGATCTTTAAGTTCCGCTTTTTGTGTTTCAACGTCAGTGATCATATATGGAGAAACATAACCTTTGTCAAAATTCATCCCTTCCACAATTTCCTTGGAAAATCCAAAGGTCTGTGATTCTTCCACGGTGATCACGCCGTCTTTCCCAACTTCTTCCATGACTTCTGCAATCATCTCACCCATTTCTTTAGATTCTGCCGCAATCGTAGCTACCTGAGAAATTTCTTCTTTGGAATTTACTTTTTTGGAATTTTTGGAAAGTATTTCCACCACATCATTTTTGGCCATTTCCATCCCGCGACGAATTTCAATCGGGCTCATCCCGGTTTCCACAAATTTCAAACCTTCATGCGCCAACGCTTGCGTCATAACAGTTGAAGTAGTCGTGCCGTCCCCCGCCACATCATTAGTTTTTGAAGCCACTTCCTTGATCAGTCCAGCTCCAATATTTTCAAATCTATCCTCCAATTCAATTTCCTTGGCGATAGAAACGCCATCATTGGTAATTGTCGGTGACCCAAAACCTTTGTCTAAAATGACATTTCTACCTCTCGGCCCGAGAGTAGTTTTTACCGTGCTTGCTACTTTATCGATGCCTAATTTTATTTTCTTTCTGGCATCAACCCCTATCTCAATTTGTTTTGCCATATTTGTCTGTGAGCGAAGCGAGCAGGAACAAAAATGAGCATCCCTGCACCAATTCGCTTTTAAGTTTTATGTTAATTATAAACTAAGCCGTAGGCCTGCCTGCCGGCAGGCAGGCGACCACGCACACAAATCTCACTTTTAGAAAAATCTTTATTGGAATTGGTGCGGGATAGCCATCTCAAAAAATTTATTCCAAAACCCCCAAAATATCACTTTCACTAATCAGCAAATATTCTTCATCCTCAATTTTTATCTCATCTGGAGAATATTTTTTGAACATTACTTTGTCTCCAACTTTCACATTCATTGGTTTCAATTGTCCGTTGTCCATGATTTTTCCCGGACCCACTGCCAGCACTTCTCCCTTTTCCGGTTTTTCCTTGTTGGCATTGTCAGGCAAAAAAATCCCCGAGGCGGTAGTTTCCTCCACGCTCATCGGTTTCACGACTACATTGTCATGTAACGGTTTCAATTTCATATTTTTGATTCCTGCTTTAATCTAAAAAATTAGATTAAAACCGAAAAATTAATAATTAGCCAAGATTAATAAGTTATTAGCACTCGCATCATTCGACTGCTAATTTATATTGTATAGAAAAATTGAAGAGTGTCAAGATGATATAAATAAACTACTTGCTCACCAGTTGAAACCAAATAATCTCTGAATTAAGGCAGTGGTAAGAATTAAAACAGTGTTTCAGTCTCTGAAATAATCATTCTATATTCTAATAAATCTTCTACAATTCCTCAACTTTTTTTAGTAATTCTTCTATCCTTTTTTTATTAATAATTTTTCCGAGCAGGATACTATTACGTAATGAGCCTGCTTCGGCCTCAGTCTTAATTATTTCTTTTGCTTTGTCCTCTTCTCCAGCTTTGAGGTAATATTCAATAGCAGTATTTAGATTTACTTGAAATATTTTGTCCTTTATGATAGTATCTATATATGCGATAAGCCCTTTATAGGTTGCTTGGGATGCTCCCCTCTTTGAGGCTACGAGTCCCAACATAACAAACTTATAAGGCACGCTCCCCGCAAGGGGTTTTTATTTTTTTCAAATCACAGATATTGTTTATCATAAACAACTTTCTCCTTAAATACCTCCAACCATTCTTGATCTTGATTTTCATACTTACGAAATATTCCCCAACAAAACACATCTACCGCCTGCAAACAAAAATCTTGCTTGGAATTATAATGATGCACATTCAAAGGAACTTTCGGATCAAACTTGCTTTTTATCTGCCGTATTATATATGAATTAAATTCCGCTATGTTTTTCTTAGTTTTCGAACGATCAATTACAATTTCAACTTGTGTGTCCGCGTTATGAAATGGGATTTGATCTAAGACCAATCTGGTCACATAATTATAAACGCGTTCCTTGTCTTCTCTTAGTCTGTCAAAAACTCTAATCTTGTTTAGTGTAATTGCATACAAAGCAAACTTCACATCTTTTGATTGTTTATAAAAATATTTTTTAATCGCAAAAGAACATTTTGAGCCTTTTAATTCATCCACTTTTTGCTTTTTTCTAAATTTTCTTCGAAGAGTAATTTTCACTGCTTTGGCAAGTTTTTTCTGATTTTCTCCACGCACAGCCAAAACTGTAATTGTAAAAAATTTCGACGGTTTTTTGTTCACAAAATCAAATCCAAGATCTCCTGATTCATCTAAATATAAATTCCACATATTTTTATTTTAATTTCAATTGTAGCCCCAAGGAGAGTCCCTGCTTCATCGGCAGGCAGGGAACTCCTCCACTAAAATTTAGTACCCCTTCTCGAGCAGAAAATCGAACACTGGGAAAATTGCCTGATTGTCAAAATAATAGAAAATCAAAGCTCAAGAAAAGGGATATCCTGACAATATATGGAATATTATTAACCAGCCGAGCATTATCGCTCCATTTATGATATAATTACGGCATAACAAAATAAACACAAAAATGCCGTATGCAAACAAAAACAAATTTTCAAGTGCTTCCCATGGAAGTGCGCGCCG
>JBAQNP010000018.1:0-46718 GCA_049303905.1 Candidatus Moraniibacteriota bacterium
CAATGAGCATTCATCTTGGGAGTTCGAGGATAAGTGTGATAATGAGTAAGATGCAAATCTTTAAGTTTTTTAGAAAACTCTTTAGCAAATTCACTGCCATTATCTGTTAAGACGAATTCAATGGGAAGATGTGGCCCTGATTTGTATTTGTCCAAGAGAGGATGAGTGTGATTGTGAAAATCCAGAGCCAGAGGCGGGTGTAGCCTTGGTCAGTAATCATTGTCCCGTACATAATATATACCCTGGCCCTACCCCATATCCAGATTGTCCAGTTCATGGTAATTAAAAACAAGGAAAACAACTATAATAGAGGGCTAGCTTATAAAGCTACCCTCTTTTCTATTTTTTTGTTGAATTCTGGACTAAATAGGGAAAATCTGTAAGACTGTAATAAGAATAAAATTATGAAATATTATATAAAAACATTCGGTTGTCAAATGAACGAAAGTGATTCAGAAAGAATTGCTGGCTTTTTGGAGTCGCAAAAAAATAAGCCAGCAAAAGATATCGAAAAAGCCGATATCGTTATTTTCAATACTTGTGGAATTCGCCAGATGGCGGAAGATCGAGCTTATGGGCAAATACATAATATCAGGAAACAAGAATCAGGAAACAAGAATCAGAAGTCAAGAAAAATTGTTATTTTGACTGGTTGTCTAGCTAATAGAAAAGATGTGCAAGTAAGACTGAAAAACAAAGTTGATTTGTTTTGTGAAACAAAAGCTTTCGAAGAAAAATTTACTTCTGTTATTGCGAACGCAGTGAAGCAATCTCAAAATATTGGACACAATCTTTCTAAGTACGAGATTGCCACGGTCGCTGCGCTTCCTCACAATGACAACTATCTAAATATTATCCCTAAATATTCCAACCAGCACATTGCCTACGTACCAATTATGACCGGTTGCAACAATTTCTGTTCCTATTGCGTTGTGCCATACGCTAGAGGACGCGAAGTCTCAAGGTCTTCAAAAGAAATAATTTTGGAAATAAAAAATCTACTCAAAAATGGTTGCAAAGAAATAATTCTTTTAGGACAAAACGTAAATTCTTATATTGATGGAAAAAATACCTTCCCCAAACTCTTGCAACTCATCGAAAAAATTCCCGGTCATTTTTGGATTTCTTTTATGTCCAGTCACCCAAAAGATTTCTCTGATGAATTAATTGAAACAATCGCCAAATCCAAAAAAATTTGCGAACATATCCATCTCCCCTTGCAAGCCGGAGACAACGAAATTCTCTTGGCGATGAATCGAAAATATACCGCCGAAAAATATCTAAATTTAGTGAAAAAAATAAAATCAGCTTTTGCCAAATACAAACCCAATAAATTATATTCCATTACCACTGATATAATTGTCGGTTTTCCAGGAGAAACAAAAAAACAATTTCTCGAGTCGGCGCGCGTCATGAAAAAAGTTTGTTATGACCTAGTCTATTTCGGCCAATTTTCTCCTCGCCCTGGAACAGTTGCCTACAAGATGAAAGATAATGTTTCCAAAGACGAAAAAAAGAAACGAGAATTTTTTCTCAATGAAATTTTGAAAGAAACCGCCTTTGAAAATAATCAAAAATACACCGGAAAAACTTTGGAAGTTCTCATTGACAAAAAAGATGGCGCCAATTATTTCGGACAAACTCACTCACTGAAAAATGTGAAAATAATTTCAACTAAAAAAAATCTGGTTGGAAAATTTGTAAAGGTAAAAATAACCAAAGCTAATATTTGGAATCTGGAAGCTTCTCTTTACATAAAGCCATAATTGCCCTATATTATTTTTATGAATATCATTGTTTCAAAATTTGGCGGTACCTCAGTGGGAAGCCCTGAAGCCATCCAAAAACTTCGCGAAATTGTCCTAGAAAAAGAAGAACGAAAAATAATCGTTGTTTCTGCTGTTTCTGGTACTACTGACCTCCTGATTAAGGCTGGCGCCGAAGCTAAGCAAAAGGGAGATTGGGAAATTACACTGGAAATTATCAAAAAGAAACATCTAAAGATAATTAAAGAACTGGGCATCAAATTGGATCTGTCTGAATATTTTGAAGAATTAGAAGCTTTTCTCAACGGCATCGAATCTATCGGAGAACTTACGCCAAGAAGCCGAGATTACATTTTGTCATTCGGTGAAAGACTAAGTTCCAAAATAATTGAAAGTTTTTTGGAAAAAAAATCCAAAGCTATTCGCATCAATTCTCGAAAACTTATAAAAACTGATAACTCTTTTAGCTCAGCCAAGCTAGATATGAAAGAAACATTAAAAGCAGTAAAGAAAAATTTAATTCCAAAGTTAACTGAGTATGACAAAATCGTCATCACCGGTTTTATCGGTTCCACAGCGCACGGAGAATATACAACTTTTTCTCGAGGAGGCTCTGACTATACGGCAGCTATTTTGGCAAATGTGCTAAACGCCACAGAGTTGGAAATCTGGACTGATGTGGACGGAATTCTCACTGCCAACCCAAAAATAATTCCTCAGGCTAAAGTGATTCCAAAAATAAATTATCGCGAAGCAGCTGAACTTGCCTATTTCGGCGCCAAAGTTCTTCACCCAAAAACTATCGAGCCAGTCGTTCTCAAAGAAATCCCCGCTCGCGTAGTCAACACTTTCAATCACAAACATCGCGGAACTCTCATAACTTCTGAATCACAAAAAAATATCAAATCAGTTTCTAGTAAGAATGGATCCTACATAATCAATCTCTATTCCACTGAAATGCTGGGGACTTCTGGGTTTATGGCAGAAATATTTTCCATTTTTTTGAAACATAATGTTGTTATCGACGTGGTGAGTACTTCGGAATCGAGCATTTCCGTCACAACCGAATGCGAACCGTCAGCACTTCTCATCAAGGACCTGGAAAAATATGCACTCACTGAAATTCTCTATAATAAAACGATAATTTCTTTGGTCGGCGAAGGCATCAGCCAAAGAAAAAATATTCTTTCTCGACTTTTTTCGGCAGTGAAAAACCATTCCATTAAAATGGTTTCCCAGGGTGCCTCTCCTCGAAACATCACCTTGGTTGTTGACAAGAAAGATGAAAAATTAGTTATCCGCGCTATTTATAAAGAATTTTTTTAATACTAGAATTTAAGGATTTAAGAATTTAGTTGTGGAAGAGATATTAACGCAGTCGCCGGAAAAATACTTTGTATAAATAATTCTTGATTACTGGCGAGTTGTTGAATTTTTTAATTACTTTCGCGACGAGCATATCTTGACACAAGTAAATGCGTAAATCCCACATAACATTATGCGTTTTGCAATTATTGGTGCTACGGGCATCGTTGGAAGAGAAATGATCCAGTGTCTTGAAAAAAAACATTTGAAAGTTTCTGCTTTGAGATTGGCGGCTTCACCACGTTCGGCAGGAAAAATAATCGAAACCGATTTTGGCAAAATCAAAGTTGAAAAAATAAGTGAAGAACTTTTTCAAAATTCCGACATTGCCCTTTTTGCCGCCGGCTCAGAAATTAGTTTGGAATGGGCGAAAAAAGCGGCCGAGCTTGGTTCAATTGTCATTGATAATTCTTCGTGCTTTCGCTATGATCCGACAGTTCCCCTAATTATCCCAGAAATAAATCCCAAGGAAGTTTGGAAACACAAAGGCATCATCGCCAATCCTAATTGCACTACCGCTATCGCCACCATTCCACTTTGGGAAAT
Source organism: Candidatus Moraniibacteriota bacterium (assembly GCA_049303905.1). Taxonomy (GTDB): domain Bacteria; phylum Patescibacteriota; class Minisyncoccia; order Moranbacterales; family UBA2206; genus UBA2206. The sequence continues at coordinate 3,678 of JBAQNP010000018.1, forward strand.
TGAGAAAAAATTCGGTCTGAAAAAAGTTATCATCTCAACCTATCAGGCAGTTTCCGGCGCAGGAAAAGAAGCGATGGAAGAATTAGAAAATCAAACTCGCAGTTATTGCCAAAATAAAAAGTTAACGGTAGACAAATTTCAACATCAAATTCTTTTCAATCTTATTCCTCATATTGATAAGTTTCAAGAGAATGGCTACACCAAAGAAGAAATGAAAGTTGTTTGGGAAACTCGAAAAATTTTTTCTCATCCTAAAATTGACATCTCTTGCACGGCTGTTCGCGTGCCGGTTATGCGAGCGCACAGCGAATCAATTGTAGTTGAGACAAAAAAGAAAATCACTCCAGAAAAAATTAGAGCGATTTTCAAAAAGACTTCCGGGATAAAATTAGTTGATGACCCAAAAAACAATGCCTACCCAATGCCACTTTTTGCTAGTTCCGATTTTTCTGTTCATGTTGGGAGAATTAGACAAAGCTTGATTTTTGGAGATTTTGGACTAGAATTTTTTGTTAGCGGTGATCAAATCTTGAAAGGCGCCGCCCTCAACGCCGTCCAAATCGCCGAACTTTTGATGAAGAAAAAGAAATAACTTGTCATTCCGAACTTGCCTGCCTCGCCGGCGGGCGGGTTTCGGAATCTACTTATCATGTATCAGATCCTGAAATAAATTCAGGATGACAAAAACATATATTTCCTAGAATTTTGCAATCATCTCTAGAGCCGCTTCAGCTGCCTCCTTGCCCTTGTTGCATTTTTCATTCGCCCTGTCTTTTGCTTGCTTCAAATTATTCACAGTAATAACGCCAAAACCAATTGGCAAAGAAAATTTCAACATCACGTCCATTATCCCCCTGGAAACTTCTTGCGATATATAATAATAATGATCAGTGTCGCCCTTTATCACGCACCCAATAGCTACTAGACAATCATATTTTTTGGTTTGTGCCAATTTTTGGCAAGTCAAAGGAATCTCATATGCCCCCGGAACTCGAACAATTTCAATGTTATTTTTCTTGACCTTATTTGTTTGTAAAGTATCCAGCGCGCCTTGAAACATTTTTTCAGTGATGTCCGCATTAAACTTAGCCACCACAATGGCTATTTTTATTTTGCTACCGTCAAAAATTTTTTTAGTCTCTTTATTTTTTCTTTGCATTTACCCTGTTAAATAAGATTTGAGTCTCTCGTCGAGAAACAAACTTAATTATTTTTAATTTTTAAAATTTATAATTTAATCCTGCTTTAAATCAATACTCAAATCTTAATTTTAAATTTTTTCAAAAATTTAAAATTTATTTACCCTGTTAAATAAAATTTTTAATCATCCCATTTGATACAATTTTTTAACTATTTAACAGGGTGAAACAGGGTGAATCTTTCCTTCTAGCAGTTTATCCAAATATTTCGCCAAAACATCTGTCTCAATATTCACACTATCGCCTGTTTTTATTTTTCCTAAATTAGTATTGTCTAAAGTATAACTCACTAGCGAAACCGAAAACCAATCTCGCCCAACTTCCACTACAGTCAAACTTATCCCATCTACAGAAACCGACCCTTTCTCCGCTACTAGGCGCATAAATTTTGACGGAATTTGTATTTTTATTATTTTCGATTCCTTGTCTTTTTTGACATCCACTATTTTTCCGCGCGTATCAATATGCCCTTGCACAATGTGTCCATCCAAAAGATCTTTGAGCGCCAAACTTTTTTCTAAGTTCACGGCCATTCCTCTTTTCCAAACTCCCGCTGTAGTTTTCTCAATAGTTTCTGGCATATATTCCACTTCAAAAATTTTCCCGTTAAATCTCTTAACCGTTGAACAAATTCCATTGATGGAAATGCTTTCCCCTTCCCAAATCTTCCAGCTTTTAGGTCGGACAATTTCCACAAACAAACTTTCGTTTTTCTTGGAAACTTTTTCTACTGCCGATAATTTTTTGATTATCCCTGTAAACATATGTTTTTCGCTCACTAGCCGTTCGCGAAGCCACACTACGAATGTGGCACATGCGAATAGTTTTATTTTATTATTTCCAAATCTTTCTTGACTTGATTTATTAATTCTTCGCTGTTTTTAAATTTTATAATTTTCCTAATTTTTTCACCAATTTCCACCTCTATTTCCTTGTCGTATAAATTACTCGAAAAATCAAGGATATGCACCTCCAAAAGATGCTTTTCTGGAAAATAAACAATGGCGGCTTTGTATTTTTTACCATCAAAATCAACATTTCCCGCATAAACCCCCGCTTCAATTTTTTCACTAAAATTCAAATTGGCCGTAGGAAAGCCTAATTTATGGCCTTCTTTTCGCCCAGCAACGACTTTTCCGACTATTTTAAAATATTGGTTCTCCATAGACTAAATTCTAACAAGAGCGCCAGATATTGGCAAATTCATTTGCTTTTGCTATTATGTAGTATAATCCTAATTTTATGAATAAAATCATTGTCATTCTTGGACCCACTTCTTCTGGCAAATCAGAGGTAGCGATCTCGCTGGCCCAAAAATTCAACGGGGAAATAATTAGCGCTGATTCGCGCCAAATTTATCGTGGCATGGATATTGGTACTGGAAAAATAACTAAATCTGAACAAAAAATGGCTAAACATTATGGCATTAATATCATAAGCCCAAGGACCGAATATAACTCGGCCAAATTCAAAAAGTATGCTGACAAAATAATCAAAGATATTTTAGCGCGTGGGAAACTCCCAATTATTTGTGGTGGGACTGGTTTTTGGATAAAGGCGTTAGTAGATAACATAGTTTATCCAGAAGTAGCACCTGATTGGAAGTTACGAGAAAAACTAAACAAAAAATCAACTGAAGAATTATTTAAGACACTGCAAAAATTAGATCCCCAGCGCGCCAAAAACATTGATGCCAAAAATCCCGTCCGCCTCATCCGTGCTATTGAAATTTGCAAAAGTATCGGCAAAGTCCCTTCTGCAGAATGTCATCCTGAACTCGTTTCAGGATCTCAAGAGATGCCGAAACAAGTTCGGCATGACAACAATTATACTTTCCTCCAAATCGGCATCTCCATTCAAAAAGAAAAACTCAATGAAAGAATTAAAATAAGACTTGAGAAAAGATTTTCTGCGGGCCCGCCTCGCGTCGACAAGCGGTCTCCGCGAGTCGAGGCGGGCATGATTTCGGAAGTAAAAAAACTCCACTTGAAAGATAAAATCAGTTGGAAAAGATTAGAAAGTTTTGGTCTTGGATACTCACTTATTCCAAAATATTTAAAAGGTGAAATAAAATCAAAAGAAGAGCTTTTTGAACAAATTTACCTCTCCGAAAAAAACTACGCCAAGCGCCAAATGACTTGGTTTTCTAAAGACAAGAGAATTATCTGGTTGCCTGAATACAAAGATATAGAAAAAGAAGTGAGAAATTTTTTAGAATTGTGAAGAATATTGCATCAAAATTCAGCCTTGCGAAACGTGCCATTATAAATTCGAGTGAGTCGGCGTTAAAAAATTTATCCTGTTTGAGGACCGACGCATTTGGTCGGGCCGAGTTATAAATTTTAGCCGAAGAACGAAGAATTTATTGGCGCGTGAGCTCGGCTGAGAGCTTTTCTTTTGTTACTTTTCTTTTTGCGGGAAAAAGAAAAGTAAGAAATCATTTCAGTTTGTTTTTGACAATTTCCTGCACTATTTGCGGGTTAGCTTTCCCCTTCGTTGCCGACATAATTTGTCCAATCAAAAACTTCAAGGCATTTTCTTTGCCAGATTTGAAATCAGTCACTGATTTTTCGTTTTTGGCCAAAACTTCTTCGATTATTTTTTCTAGTTCATCTGAATTATCCATCTGCGCTAAATTTTTCTCTTCGATAATTTGCGATGGATCGCCACCCGCTTTATACATCTCAGCAAGCACTGTTTGCGCCGCGCTGGAATTTATCTTTCCGCAGGACAAGATGCAAATTAGTTCGGCGTAGTTTTCCGGCGTGATTTTTATATCCGCTAAATCATGTTCATGTTCCCCCATGTGCCTGCGAAGTTCGCCAATTATATAGTTAGCAGCCAATTTAATCGCTCTTTCCTCTTGGCAGTCATATTCCTTGCAACTGATTTTTTCTTTGATTTCACTCACCACATTTTCAAAATACTGCGCCAATCCTTTTTCGGAAGTTATAATTTCCACGTCAGCAATCGGCAAATTATATTCTTTATTGAATCTTTCAACTTTTTGATCTGGCAGTTCCGGCAACTTTTTTTTGATATCTTCCACATAGCTTTCATCAAAACTAAATGGCGGAATATCTGGCTCAGGGAAATAACGATAGTCATGAGCGGATTCTTTTTTTCTTTGTGAGACTGTTTCACTCTTATTAGCATCCCATCCGCGAGTTTCCTGAACAATCTTTTCACCTCTATCAAGCATTTCCGTTTGCCTTTCAATTTCAAAATTAATGGCTTTTTCCACAAACTTAAAAGAATTGATATTTTTTACTTCCACTTTTGTGCCCGACAATTTTTCTTCACCTTCTTTATAGAGTGAGATATTGGCTTCACAACGCATATTGCCTTTTTCCATGTCAGCATCTGAAATTTCCAAATAGCGACAAATTTGTTGCAGTTTCTGACAAAAAATTCGTGCTTCCTCACCCGTTTCAATGTCCGGTTCCGTCACGAGCTCCATGAGTGGCACTCCAGCCCGATTGAAATCCACCAGGGTATATTCCACGCCTTTTGGATGAATGAGCTTGCCTGTGTCCTCTTCAAGATGAATTCTTGTAATTCCAATTTTCTTGTTTCTTGCCTGCCTGTCCGGTAGGCAGGTTTCTTGGTTATTGGTTATTTGAATGTCTAAATTACCATTTAGACAGAAAGGTTGGTCATATTGAGAAATTTGATAGCCTTTTGGGATATCCGGATAAAAATAGTTCTTGCGATCAAACTTTGAAACACGCGCCAATTCGCAGTTTAAAGCTAAACCTGCCAACTGAACAAATTTAATCGCCTCTTCATTTGGTACTGGCAATGTCCCCGGTTGCGCCGTACAAACCGGACAAATATCAACATTTGGCTTTTTTTCAAGCCCCAAGCCATTTTTACACTGGCAAAACATTTTTGATTTAGTTTTGAGTTCCACATGGATTTCCATGCCGATAACGGGGGTGTATTTTGCCATAATTGTCTACGAGTATTTTGCGAGTAGCTACAATTATGAGCACCCCGCAAAAGTTCGCTATTAAAAACTTAAATTTTTTAGTTGATTAAGCCGAAGGCGACCACGAATATAAATTCTAATACTTACAACAAAACATACTTGGAACTTTTTGCGGGGCCACACACCTTTCTCCTATCTATTATCTCCACTACCACTAATTTTTCCTCTTTCCAGCCGACTATACAATTTTTCAATATTATTCTGCGCAATATCATCGAGCGATAATTTCAGTTCAGACGCAATTTGTGCCACATACCATAAAACATCTCCCAATTCTTTTTCAATCATATCGCGCGACTCATCATCCATTATGCTATCTTTGTCTCGAATAACTTTTTTTATTTTTTCCGCCACTTCTCCCGCTTCACCACTTAGCCCTAGCGTTGGATAAACAAAATTTTCTCCTGCATTTGGATAAATAGCAGTTTTTCTGGATTTCTTTTGGTATTCTTCAAAATTCATAGGTTTTTCTTATTAATTTTACTATATCTTTTTTTACTTTCTCAATTTCCTGATTGGCATTTATTTTTTTCCAACCATATCTATCAGCTAACAACAAATGTATATTTTTGCATAGTTGAATTTTTTCTGAATCCATTTCATTGCGATGATCTTTTTCAATGGCCGTGTTAAATCTTTTGCCATGCATGAGAATTGATAAGTCTGGTTCTAGCAAATTTTTATTTATTTTTTCTAAATATTCTAAATCTCCTCCCCAAACAATTCCCCATGAAATTCCTGTGCCTAGATAATCTTCTGCTATAATCCACTCACCGCTATTCAGTCTTTTTTTTAATTCTTTTTCATATCGCGTTCTATTATCAGCATATTTTTGTTGCAATTCATCTGTTGAAAGTTGGTTTTTTTTGCGAAATTTTGGATCTCTGAGATATGAATAAATAAATGGCCCTTCCGGTTCCAAATTATAAACTGGGTACTTTAATCGACTAACATTCAAGCCTTGGCTTTGTAAATATTTAACCAAAATTTCTACTTGCGTAGTTTTTCCAATACCATTAATTCCGTATATCGCAATAAATTTTCCTTTTTTTGTTGATTTCATAAATTAATATCTTATTTTATCTCTTGAGGATACCCAAACTTTTTTAGCTTCCTCAAATTGCTTCTTCTTTTCTGCTCTTTCTTTTTTGTATTTTAAAAATATTTCTTCTGGCATTTTAGCAAATATATTGTCTATTTTCTTTTTATTTTTATCTAAATAAAACTTAACCGCAGGATATTTGTCACTATATTTAACAAGTTCTTTTATTTGATTCAAAAAAACATTCGTAGTCAGCCACCATAAATTTTTTGTAAACTGGTTATTATCTTTATAAAAATTACTCCCTTCTTCCCATGCCTTAATTCCAATAAGTAAATATCCAATTCTTTCGATAGCGTTAAATGCTCTGCTAAGTTTTTCATTTTTACCAATAACTACATTATCAAACGCCTCTTGCAAATTATTTTTGCTAATAAGATCGTTATATTTAAACGTGAATTCATTGATAATTTTCTTGGCAGCCTCAAACTCTTTTTTTTCATTTTTTCCATTTTTCAAATCAGCAGATATGTCTCCTGTCACAGACTCCCCCCAGTCATGGATTAGAGATGCAATAATAAGTAGCTTTCTTTCATTATAATCAAAAATATATTCTCCTGAAGTTCCTTGATCATTATATTTAAAAAAGTTATTCACTATATCATACATTACTAAATGATGACGCAAATTATTCACATCTGGCCCCAGGACTTCTTGCCATATTTTTTTAGATACTGCTTTCGGCTTATATCTCCCATATCTTATTTCTTTTTCAAGTTTCTTTCCATATTTAGTTTTAGCAAATTCGTTATGAATTTTTTTAAAAAAATTGAAATGTTTTTTATTTAACTCATCCTTATTCTCATTAGTAATAATAAGAGCTCCGGTTGCATTCTTTTTATTTATCTTCATAATTTTCAATTATTTTCGAGCGAATAATTCTTCGGATTTTTCTACTAGATACACATCCCTTATTCCCCCTTTTATCATAGCATCCCAACATTCTTTGCAACACCACCAATGTCCATAGAGATATAAATCAGCTCCTTTTACCATATCAGCTCCAGCTTTTCTTATAGCGTCATAAACGGCCTTACTTTCCCCGTGTTCTTTATTTGTTGCGCAACCAGGACAAAGCCAATATTTTGTACCGGATTTAATTTTCAATTTTTTTCTAACACACCAACCATTGGCGTGAGCTTCTATGAGTTTTTTATTTTTAAAGCCAGCCTGATTGGCAGCACCACCTAATATTTTTCCGTCCCTCACAACAACCGCACCAGTGGGATGCCCCTTATCAGTACTCTCTGAATTTCTTATCCGCATAGCCTCGAGCATAAAAGGATTGTCAGATGCAACATACAATATTTTTCTTCCCTCAGGAAGGTACGGGTATTTTATTTCTGGCATATTATTAAAATAAATTAAAATTGTTTTAGTTTTTGGTTGGGGTGGGCGAATTTTCGCTCACCCCACACCATCCTTCAGGAAATTTCGAAAGGGTCAATATCATCCCCCTGCCCAAACCTATATTGGCGAGACAACACTCCAATTTTTTCCCGCCAATTAATTCTGGGTGTAGGTTTAATAATATCAGAAATTATCCATTTTACTGCGCCTTCAATATTTGGCACAATAACATTTGCTATAACTTCAACAAATGGATGATGCCACTTTTCAAAGTGAGCATCACTTGATGGATAAGTTTTGTCATACTCTGGTTCACTGATAATAATAACCGGTTTGCTCAAATAGAATCCGAGCATCTTTTCACATGTTGCCCCTGTACTCAGGATTGACCCAGCTTGCATAGCACGCAACACCACATAATTTAGCCGTGAATCAATTATAATGGAAAAATCACGACCGACTATCTGTTCACAATCGGCTTCATCGATATTTCTTTTAAAAGGATCGATGCCCCAAATACCAAACTTTAGCCCAGATGTCAAGTTTTGTGCTATTTTGTTAAACTCCTCGCGCCAGTCACCATTTTGTTTATGGTGACCACCCAAATACGTAAAGTACTGTTTTTTTTCCATGATCATCCTCCTTTTCTGCCGTTATATTATGTTTTTTGTTTGTTTTATATCTTAAACTGTCCTTTTAGCTTATCAATATTCCCACTTTTAATCAACTCTATTTCTTCCTCACTATCGCTTCGAGCTTCAAGACCATAAGGAGTCGATTCCAAATATTTAGCCTTGGAAACTCCATGAATAGAAGCCTCCTCTTCTGATAGCGCCGAGGCCAACTGACTAAAAATCAATTGACAGACTCTTTCTCCAGGATAAATTCTGATTACTTGATTAGTATTATTTTTTACTGGCAACATCAGAAATCCTTCATAGCGAGAATCAATACTTCCGCTTTCTATGGCCAATCCTCTTCTCACCACTGAACTTCTTGCCAAAAGAGTCGCCATTATATCTCCACTCTTAAAACTTATTTTTTCTAAAGTTGAAATAATGATAAATTCTTCCGGCAAAATTTCAAAATATTGACCCTCTTTTAGTCGAATAATTTTATAATTATCTTTTTTTTCATTAAAAGCCAGATAATTCACATTCAATGCTACGCGACCCTTATCATTATACTCCCAAGTCTTTGGAATATAAAAATTCCAGCCGACTCTAAGATCAATTGAGTTTGGTTGAATTTGAAATTGATCCAACTCCGGTTCAAATTTTATCTTCTCTTCTTTTATTAGATTAATGATTTCTTTTTTGGTTAGTGTCGACATATTTTTTAGTATAATATTTTATATCTTAATAAAACTGAGTCTTTGTTGATTTTGTAAGTGTCTAATAATTTCAAATCATAATTAAAATCAAAACCGCTACTAAGCGAAAGTCCTTCTCCGAAAAATTTTGGAGCGACTATAATGATGATTTCATCCACTAATTTATTTTTCAAAAAAAGACCATTGATAAAAGCTCCGCCACCAAGAATTGCTTTTTTGTAACCCATTTTTTCCAAATCTTTTTTCACAAATTTTGGAGATTTTTTAAAATATACTTTCACGCTGTCTTTTATATTTTCATACCCCTTATCAGCTGTGATAACTACATTTAATCTTTCTTTCAAGGGACGAGGGAAAGTATCGAAAGTTTTTCCTCCCATAATAACAACCCCAGCTTTTTTTGATTCCTTAGCAAAAAATTGCTTGTCTTCTTTTGACGTCCAATCAGGAAAATGTGTAGCAGTTTTAGCAATTTTTCCATCGACTGTCGTCGCCATAATCATTGTTATTTTCATAAGTTTACAAAACTAATTCCATCCCCTTGATTGGAGGTAGTGGTTTATATTGACTAGTTAATTTTTCAACTATTTCTTCAAATAATGTATCGTCGCCTTTTTCTGCTCTATCAAAATAATCCTTTTGGGCTTCAAATACAATAGGGCTGTGATCATTTTCTCTTTCAATTATCTCTCGGGCCTGAGTATAATGCACATCATAAATATGAGCATTGCTAATTGAATATGTCATCTTGCCCATTGCACATCCTATTTTTGCCGCTAAAATTGCTTGCATCAAAGAAAAACCAGCCATGTCATGTGGACAACCTAAAATCATATCATTTGATCTGATGATAAGATGAAAATGTAATTTATTATCAATTACATTGGCCGTAAAAGTATAGGGGCAAGGAACATTTTTCTTTTTTGTCCCAGTGCCTAATCCGTCATCCGCCGGATCCCAAAAAACTACCACTCCATGACGGGATCCTTTTTCTTTTGTCAGATGTTCGATTAAGTCTTTCAATTGATCTCTGCCAAAATGTTTTCTCATTCTATTACCATATGCTGAAGCTATTTTCCCATCAGCTTCTCGAAAATCTTCCCAAATTTTTGTGTATTTATTCAAAAAAATATCTGGATTGTCACTTCCCATAATAAACCAGATCTGTTCTGCTACAAAAATTCTAATTGGAATTTTTCGCAAAGTCAGAAGTGGAAAAGTTTTATCTATTTCAAAAGTGACTCCCGGAAGAACCATCGTTTTATGCCCCGTTCTTTCGTTATATTCTTCAAAGCCCTCGTTCATTATTTTTCTTAAAGCCTCCTTATATTGAATGTCAAATTGATGCATAGTGTTTATTTATTTTTTTATTATTTCGTCAATTTGCTTATATAAATCTTCTAAGCTTCCGTTATTATCAATAACATATTCAGCATGGTTTTTTAAATCTTTAATTTGTCTCTCTGCCTCTCTTTCGTGATCTTTTTGGAATTCTTCAAATGTCTTTTTTAGGTCATCACTGTTTTCACCTCTTTTTATAATTCGCTCATAACATTTTTTTATATCAGTTTCAATATAAACTAATTTAAATCCTGGAAGTTTCTTGAGAAATTCTATGTCAGCTAGTCGTCGCACTCCATCAATAGCGATAACTTCATGCTCATCGTTTTCCACATCTTTCGCAATAACTGAAGAAAGAATATCACCAAAAAAATTCTCGCGAAAAATTGTAGAAATTTTTTGCAAATTTTCCCGATTCTCTTCCAGATACATTCGTTTTGCAACATCGCGAAGCATCGTTGAAAAACGGTGCGAACTTCCTTTGTGTTTTTCACAAATATACTTAGCCGTTGTCCCTTTCCCACTAGAAATTTCCCCCGCTAGGCCTAAGATTTTTTTCATAATATTTTGTAAAAAATAAGAGTTATTGGTTATTCTATATTACTATCTTTCCCTTCTTTGGTCAAAAATGATTTTTCATAAATTAAAAACGCCAAATTATGGCGTTTTAACGATGCTTTTTGATTCATTGCTTTTTATTCATGTTTACTTGAAATTTTAGCCATCATTTCATCCACCTGCGCCTTGAGCTCTTCGGCTGTGCCGTTGTTGTTGAATTTAAAATTGGCTTTGCGTCCAATTTCGTGAATTGAAACTTCAGTGAGCTTACCTTCTTCTTCTAAAAATTCTTCGAAAGTTGCCTCGCCTTCTCCATCATTTTGTTTCCTAAGTTTCGTTCTTTCATAGCGTGAACGCAAATCAGCTGTCACATAAACTAAGAAAAAATTCTCCCCATATTTTTTGCGAAAAGGTTCGACGTCACCATGCATTCTGATTCCGTCAGCAATGATCACATCCGATCCATTCTTGTCCATGTCCTGAATCAAAGAATCAATAATCACTGATGGTCCATAGCCTTCCTTGAGCACCAAGGCTAATTTCACCAAATTATCTCGTGTCACCGGCACATGCAAATCTTCTAACGTGCGACGAAGAATCTTGGAAGTCCCATAATGAATGGCGCCGTATTGACTAATCAAATAATCAGAAACAGTGCCTTTGCCCGCACCTTTTTCGCCGATTAAACCGATAACTATCTTAGTCATATAAATAAATTAACACTTAAAATCACTTATAAATTCTAGCAAAAAAATATTCTCTCGTCAATAGAAAAAAGACGCTCATTGCGTCTTTTTTCTTAAAAGCTATTCCCTAAAAGCTATAAGCTAATTTTAATTCCCATTCCCATCGTGGAACAGATAGTTATTCCAGCAATCATTTTTCCTTTTAGCCCAGCTGGTTTAGATTTTTCAAGACTATTTACAAAAGTTTTAATATTTTCGCTTAGTTTTGCATCTTCAAAAGAAACCTTTCCCACAATTTGATGGACATTTCCTCCATCATCATTTTTGAAAGCGGCCTTACCTTTTTTGAGTGCAGCTACTGTTTCTTTGATTTTTGTGGTCACAGTTTCAGTTTTTGGATTTGGCATAAGACCCTTTGGTCCAAGAATCTTGGCCACAGACGCCAATTTTGGCATCATTTCCGGAGTAGCAATTAGGATATCGAATTTATCCTTACCAGAGAAAGCTTTACCAGATTTTATTTTTTCAATCAATTCTTCGCCTCCCACAATATCCGCTCCTGCCTCCTTAGCATCTTTGGCGTGAGTTGAAGTGATCACTGCAATCGCTTTGCTTTTGCCTGTTCCGTGCGGAAGATCGACTATTCCTCGAATTTGTTGATCACCTTTTTTTGGATCAATATTAGTTTTGATATGCACCTCTACTGATTCATCAAACTTAGCAAGTTTATTTTCCTTCATCAATTTAACCGCTTCTTCTAGCGAATAAATTTTATTCTTATCAATTTTTTCCGCTACTGCGCGATATTTTTTTCCGTGAATCATAATGTTTTGCGTGGTTCAAACGTCCCAACCGCTCAGGACTCCCACAAAATTAAATAAATTATTCTTCGATTTTTATCCCCATTGATCTAGCTGTTCCGGCGATAATTTTCATTGCGCCTTCGATGTCATTTGCATTTAGATCAGGCATCTTCTTCTCGGCAATTTCTCTAAGTTTATCTTTTGAAATTGTTCCAACCTTATCCTTCAAAGGATTGCCTGCGCCTTTTTCAATACCAGCCGCTTTTCGTAAAAGATCTGAAGCTGGAGGAGTTTTCAAAATAAAACTAAAAGTTCGATCTTCGAAAACTGTAATTTCAGCTGGGATAATGTCGCCCATCTTGTCTTTGGTCGCATCATTAAATTTCACACAAAATTCTTGGATATTGAGCCCGTGTTGACCAAGCGCTGGACCAACTGGAGGCGCTGGATTAGCCTTGCCAGCCTGAATTTGAAGTTTGATAACTGTTTTAATTTTCTTTGCCATAATTGTAAACCTACAAATCTACTAATCCTTTACAAATCTACGAATGTTTACGAATTTTATATTTGTAAATTTGTAGTTGATTTGTAAATTTGTAGTTAAAATAATTAAATTTAATTCACTAGATTTTGTTTATCTGCAAAAAGTCTAATTCTACCGGAGTTTCTCGTCCGAAAATAGACACCAGAACCTTAATTCTTCCTTTTTCTTCATCTACTTCATCCACTTTTCCATCAAAATCTTTGAATGGTCCATCGATAATCTTAACGCTATCACCTGAGACCACATCAATCTTATATTTTGGCTCTGCCACGCCCATTCTTTTCTTGAGCGCTTCAATTTCTCGCGGATCAACTGGGGTAGGTGTAGTTCCAAGTCCGATAAACCCCGTAACATTTGGCGTATTTCGAACCACATACCACGAAGCATCCGTCACAATCATATCCACCAAAACATAGCCGGGATAAATTTTTTCTTCCACCACCGTTCTTTTGCTGGCCTTGATCTTAATTTTTTTCTCAATCGGTACCATCACATCAAAAATCAAATCTTGCATATCCATTGATTCAATTCTTTGACGCAAATTTCTCGATACGTTATCTTCATAACCACTGTAAGTATGAAGTACATACCAAGCTCGACCATGGTGTTGACTTTGTTTTGCCATTTTTGTCTACGAACGAAGTGAGCAGGAACAAAAATGAGCATCCCGCAAAAATTCGCTCTTAAAATTTTAAATTATTTCCAAACTAGCCGTTAGGCGAGCCACACACATAAAACTCAATATTGTATAAATCTTTATTGGAATTTTGTGTGGGATAGCCGTTATCAATTTTATTTCAAAATAAATGTTTTTAATAAAAATCCAAAAAAATAATCCAGAGAACCCAAAAATATCGCGACAGACAAACTAATACCAATCACAATTATAGTATAGTTGATTGTTTTTTTGCGTGTTGGCCAATTGACTTTTGTTAGTTCTATCTTCGCTTCTTTTAAAAATTCTAGTATTTTGTTCATATTTTGAGCTTTTTTAAAAGCCCCTGTGGGCTTCTTTATTAATATAATACTATCTTATTTTTAGATTTATGTCAAATATTGTCTTGCGAACCAATCGCCAAAATAGACAATTGATAGAGAACTCTACTCCCAACAATAGCATTCCAGTCATTTTCAATTTCACTATTTTTAGCTGGAGAAACTTCACAAAGGTCAAAACCAATAATTTTTCTACCACTTTTTACAATTTGACGAAGGAGAAAACAAGCTTGGTTAAATTCCAATCCTCCCGGCACAGGCGTTCCGGTATTTGGACAAAGAGAAGGCTCCAGTCCGTCTATATCAAAACTCACATAAACATTCTGAGGTAAATCTGCGATAATCTCTTGACACATTATGGACCATTTTTCCCCAGAAAATATTCTGTCGGAAATTTCCCGATCGCTATAACACATAATTTTCCCTTTGGATTTTTCCAAAAATTCAATTTCTTCTTCACAAAAATCACGCGCACCAACATTCACAATTTTTTCCACCCCCTTAAGTTCACTAGCATTTCGCATAATAGAAGCGTGCGAATTTAGAAATCCTTCATACCCTTTTCGTAAATCAAGATGAGCATCAATTGTTAAAATTCCAAAATTGCATTTTTTTGAGAGTGCTCGCATTAGTCCCAGCGGACAGCTATGATCTCCGCCCAACAACCCCACTATTTTACCTTGTGAAATATTTTCTTTTGAAACTTCTTCAATCCAATCAGCTAGATTTTCCGTGCCTTCATTCACTTTTTTCCAAAGATTTTTGTTTTTTATGGGATCACCTTTTTCTAGTTTTTTTATACAAGAAACTGCAATTTTTCGTAAATTATTGCAATATTTTTTCCATTTATTAGAAATTGGAAGCATAAAAATTCCCGCTTTCCAAGCTTCCGGGAAAAATGAATCATATAAATCAATTTGTGGTGAAGCTTCAAGAATCGCTTCCGGACCAAGGCTCGTTCCATCTCGAAAAGAAACCGTAATTTCACAGGGCGCTGGGATTACAACCAACTTTGCTTCTTTTTGAGTAAAAGGAAGGGCAAAGATATTCCCATTAGGTTTAGCTGTTTCGCTAGGATTAAATTGCATAAGAAATTTATATGTGGGCGATTCAAGATTCGAACTTGAGACCTCGTCATTATCAGTGACGCGCTCTAACCAACTGAGCTAATCGCCCGCATGTGGACCCTATCGGGCTCGAACCGATCACCCCCTGCTTGCAAAGCAGGTGCTCTACCAAATGAGCTAAGGGCCCAAAAAAATATTTAAGTTTTTGAACCTGCGAGAAATGCCTGTCCGCCGATGAGGCGGAAGCTAAGGGCCCAAAAAACTAAATTTAATTATAGCAAAGATAAAAAATATGTCCATAGCTGGGAATATTTTACCCTAACTTCCTCACAAATTCCTTAAATAGCTCCCCTTTTTCTTCAAAATTTTTCCATAAACTATAACTTGGTGAAGCGGTTGAAAGAAGACAAACTGAGCCTTTTGGCGTATATTTATAGGCAAATTCGACTGCCTTTTCCATACTTTTAGTTTCCAAGACTCGGAAATTTTGTTTTGACTTCAAAATTCTTTTTCCGCTATCTGGAAACAAGACAATATTTTCTATTTTATATTTTCTTAGTTGTTTTTCTAATTGCGAAAAATCATAGCCTCGATCTTCTCCTCCCAGCATTATTGTTTTGACATTGGGAATTGCCTGGAGCGCAGCGATTGTTGACTGCGGAGTAGTCGAGATGGCATCATCATAAAATCTGATCCCTTGAAATTCACCTACCAATTCCAAACGATGTGGTAATGGTTGAAATTTTTCAAGAGCAACTTTGATTGTTTTTTGTGATATCTTAAAAATATTTGCCACTGCAATGGCCGCTTTAATATTTTCTTGATTATGTTGCCCAAGCAAAGAATGACTAACGTCTTTGAAACTCAAAATATTGTTGAATGGAAATTTTTTCGCTTTTGAATCTGAGGCTAATTTTTTTATTCTTTTATCCTTGGCATTATATATAAAATAATCTTCCGAGCTTTGAAATTTAATAATATTACTTTTAGCTTCATAATATTTTTTTTCATCGCCGTGATAGTTCATATGTTCCGGAAAAAGATTGAGCATCACGGAAATATTTGGAGAATACTCGATATCATCTAGTTGATAACTGGAAAGTTCAATCACAAAAATTTCGTCCTCATCGATTGGTTTCAGGAGAGCTTCCAACATCGGACTGCCAATATTGCCGACTAGTCTCACTTTTTTTCCAGCTTCTTTTAAGATAGAATAAATCAAGGAAGCGGTTGTGCTCTTTCCCTTGCTTCCAGTCACGCCAATTGTTATGTTTTTTATTTGAGAAAAGAAAATATTAGTGGCGGTTGTGTATAGAATAGTCATAAATCTTTTTGGAATACCAGGAGTTTTTACTGCTAAATCAAAATTCTCTTGTTTTTTCAAATAATCCTTTCCCTCACTTTTGTCGGCAATTCCAATTTCAATGTTTGGATGAAATTTTTCAATATATCTTTTTGTTATTTCTCCTTCCTTTCCAAAACCTAAAAGAAGGACGTCTCTAACTCCTAATAATTTAAACTTTGCTGGCATTAATGAATCGCCTGTTTTAAAAACTTTTTCCACTAATTTTTCCGGATTTTTTATCTTACCCAGAAAAGTTTTCAAAACTAAGCTATCAGAAAAATTCTTTTGAGCCAGGAAAAATGCCGCTCTGACCTCATCAAATGTTCCCACACAATCAAACGGCTTCATTTTTCCAAAGCCAGAAATATCCGCAAAAACTGGAATTAGATTTTTTTCTTCAAATAGATTTTTGCCAAAGATTCTAACCACTTCTTCTTTTTTTAAAAAGGAAGAAAGCATAGTAAAGGCAAAGGCGCATTTTGGACATTCTCCGCACCACAATGTTTTTGGCCTTTCTTTTTCAATGCGAAAATTTCGATTGCAACTAGTGAAAATGGGGAAGTATTTTTTAAAATTCGAAAACATTTCCACAATCCTGATTTCATAAAAAGGTCGAAGCAAAGAAAAATATGTTATCTGTGGAGCAAGAAATTCCCGTGTGTAATTTTGAAATATTTCTTCAAATTCCGATGATTTACTCCACTGGTGGTTTATATTTTCGCCCAGATACTTTACATTTCCAAAATTACTACTATGTTCGTTGGCTACTATTACATAAGCATAATCATATAAAACCGCTAGAGCATAACCTAGAAAAGCAAACACCGCAGAAATAGGAACATGGCCATTATAAGCATCCTCGTGTTTTTGAAATATTTTTTCATCTAGGTGCCTTTCTGCCATTAATGAGCCTACTCCTATTTTTTGAATTAGATCATCAATAATTTCAGAATTTTTTTGTGTTTCAACCACCATCGCTGTAAAATCTATCTTATTTTCCTTGAGAAGTTCAGCCGCCACAATTGAATCTTTTCCACCGCCAATCCCAAGTAGCGCTCGGTTTTTTCTTGGTAGGAAAAAGGAGACTGGATTAACCTTTGAATCATAAGGAAATTTAATAAGCTTTCTAAAGTCTATTTTATTAACATAGAAAAATTCTCCTAATCCTTTTTGATAGATCGCATTCCAAAAATCAGCTTGCTTTTTAGACAGCGCGATATTAAGTTTTATTCTTGGCGGACAATATAGTTTATAATAACTAATCCCTAATATTAGATGGAGATTAGAAAAAAGTTCTTTCAAAAATTTTGGTGGAATATTCTTCAAAGAAAAAGGCGCTGGAAAAATTATCGACTCAGTAAAATTCAAAGGCTCGCGATTGGCAAATTCAATTTTATAATTAAAAAAAACTTTCCTGTTTTTAGGATCTATTTTATATGAAACAAATTCAAAAGATTTGGCCTTAAGTTTCATTCAGACTATATCAAGACTTACGCGTTTGATTGTGGAAAAGATATTAACGCAGTCGCCAGGAGAATATTTTATCTAAAAAGTTTTCACTTACTGGCGAATTGTTACATTTTATAGTTGCTTTCGCGACGAGCATATCTTGACGCAAGCAAATGCGTAAGTCCTAAATATTAAAATATTATCTCCTTATAACCCGCCCATTCCTCACGAGCGCATATTTTCCCTCCTGAATAACCATCTTACCATTTACCAAGGAATAATCAATACCTCGTGAATATTGATATGGTCGATCCTTGTCAGATGGAGCGGAAATTTTGTCTCGGTCTAAAACTAAGATATCAGCAAAATAACCCTTTTCTAACTTCCCTCTTTTGACAACTCCGAATTTTTCCGCTGGGAATGAAGTCATTTTTCGAATTGCATCTTCCATAGTGATTATTTTTTCTTGCAAGACATATTTTTCCAGAACTTTTATGAAGGACCCAAAAGATCTCGGATGAACCAATTCTCCGGTTTTGGTATGATTCAAATTATATCCCGCCCCATTAGACGCAATCATAGAAAGTGGATGAATGACTGCCTGCTTAACATTGTCTTCGCTTAAAACTTCCATCGACGTTATCACTCGCCCCTCTGAGGCAATCAAGATATCAATAATTGCTTCCTCTACTGTCTTATTTTGCGAAATTGCGATATCGGTTATTTTTCGACGCGTCAAAGTTTTGTCCAATGGGCTCGCCGCGATTTCAATTTTTTTGTATTCAAAGCCGGATTTTTTCATTTCTGCTATCACTTTTGTTCGAATAATTGGATCCTTGAGTCGATGAATCATTATCTTCCTACCGCCCTCAGCTACCCAAGACGGAAGCATAGCATAAAGCACTGAACCAGTATTAGTGTATGGATAAACATCAAAAGAAATATCTATTCCTGTTTCATTAGCTCGTGATATGTGAGCCAAAGCATCTTCCATTTTATCCCAATTTTTCTTTCCCATCACCTTGAGATGAGCAATATGCAATTTCATTTTAACAACACTCCCAATCTTTATCGCCTCTTCAATTGATTCAACCACGCCCTCCGCTTCATCGCGAATATGCGTCACATAAACTCCTTCATATTTTTTAACAATATTAGCTAAATCCTTCAATTCTTCACTGGAAGCTAATCGAGCATGAGTATAAACCAGTCCCGTTGAAAGTCCAAGCGCTCCTGCCTTCATTGAATCTTGAAACATTTTTTCAATGAATTTCAACTCTTTGGAATTTGGCGAACGTAATTCATCCTTCAAAATTCCCCGACGCAAATTCTCATGACCCACAAGAGTTGCAAAATTAACTGAAAGTTTTTTTAACTCTAACACTTTTAAAAATTCTTTGAGCGTGAGCCAATTAAAACTAATGTTTTTCAGATCGATCCATTTTTGAATTGACTCCATTGCGAGAGGTGTAGCCAATGGCGCCAAAGATGATCCGCAAGCTCCACCAACAATTGTCGTGATGCCTTGGTAGGCTAAACTTTCCAAATCGGGATTTAAAAAGATCTGCCAATGAGTGTCGGAGTGATTGTTGATGTCAACAAACCCCGGACAAACAATTTTTCCGCTCGCATTAATTTCAATTTCCCCTTTTTCATTGTGCAACTCCCCAATTTTCACAATCTTGTCTTCCTTAATCGCCACATCCGCCAAAAAAGGAGCGCTCCCCGTGCCATCAATCACCTGACCATTTTTAATAAGAATGTCGTACATAAGTTTTTTCATTATCCTTCTCTCTCTTAGGGAGAGATGTCCCGATGTACTCATCGGGACAGAGAGGGAAAAGACCTCCCAAGAATTTCAATAATTTTATTTTTTATTTCTCCAACTTCTATAAATAGTCTACCACTTTTTTCAAATATTGGGAATCATCTTTTCCGAATAAAGCTTAGCTATTTTATTTGCTAACTTATACCCATCCCCATGCGAAAGCAACCCTAAATATGATACAACCGATTCTGCTTTATTATTTTTTCTTAATTTCTTCATCATCCTTCTTTTCGTGCTTGTTCGCAAAATTCTATGTTTTGGAAAATTAACCCAACCAAGGAAATCTACTCCTGATGTCAATGTTTTTATGCTAACTTTGCTCGGATGAAGCGAAAGTTTCAGCTTGGTTTCCAAAAATTCAGAAATTTTAGGAATAAGATTCTCCAAATAATTTTTGTCTTCGTGAAAAATTGCAAAATCATCAGCATAACGGATATAATATTTCGTTTTTAATTCTCTTTTTGCAAATTGATCAAATTCATTCATATAAATATTCACCAAAAGTTGACTGGTGAGATTTCCCAATGGAAGACCGACATTGCTTTTGCCTTTAGTATTAAAACTATCGATAACTTGTGAAAACAACCATAAAACATTCTCATCCCCAATATATTTTGACAAAATATTTTTCAGAATTTCATGATCAATACTAGCAAAAAACTTTTTGATATCACATTTCAAAATCCAACATTGTTTGGTATTATTTTTTGAAACTTTCAGGCTAAAACAACGAAAACGATTTACCGCTTTATGCGTTCCTTTCTTGATTCGGCAAGAATAGGAATCAAACATGAATTTACTCTCGAAATATGGGCGTATGATTCTATAAATGGCGTGATGAATCAGTCGATCACGAACTTTTGCTTTGTGAATATCTCTCGGCTTTGGATCACTGATTCTGAAAGCTTGATAATTACCATGCTTGTAAATTTTTACTTTTAATTCTTCGTGGAGTGCTAAAACATTATCCATAAAATTCAAAGAAAATTCTGCCACATCTTTGCGTTTTCTTTTTCCACGCAAAAATTCTTGCCAAGAAATTAGCAGATTTTCAAAAAAGATGATATTATCATAAATATGGAAAAGCTTTCTACTCTCTCTCTCTCTCTCTCTCTCTCTCGAGTAATGCCTCGATTTTGCAAAGAATCAAAGAGGGATATTTGATTTGGATTGATATTGTTCCTCATATTCAGAAAAATGCGCGTTACACAATCGGCGCGCGAATTGAAAATAAACTACTTGATTTGTTAGAACTTGGCTATATTGCTTATTTTTCCAAAAAAGAAGAAAAAATTGAGAAAATTTCCGAGTGTATTTTTCTTTTGGACAAACTTAAGTTTATCATTTCTGTAGCGTGGGACGCAAAACTTATTTCTCATAAACAATACGAAGAAGTTGCACTTAAACTTGAAGAAGTCGGCAGAATGCTGTGGGGTTGGAAAAATAAATTGGAAAATCCACCTAAAAAAGATTATTCGCATGTGCCACATTCGTAGTGTGGCTTCGCCGAAGGCGAATAACTAAAGAAAAACCGCACTTTTGAATAATGCGGAAAAGAAAATACTTTCGGAGGCGAAAGACAATCTCATTGTCAGCATTCCACTTGTTGTCAGGCTTCGCCCAATTGTCATTCAGCCACGACTTGCCGTCATCGTTGCGGTTCACATTGAACACGTTCGGATTGCCATCAGAGTCGGTTTATGCGTCGCACCATCTATTCCACTGCCTGCTCAATTGCCAATCGGCCAAGGAGCAGTGCTGTATATTATTTGGGATCTAAAATACGCCAGCGCGACACACCAAATTTTTTCTTTTTAGAAAACTTAACGCAAATCCTCCGCGGAAAGTCTTGACCGTCCGTGCTCTCAATTTACGCTTGCGAGAAAGGTCTCGAAAAGCCTTAACCGTTCAATGTAACCAATCCAAATAAAGTATAGCACAGAAAATTGAATTGACCGCCTTCGGCGGAAAAAAAGTAACAAAAATTCAAAGTTTCAATCCGCCAACCAGCGAATCAAAAATTCAAAGAGTCTAAGTTTCAAATTTGCGGAGGCGAAAGACAACCTCACCGTCAGCATCCCACTCGCTGCCAGGCTTCGCCCAACCGTCACGCAGCCACGACCTGCCGTCACCGGAGCGGTTCACATTGAACACGAGCGGATCGCCATCAGAGTCGGTTATTTGTTTCATCGCAATCAGAAGATATTCTCCCCTTGGTTGAACCTTGTCAAAAATTTTCTCATAATCCAATCTGATTGTTGGTCCGGTTTCTGGTGGACATAATTTCAAGCCTAGTTTTTCGGCTTTTTCATAAATTTCTTTGACAGTTGCTCCATTTGGAAAACCAAGATCTCTCACTCTCATTTTAACAAACTGCATTTGTTCCTTTTTTTCTTGCACAAAGAACTCCGATTTTTTCAACATACTCTCCGCATAATTAGAAATGTATATTTTTTCATCGCCTTGTGTATTTTTTCTTTTTTCTAATTCACTTTCAATTCCTTCTTTTGTTCTTTCGCCTAGTCCCATTTCAAATTTTTCTATTTTTCTTTCGGGAAATTTAGAATAAATATGTTCGATGTCATATTTTTGAATTATTAACCAGCCGAGCATTATCGCTCCATTTATGATATAATTACGGCATAACAAAATAAACACAAAAATGCCGTATGCAAACAAAAACAAATTTTCAAGTGCTTCCCATGGAAGTGCGCGCCGACAGAAGAAGGCTAGCCTTTAAAAAATTGAATGAGGGCTGGGACAAAAATGAAGTGGCTGATCTAGTGGAAGTACATTACAAAACCGTAGAAACATGGCTTCGAAACAGAAATTTTCTTGAAAATAACGATTTTCAAGAACATAAAAGAGGCAGAGAAAAAGAAGAGCAAAAAATTCTCACTCATGATGAACAAGAAGATACTCTAAATGCCATAAAGAATTCTTTACCCGACAAAGAAGGTGTTGAATATTTTCTATGGTCAAGAAAAGCTGTGAGGGAATATATCCAAAAGAAACACGCCAAAACTCTAGCCCCTCAAACAATCAGCGATTACATTAAAAGATGGGGGCTTTCTTCGCAAAGACCAAAAAAACAAGCCTCGGAACAAGACGCTAAAAAAATACAAGATTGGTTGGAAGAAGAATATCCCAAGATTCAAAAGCAAGCTAAAAAAGAAGGGGCTGAGATTCATTGGGCGGATGAAACAAATATCAATCTCAACAGTAATTACCAAAAGACATATGCTCCAAAAGGTAATACGCCAACTGCCAAGATACCCGCTAAAAAACAATCGTTCTCTTTGGTTTCCTCAGTGACTAATCAAGGGAAAATGCGTTATATGGTGTATAGGGGTGGCATGAACATAGCACTTTTTCTGAAATTTTTAAAAAGACTCTCGCAAGATACTGATAAAAAGATTTTACTCATACTGGATAATTTAAAAGTGCATCACGGCAAGAAAGTGCAAAATTGGGCGAAGGAAAATGAAGACAAAATTACTCTTTTTTTCCCTGCCCCCGTATTTTCCTCAAGGAAATCCTGATGAATTTTTAAATAATGACATTACTCAAAATATCCATCGTAAACATTTTCCTAAAAATGAAACTGAGTTAAAAAGAAATATTCATGCGTTTATGAAATCGATTCAAAGAAGACCTCAAAAGATACAAGCCTACTTCAAAGCACAAAGTGTTAGATATGCTTTGGAGTAGAATTGCTCGGCTGGTTAATAAGTAGCCATTATTTTGTTGTGTTATCCTTTGATCAATTAGATCATGAAAATTTTGCAAGTCTTTAAGGCTAAGTTCAAAATTACCCTTGATTCTTTTAGTGATTGTTTGTGGCGTGCCAAGTAAACCAGTTATGAATTGTTTAAGTTGTTCCCCATTGAATGGAAGAGCCAGATATCCCTTCTGGCTATCTGTTATTTTAGCTGGATGAGTTATATTGCTCATAATAAATAAAATTATGTATTAACATGGAGTAAATTAGTGTTAGATTCTTTTATAATATTCATCAAAAATAATATTAAAATATTTTTAAGCTTTGTATTCTTTCTAAATTTAAAATATTTTAATGCTTCAACGATAACATTTTTGATGTATCTTAGCAATTTTTTAGTGTTTTCCATTTACTGTCAATAGTAAACTATAAAATGGTACTAACTTCTTATTTTCGGCTTATCCCAGCAACAAAACCGGCGGTTAGCCAAAACAAGAGACTTCCTTGTTGGATATCCCAGAGATAATGATCAAAAAGCATAATAAAGATAAAACCTAGCAATATTCCCCCGAAATATCTCGAGATTATTATACTTGACAAATATATATTATCGTTGTGTAATATGTAGTCATTATTATTTACCTCATTTTGGCTCCCCGCTACCTCACCCCCAGCCCCTCTCCTTATAAAGGAGAGGGGGGTAAGTTCCTTCTCCTTAATAAGGAGAAGGTTAGAATGAGGTGTGCTTTGTTCCACCCGCCCAAAAATGTTCCACGTGGAACATTTTTCTGGCGGGCAGGCGTGGAGCAATTTCCACAACCACCAAATAAACAATCCCAATCCAATCAAACCTAGTTCACTGAATATTAGCAGAAAAACATTATGAACAGGCTGATATTGCCAGAATTCTAATTTTTGCGGAAAATATTTTTGCATAGATAGGACTGATTGTCCGGCGCCAAGTCCAAAGACCGGATCACTCTCGAATGTTCCACGTGGAACATTTAAATAAAAAAGGCGTTCATTGAGGGAATTTAGAAATAAAGAATTTATATTGGGTTTGATTATGATGAAAATTGAAGTTAAAATAATGGATACTGATAATATTATTAACTTTAAATGTCGAATTGTTCCACGTGGAACAATTTGTTCCCTCTCCTTTACAAGGAGATGGTTAGGGTGAAGTGTGTTTTGTTCCACGTGGAACATCATGAGCCACCATCTCCTTAATAAGGAGAGGGTTTGGGTGAGGTGCATTTGAGAATTGTTCCACCTGCCTCGCCGGCAGGCAGGCGTAGAACAATCATATACCTCATCCCCAGCCCTTCTCCTTAATAAGGAGAAGGGAGTAAAAATATAAACCAACGCAATCAATAACCCAATTATGGCAGATTTAGAAAAGGTTAAAATTAAGGCTAAAATTTTAATGGCTAAAACAAGCCTAAAAATCCAACGATAATACACCTCATCCCCAGCCCTTCTCCTTATAAAGAAGAAGGGAGTTTCGATTGTTCCACCTGCCTCGCCGGCAGGCGGGCGTGGAACATTTTGAGCCACCCTCTCCTTAATAAGGAGAGGGTTTGGGTGATGTGCATTTGAGAATTGTTCCACATGGAACAATTTACTATACAATAGATTAATAATAATTGAAAAAAGCAGAAAACCTCCTAAAATATTAGGATGTGGCATAAGGCCATAGGCGCGGATGTATTTTTCGCCATTTAGGATTACTTTAGCGACTCCGAGGATATCTGGTGAAATAAGGCTTTCTCGAAGCCAAAATAGGCCGATAGATTTTTGTAGGAAAAATTGAATAATACCGACTATAGCTTGAAATAAGCCGGAAAGTATTATAATGTTAAAAAATAACCAAGCCGTCTTACTCCCCTCTACCTCACCCCCAATCCTTCTCCTTATAAGGGAGAAGGGAGTTTTGATTGTTCCACGTGGAACATTTTGTACTCTCTCCTTTATAAGGAGAGGGTTAGGGTGAGGTGTATTTTGTTCCACGTGGAACAATTGTGGAACAATTCTGAAAATAATATAAATATATAGCAAATAAAATTCTAAAAGCTTAATTGATCGAAAGATGGCTATTGACACATTTTGTGACCATAAGATTGATAGAAAAGAAAGAAAAACTAAAAATAGAGGTAAAAGTATGTATAAATTGTGCAAAACACGAGTTATCCACAGCCTAAACCTTGACAATAGTGATGAATTGTTGCGTAATATGGATATAGGCCAAAAAATAAAAGCTATAATTAGAAAGATATCAGATGGGTAGATGTATGTCGCAGAGTATTCATTAAAAATTCCTTGGATAGGGAAATATAGCAATACTTTTCTGATACCGAGAGTAAAAGTCAATAAAAACCCAAAAAAGAACCAAATGTCTGGTTGGTTTTTGAAATTGTTCCAAAAATTAACGAAAAATCCCTTCATATAACTCAAATCATAAAGTATTGTCATCCTGAACTTGTTTTAGGATCTACAAAAATATAGCAGATAGATGCTGAAATAAATTCAGCATGACAAAGATTTTTTAGCGATTCCTATTTGATTATAACCTAAATTCGAAAAAAAACCATTGACCCAACGGGATAAATCTAATATGATTAGTTTGTTGTGATAATATAATTTGGGCCTGTAGCTCAGTTGGTTAGAGTACTTCGATGGCATCGAAGGGGTCAGGAGTTCGACTCTCCTCAGGTCCACGAAATAATAAACTGTCCCCATAGTTCAACGGATAGAATAAGAGACTCCTAAGCTCTAGATCCAAGTTCGATTCTTGGTGGGGACACAAATTAAAAAAATGAAAAAGGAAATAATTTTCCCACAATATATAATAGAAGTTATTGGAATCCTTGAGAGGGCTGGTTTTGAGGCGTATGTAGTTGGCGGGTGTGTGAGGGATTTATTGCTAGGAGTCGTTTATGGTGAGATTGTCGAACCAAAGGACTGGGATATTGCGACTAATGCAAAACCGAAAGAGCTTTTGAAAATTTTTCCGGACGGAAAATATGAAAATGATTTTGGGACGGTGATGTTGCCACTGAAATATATTGAAGGAGTGGAAGAAAAAGATTGGGATGGGCCAAATATAGAGATCACAACATATCGCATTGAATCAAAATATTCTGATAAGCGTCATCCGGATGAGGTGAAATTTGCCAAAACTTTAGAGGAGGATTTGAGTCGGAGGGATTTTACGGTGAATGCGATGGCCATTCATGTAGCATGTAACATGAAACATGAAACAGAAAAAATATATAAAATCATTGATTTATTTGGTGGGCAAAAGGATTTAAAGAATAAAATAATTAGAGCAGTGGGGAATGCGGAGGAAAGATTTGAGGAGGATGCGCTGAGAATGATGAGAGCGATCCGTTTCGCTTGTCGGCTCAGCGGAAATGGAGACCAAGAAACAAGAAACAAAAAACAAGAAACAAACGAAAAAAATAATTGGGAGATTGAAGGAGAAACTTTTTCGGCGATCAAAAAAAATGCGAAAAACTTACGATTTATTTCACAAGAAAGAATTCGAGATGAATTCAATAAAATAATGCTTTCAAAAAATCCAAGTAAAGGCGTGGAACTTTTGGTGGAAAGTAAATTAATGGATGAATTTATTCCTGAGATAATTGCGACTATTGGAGTAAAACAAAATCGACATCATTATTTCGGGCCATATAATACTGTCTATGCTCATCTTCTTGCAAGCTTGGAAAAATGTCCATCTGAAAAACTGGAAGTGCGTTTGGCATCATTTCTGCATGATCTTGGAAAACCAAAATCAAAAAGAGGCGGAGGAGAAATGGCGACATTTTATTCGCATGAATATATTGGGGCAAAAATGGTGGAAAAAATTTTGGAACGGATGAAATATCCGCGAAAGATTATCGAGAAAACTGTGATGCTTGTTAAAAATCATATGTTCTATTATAACGTAGATGAGGTGGGCGAATCAGGCGTGCGTCGCGTGGTGCAAAAAGTGGGAGTGGAAAACATTTCTGATCTCATTGATGTGCGAATTGCTGATCGTCTTGGGTCAGGTGTGGCAAAAGCGGTACCATATAAACTCAGACATTTCAAATTCATGGTGGAAAAAGTTTCTTCGGACGCTATTTCAGTTAAGCAACTCGCAATCAATGGTAATGATTTAATGACTGAACTAAAAATCCAACCCGGACCAAAAATCGGGGCAATTTTGGATGTGCTTCTTGCGGAAGTGATTGATGATCAAGCCCTAAACGAAAAAGAAAAACTTTTTGAGTTGGCTAAGGATCTCGACAAAAAGGATCTCGCCGAACTTCGCGCGTTTGCTAAGCAAAAAATTGAAGAAGAAAAAAAAGAAGAAGAAGAGTTGATGAAGAAGAAGTATTGGGTGGAATAGGTTTGGTTGATTTTTAAAAATAGTTTATTTTATAATGAAT
This sequence comes from Candidatus Moraniibacteriota bacterium, assembly GCA_049303905.1. Classification (GTDB taxonomy): domain Bacteria; phylum Patescibacteriota; class Minisyncoccia; order Moranbacterales; family UBA2206; genus UBA2206. Next base: position 31,427 of record JBAQNP010000018.1, read on the forward strand.
ATATGGCCCCAACATTTGAAAAATTTAATAGAAAAAATCCAGAAAATACCAGTGAAGAAATGGATAAATCTAAGGAAGAAATAAAAATTAAGGAAGATGAAAAAAGTCTTTTTTTGAAAGGTGCTAACGATAGGGTTAAAAAGATTATGAAGGTACTTATTGTTGGGGGTTTGATTGCCATGGGACCGGTTTCTGAGGTGGCTAGCTTGGTTCATTTTGCAAAAGATAAAACTGAATGGACTCAAAAAGAAGATGAATTGATTCGAAAAAAAGAAGAAATTGGAAAGATTTTTGGAGAAATACTTGATTTTGATCTTGATTCTAAATATAACAGTGAAAAACCTAAAATGTTTAGAGTTGCTCTTGAGCATGTTATTTCCCAACATGTTTTAGCTGATGACAGCCAAAAAATTGAAGAAGAAGTTATTTTTGGCCGTGAGAAAATTCCTTTAAATGAAAAATTTTTTGTAGATGCTGAAACGATTAATAAGATAATGAGAGAAACCTTTCCAAAGGGGTGGACTTTTGGAAGTATAAAAAAAATTGATTGGAAAAATAAAATTGATGCAGATGAAAGCTTTAAAGAATATGGGATGAAAGGTTCTTCTGCTGCTGGAACGGCATCGCGGAATGGTGAGTTAAGTATTATTACTCTCGGTTCATCTTTCTTGAGTGTTTTATCTCACGAAATTGGTCACTACAATGATTGGAAATCAAAAAATTTAAATATGGTTGAAAGCAGTGAGCTGGTTTTAAAAATTGGAGAAAGAATAAAATCAGAAGGTAGATATAAATCTTCCTATGTTGAAAGTATTAACAATCCCGACAAACAAAAGGAAAATTATTATAAAGCAACTGAATATTGGGCGGAAATTTGCGAGCAATTTTTCACCGATCCAACTCAACTTCCAGATGAAGATTTTGCTATTATTTATAATGTAATTAGTAAAACTGATCCTGATTTTTCAATTAGTAAAGCTAATGAGTTGCGCAATGAAATTATGATCGATGCGCTGGCTGATCAAGCAGAAAAAATATATGGAAATAATTAAAATCTGTTCAAAAGAGGGTGAGGTTATGGGTGAATTGGGTATCTTAGGAAACGGCGATATCAATTATCGGATTGATAATAATCATAATCTTGAAGAAATTATTAGCAATGCAATGGAAAATGGAGTAATTGATTATGGTTCTTTTTTTGATGAAAAAACAGATCAAATGATTCATAAAAAAATATTATTGAAAAAAAATGATCATGCTTTTATGAGCTCGCTATCCTTATTGCTTGGGCATCTAGGGTATTATTTTGTTGAAGACGATTCTTTGGAAGAAAAAGAAATAAGAGCGATTTTAGAAAATTATCCCAATAACAATCCGGATAAGCAGGATATTTTATCGAGAATATTTATTATGTCTAAACTTGAAAAAACGTTGCTTTTGAGAGAGCTTAAAAATGATAACAGAGAAAAATAAAAAATAAAGCAGTATTTTGAATTTGTAATTAATTTTTTGTGTTTACAAAATCGCTAAGAAAAAAAGGAGGGAGAGGAATTGATGAGGAAAAAGTATTGGGTGGAGTGAGGTCATGAAACATGAAACATGAAACATATAACATGAAACAAAAAAGCGAGATTTTTCAATCTCGCTTTTGAATTATTGGATTGTTATTTTTTCCTTACCACAAATCTTTTTTCTAATGCTTTTAGTGTAGTGACGATTCCGCCATATTCAAGTTCGCTATATGGAAGCATGGCATTGCCATAGAAACCTTGGCGTCTAAGCTCAATAGCTTTGGCAGAAATGTTGTTTCGCACATGATCCCAGAAAGGATGATCAAAAGTGTCAGCTGGGCTGGTTAACTTTCCATTATGCACACAATAGGCGGCGCAAGAAACAACTGGTGGTCCATCAAAAAAGGAAACAGAGGTGTTTTGTTTAACTGGCATTAGCGGTCCAGTGTGACTGCCACGCATAAAACCAGCGACAAAATGTCCGATATGATAGGGAGAAAGTAGTTCTCCGGTAGCAGGGAAAGCGCCTTGGGTTCTGGCCAAAAGAATCGGATCATCTTTTCCGGTGTAGGTTCCAGCGATATTATGTAGTCTTGTGGTACTTACTGAAACGGCTTGTTCACCAGTTTCTCGAGAGATAATTTTTTCTACCACAAATCTTTCTGGATCGCGAAGGAGGGCAGCGATTTGGTATGTTTCTTCTGGAGCGTTAAGGGAAATTACTTTGTCAGCTTTTGTGTAGGAAACATCCATAATGTCAAAACGAAATCCTTTTGCCATATTAGGAGCAAGGATTAGACCAGAACAATGCATTGGATCACAAAAAGAAAGATAGAGCGGAAGATTGTAGGCTCCTGGGTCGGTTTTGTCAGCAGCAAACATAAGAAAGGGTTCATTTGGTCGTTCGAAAAATTCAAGTTCAGCTACTGCTGGTCCCATTCCCTTAATATTACCAGAGAAAGAATCTTTTAGGAGGTCTTGCCCGGCGCCATAAAGACCTTGGTCAAAAGCCGCATCTGTTCCAGCTTTGAATGCGTCCCAAGCTAATTTATGAATGTCTTTATTATCTTTACCCTTAGTATGTGTGCAAAGAATCAAAATGTCATCTCCGGTGTAACTAATTTTATAATCCATCAATATACCACTTCCATTTTGTTTTACATATTCTTCAACTGTAGCTAAAACTCTTTTACTTGGCTTAATGTGCCCACCGATACTGCCGATGTCGGCTTTTATGGCAGTCACTGTTATTTTCTTCGAAGCATGTTGTTGTTTTTTCATATTTATACTTCTTAATTATTTATGGTATTATTATACCATGGCTACTCAAATTTCTCATATAGTATATGCTAAGAAGTATTTTAACAGCTTAGAACTGGTAAAATTTGATGATTTGACGGCAGAAGAAAAACTTTTGATGCCGAGTGGAAAAATAAACAAAGATGAATTTATTTTGGGTTGTGTTTTCCCAGATATTCGATATATCGATGAAAATATAAAAAGAAAAGATTCGCACTTGAAATTTGAAACACTGGATTTGAATTTTTCTGGGTTGACTTCTTTTGAAGCTGGTTGGAAGTTTCATTTATATTGCGACATGCGACGTGAAGAAATTTTGAATAAATATAATTTCTATTCTTTTAAAAACGATACTAAATTTTATATTCAAGCGGCAAAACGTTTAGAGGATGAATTAGTTTATGATTTTTATGATAACTGGGAAAAAGTTAGAAACTATTTTAACAATCCTCCTTTCAAAGAAACTGATATAGGGGTAGATATACAAACATTCAAATTATGGTATGCAATGGTGGCAAAATATATTGAAAATAAACCAGATCACAAGTCTATTCGCATATTTTCAATAAAGATTCTTAAAAATTCAGAAAATATTGATGAGATAATAAAATCGATTAATGAACTTCGCAAAAATGAAAAAATTGTGGAAATATTAAAAAAAGTAAAAGATGAAATTGTATAGTTTACTAATATACTAATCTTGCGAAATTACAAATAATTCGATTCGTACTTTCGCTTAATTCGTATTTTCGTAATTCTATGAAGAGTGATATTCAAATTGCGCAAGAAAATAGAATGGAAAAAATTTCTGAAATTGCAAAGAAGGCGGGAATTTTTGAACATGAATTGGAACTTTATGGAGAGTATAAGGCAAAATTAAAACCTGAGCTTTGGGAAAGAATCAAAAAAAACAAGAATGGAAAATTAATTTTAGTGACAGCGATCAATCCAACGCCAGCCGGTGAGGGGAAAACTACAACTTCCATTGGACTTTCAATGGCGATGAACAGGCTCGGAAAAAAATCGATGCTCGCTCTTCGTGAACCATCTTTGGGGCCATGTATGGGGATAAAAGGCGGGGCAGCTGGTGGTGGATATTCACAAGTGATGCCGATGGAAGACATTAATCTTCATTTCACTGGAGATATTCACGCGATAACGACAGCTAATAATTTACTTAGCGCAGTAATTGACAATCATATTTTTCAGGGTAATGAGCTGAGCATAGATTCTAGGCAAATTGTTTGGAAAAGAGCAATGGATCTAAATGATCGATCATTGCGTCAGATTATTGTGGGATTAGGCGGAAAATCACAAGGGATTCCTCGAGAAGACGGATTTAATATCACCGTAGCGTCAGAAGTGATGGCGATTTTGTGTCTTTCGGAAAACATTAAGGATTTGAAAAATAAATTAGAAAAAATTATTGTAGCTTATAATTTTTCTGGTGAACCAATTTATGCGCGAGAACTAAAAGTAGCGGGTGCAATGGCAGTGCTTCTGAAAGATGCAATGAAACCTAATTTAGTGCAAACCTTGGAACACACCCCGGCGATTGTTCATGGCGGACCATTTGCCAATATTGCTCATGGATGCAATAGCGTTTTGGCTACACGCTATGGTTTGAAACTTTCTGACTACCTAATTACCGAGGCAGGTTTTGGCGCTGATCTTGGTGCAGAAAAATTTTTTGACATTAAATGTCGAAAAGCAGATTTGAAGCCGGATGTGGTGGTGCTTGTGGCAACAATAAGATCACTCAAGTATAATGGTGGCGCAGATTTGAAAAATATAGAAATGCAAGATCTTGCGTCTTTGCAAAAAGGAATAGTGAATTTGGAAAAGCATTTGGAAAATCTGAAAAAATTTGGCGTGCCGGTGGTTGTGGCGATTAATGTTTTTCCGACTGACACAAAAAAAGAAATTGATTTTGTAAAATTGCGTTGCAAAAAAATGGTAGCTGAAGTGGCGGTTTCAAATATTTGGGCGAAGGGTGGAGAGGGCGGAATAGATTTGGCTAAAAAACTCTTAGAAACTTTAGAAAAAAATAAAACAAAATTTAAGCCAATTTATGATGAGAAAAAAAGTATAGAGGAAAAAATTGAAAAAATTGCAAAAGATATTTATGGAGCGCGGGAAGTAAAATTCAGCGCTAAAGCTAAAAAACAAATGGAAAAAATAGAAGCAATGAAATTAGATAAGGTGCCAATATGCATTGCTAAAACACAATATTCCTTGTCTGACGATCCAAAACTTCTTGGGCGGCCAAAGAATTTTACGATTAATATTTCAGAACTGCGACTTTCAAATGGCGCGGGATTTATCGTGGCAATCGCCGGAGAAATTATGACTATGCCTGGACTGCCAAAAATTCCTGCATCGGAGAAGATTGATATTACAGATGAAGGAATTATTAAGGGGTTATTTTAAATAAATTGCTAGTGAAAAATAAAATAAAAATTTATTAAAATTATTATGAAAATATTAGATGGAAAAAAATTATCGCAGGAAATTAAGGCAGAACTAAAAACTGAAGTTTTAGAACTAAAAGAAAAAGGAATTATTCCTGGGCTTGCGGTAGTAATTGTTGGAGAGAATAGCGCTTCGAAAATTTATGTGAAAAATAAAAAACGAGCCTGTGAAGAAATTGGAATAAATTCACAAGTTTTTGAATTGAGAGAAAAAATTTCACAAGACGAATTATTAGAGGTAATTGGAAAATTAAATGCGGACGAAAAAGTACATGGAATTTTAGTCCAGCTACCGCTCCCAGCACATATTGATAAGGAAAGAATAATTTTAGCTATTGATCCAAAAAAAGATGTTGACTGTTTTCATCCGGAGAATATTGGAAAAGTATTTCTGGGTCAAGAAATTTTTCCACCTTGCACACCGGCGGGAATTTTGGAAATTTTGAAAAGGTCTGAAATTGAAATTGTTGGCAAGGACGTTGTGATTGTGGGACGAAGTAATATTGTAGGAAAACCCTTGGCGCTTATGATGATAAATGAAGGCGCAACGGTGACAGTTTGTCATTCTGAAACTAAAAATTTACAGGAAAAATGTTTAGGTGCGGATATTCTAATTTCAGCTGCCGGAAAGGCTGGACTAATTACAAAAGATATGATAAAACAAGGAGCAGTGGTAGTTGATGTAGGAATGAATCGCGACAGTGTGGGGAAATTAACAGGAGATGTGGATTTCCCAGAAGTTTCCCAAATTTCTAGTGCAATTACGCCTGTACCAGGAGGAGTAGGGCCAATGACAATTGCTATGTTGCTAAAAAATACTATTAAATCTGCAAAGATTCATAATTTACGAAAATACGAATCTAGCGAAAGTACGAATTCGTAATTTAGTTTAATTCGTAATTTCGTAAATGCTATGCAAATAGAAGTTAAAAATATTTCCACAAGTCCTGTGAATATGTTGCGACGGGCTGGATATACCTATCAAAGACAAGAAGGAGAAGAGATGAGTTTTGTCAGACCATTTAGTGCTTCGGGCTATCCAAGATTTCATATGTATGTTAAGGTGAATGGAGCTGACATGATGGTTAACATTCATTTGGACATGAAAAAGGAAACATATGGTGATGATACTCGTCATCATGGGGAATATGAAAATGAAGGCGCGCTGGCAGATGAAGTGAGAAGACTCAAGGCGATTTTAGGGTAAAATAGGCTTTGGGCATGTGGCGGAATTGGTATACGCGTATGCTTCAGGAGCATATGAGAGAAATCTCTTGAGAGTTCGAGTCTCTCCACGCCCACATCGAAAAATAGAATATGCCCAGATGGCGGAATTGGTATACGCGCCAGTCTTAGGAACTGGTTCTCGCAAGGGATTGGAGGTTCGAGTCCTCTTCTGGGCACAAATAATTTTATAAGGTATACGCGTCCCGCCAAGGCGGGATTCCGCAAGGGATTGGAGGTTCCTTGTCCGCCGAAGAGGCGGGGAGTCTCTCCCAAGGCACAAATGAAAAAAATAATTATTGCAAAAAATAATTCAGGCGAAAGAGTGGATAGATTCCTGGTGAGGGAATTTTTTTCTTATACCCGCGGAGAAATCATTCGCAGTATAAAAAGCGGAAATGTTTTGGTGAATGGGAAAGAAATAAAACCGAGTCATACATTGAAAGAGGGGGATGTGGTTGAAATCATGAAACATGAAACATGCAACATGAAACAAAAAGGAATAATATCAAATCCTGAAATAAAGCTAGAAATAATTTATCAGGATGAAAATATAATTGCCATAAATAAACCAGCTGGACTTCAGGTTCACCCTAGTACAAAAAAAGAACAAGATACTTTGGTAAATGGACTTATATATAAATTTCCGGAAATCAAAAATGTTGGCGATGAGCCAGAAAATCGACCGGGAATAGTGCATCGGTTGGACAAGGATACCAGCGGGATAATGCTCATCGCGAGAAACCAAAAAACATTTCTGGAGTTAAAAGAAAAATTCAAAAATCATGAAATTCAAAAAACATATTGGGCACTGGCACATGGAAAATTAGAAAACAAAAAAGGAATAATTGATAAGCCATTGGCGCGAGCGAGAAATTATAAAAAACAAACTATCGCCAACGCAAAAACGCAAACTAAAATTAGATCAGCTATCACAGAATATGAGGTTTTGGAAGAAATGGAAAAGTATTCATTGTTAGAGCTAAAACCAAAAACTGGCCGAACGCATCAACTCAGAATTCATATGTCTTCGCTTGGTCATCCAATTGTGGGAGATGAAAAATATAAACTCCGAAACACAAAAACCGAGGAAAATGTAATGCGTCATTTGCTTCACGCTAAAAAAATTAATTTTAGCTTAAACGGCAAAAATTTCGAGTTTGAGGCTAGCTTGCCAGATGATTTTTCGAAATTTCTGACAGAAGCCAAAAGTATTTGACTAAATATTAATTTAAGGCTAATATAAGGAAGCTAAAATAGTTCTAAAATTAGCCTAAATTCTCAATATATTGGGATAATTTTTTATTTAAGATATAATTTGTTATAATTAACCTAGTGGAATAAATTTCGTTTACGAAATTGATTTGCTTTCAGCAAATTATTCCACAGGGTAAAAACTATGGAAAAGAAAGTAATCGCGTTTAATAAGAATTTGAGAGGTGAAAGCAAAATGGATTTTAAGACAGGTGATGTAGTGAAGATTCACTTGAAAATCAAGGAAGGTGAAAAGCAAAGACTGCAAATGTTTGAAGGCTTGATTATTGCTGTGAAAGGCCGACAAAGTTCTTCTCCAACCTTAACTGTGCGAAAAGTGTCACATGGTGTTGGCGTGGAAATGATTGTGCCACTTCTTTCTAAAAATGTTGAAAAAATAGAATTAGTCAAAAAGGCCAAAGTAAGACGAGCAAAATTGAATTATATCAGAGATTTGACGCCTAAACAGAGTCGAATGAAATACAAGGTATTAAAAGAAGCTATCGGAGAAAAAGCGCAAGAGGTGGCTGAGGAAAAACCAGCAGAAGAAGTTGTGGAAAAGGAAGAGAAAAAAGAAGTAGAGAAAAAATAGTCAAGGCGGACGTGGCGGAACTTGGTATACGCGTATGCTTGAGGTGCATATGGGAGCAATCCCGTGGAGGTTCAAGTCCTCTCGTTCGCACCATAGCGGATCCTTAGCTCAATGGCTAGAGCACCTCGTTTACACCGAGGGGGTTATAGGTTCGAGTCCTATAGGGTCCACAAATCATTTTAGCATCTTAGCATCTTAACATTCTAGCATTTTAACTTTTTAGCATAGATATAGTTTCGTTTTTTTATTCTGTTGATATGTTAAAATGCTTGTATGCTTATATGCCTCAGGCCGAGTTAGCTCAGTGGTAGAGCAGAGGACTGAAAATCCTTGTGTCCCCGGTTCAATCCCGGGACTCGGCACAACGCTAAGCGTTGTTATCGGGACGCTAAGCGTCCCACTAGCAAAGCTTGTTATCGGAAAAAACCTAATAAGCGTCCCACTAGCAAAGCTTGTTATTAGAACGCTAAAACAAAAATAAAAATTCATTAAATGTATTACGTTTATATCTTACATAGTGAAAAAGACGGTAAATTATATATTGGATCTGCTCCTGATTTAAAAAAGAGAAAAGAAAAACATGACAAAGGATATGTTTTAGCAACGAAGTATCGTCGCCCATTGAAATTAATATATTATGAAAACTATTTATGTTCAGAAGATGCTAGACATAGGGAAATATTTTTAAAAGGAGGCAAGGGGCATGAAGAAATGAAAATACAATTAAAAGAGACATTCAAAAAAATAAGATACAAATTTAGGTAATACGAATAATGATAGGAAAATTAGGCAGGCGGGTATCGTATAGTGGCTAATATACGTCCTTGCCAAGGACGAGCGACGGGTTCGATTCCCGTTACCCGCTCATAATAAAAAACAATCCTTACGGATTGTTTTTTGTATCAAGAAATTTTTGACTAAGTTCTTTTTTTGAAAGTTATTTTATAGACCGGTTCGTATTCGTTTTGGTTTTTGTCTTTCAAAGAAATTGTTTTGCCGTCCATGAGAGTGGTCATGGCCACATCGGTGAGCATTTCTTGCAGTTCATCAATTTTGCTTTTTATCTCTTCAAAACGCTGGTATCTCAAGCCCATTTGACCTTGAACAGTTGTTTCAATTTGTTTTTTCTTTTCGCGTAGAACCTTAGCTTCTTCGACAGTTTCTTCATAATGATCGGTGCCTTCTAGCGTTTCCTTGTAATCTTTTCTAATTTCTTTTTGTTCGATTTTTAGAGTTTCAATTTCATTGAAAATTTCTTGGATGTCGCGCATGTTTTTTATATTTTAAGAATAACAAAATTAATTTTATCACAAGGTAAGGGCAATGGCAATGGCATCTTTCTAAAACGGAATAATCTGATATAATTATAATATAATTAGATAATCAAAATAAAATGAAGAAAAAAATGTTAACAATAAGTGGAGCGATTATACTAACACTAACTTTGTCTGGTTGTGGTTTAGGGGAAATGGCGCAAAAAAAAGCCGGGGAGAAGATTATCGAAAAAGCCATTGAATCGCAAACTGGAGGAAAGGTTGATATAAATAGCGGGAAAAATACAATGGACATTACTACCAATGAAGGAAATGTGTCTGTTTCAAATGATGGAGATGGGAAATTGCCAGCAAATTTTCCAAATGATATTTTTATCTTTTCTGATGCAAAAATAACTGTTTCAACTTCTAACGCCGCTCAGCCAGGAAGTTTTTCAGTGAGTTATTCTACGGCGTCAGCCACACAAGACACTGCTTTTGAAAAATATAAAACAGAGATGACTGGCTCAGGTTGGGTCAAGGAAACCGAAATGAATTTTGGAGTTGAGCAAGGCGCTATGCTTACTTTCAAAAAAGATAATCGAAAAGTTTCAATTATGATCGGAAAGGATGAGAAAGGAAGTACATTCATAACTGCTATTGGAGTAGATGATGTAGTTAAATAGAGATTTTTTTTCAGGAAAGTCTATTTTTGAAATCACTATAACCAAACTTTTTCTGCACGATTATTTTTCCGTTTTTCTTTTGAATAAGAATGGAAGGAAGATTGATGCCGTTAAAGGTGTTGTTTTTTACCATGGTATAGTGTGCCATATCTAGGAAAATTAATTTGTCGCCAATTTTCAATGGTTTTTTGAAAGAATAGTCGCCCATAATATCGCCGGCTAGACAGGAAGACGAGCCAAGGCGATAGGTATGTGGATATTTTCCTTGTTCTTTGGCGCCAACAATTTCTGCGCGATAGGGCATTTCCAATGTGTCTGGCATGTGTGTGGCTGAGGAAGCATCGAGGATAGCAATTTTTGATTTACTTTCAATCAAATCCAAAACAGATGAGATTAGCACTCCAGCGTTTAGCACCACTGCCTCACCCGGTTCCAGATAGACTTCCAAATGAGGATAACGTTTTTTGAAATCATTGATTGTTTTGCAAAGTAGCGCGACATCATAATCTGGTCGAGTAATATGATGACCTCCACCAAAATTAACAAAATTCATTTGCGAAAGAAACTCTCCAAATTTTTTTTCAAAAACACCCAAGGTTCTTTTGAATGAATCTGCTCCGCATTCACATAGGTTGTGAAAATGTAATCCTGCTATGCCGGAAAGTTCTGACTTTTTGAAATTTTCCAGTTTTATCCCAAGGCGGGAATTTTTGTCGCAAGGATCATAAAGGGCAGTTTCTACTTCAGAATGCTCTGGATTAACTCTTAAAGAACAATGAATTTTTTTTCTAGACGCCTTAATTTTATTTCTAAACATTTTCCACTGTGAAAAAGAATTGAAAACAATATGATCGCTAAAGTGCATAATTTCATCAAATTCTTCTGGTCTGTAGGCAGGCGCAAAAATATGAACTTCTTTGCCAAATTCTTCTCGACCAAGCTTGGCTTCAAAAAGTGAACTAGCAGTAGTACCATGGAGATATTTTGAAATTAGTGGAAAAACGCTAAACATAGAAAAACTCTTGAGGGCCAAGATAATTTTGGCGCCAGTTTTTCTTTGCACTGATTCTAAAATTCTAAGATTCCTTTCAAGAAGTTTCTCGGAAACTAGATAGCAGGGGGTAGTGATTTTTTTAGTGTCTAAATTTTTCCAATCCTCTGGTTTTGCCCAAAATATGTCCATATTTTTGTCATTAATTGTACGTACAGGACTTACGCATTTACTTGCGTTAAGATATGCTCGTCGCAAAAGTGATTATAAAATGCAATAACTCGCCAGTAATTAAAAATTATTCATACGAATTATTTTCCTGGCGACTGCGTTAATATCTTTTCCGCAATCAAATGCGTAAGTCTTGATATATTATAGTATGAAACAAAAAAAGACTAAATGCAAATTTTGTGGTAAAATAAAGCTTCCGGATGTATTGTATAATAAAGGTAGGGTATTTTTATGTATTTGGGAAAAAATAAATTTAATAATGATGATTATAATGCTGAAAAAAGAGCGGGTTTTTGGTTGTATCTTAAAAACAAGAAAGTAGGAACTTTTCTGGGAGTAGTTGTTTTGATTTTTTTATCTACCGTGCTTAGTTTTATAATTTCAAAAAAAAATGATCAAATTGATGAAATTAAACCAACCTTAGTTTCTATTCCAAAAAGAGTTGTTAAAATTTCAGAAGAGGAAAAACCTAAACCAAAATATAAATATGTCTATACTCCTGGGCCAATCTCAATGGAAAAAATGAAAAAACAAGGCTGTGTGGCGGACGGAATTCTTTCGGAATATGGAGGAGACACTAAAAGTGCCGTGGCAATGATCAATCGATCAAATTGTGCCTATCTCCATCGAGCATTGGAAACTTGGGTAGACACTCCTGATTTTCAAAAAGCTACAGAGATTATGGAAAAAATAAAAAAGCCAGGAATCATTTATGGAATGTTTATTGCAGAAGCAATTAGAACGGGTGAGCGTTCTTTTGAGGATAATGGAAAGGAATTTGATTTTTCTGATATGTGTCGGAATGGCTCAAAGAACATTTGGGGAGAACATACTTGTAAGCCAAATATAAGTGAAGAAGAATATCGAGAATACATAGGGCACATAACTCGTGAAGCGATGGATATTGGCATTCAAAGTTTTCTTTTCGGGCAAATTTATTTTCAAGACAGTGTTGATTTGGAAAAATCAAAAATGAAAGATGTTCTTGAGGATATGCGAAGTTATGCCAAGGAAAAAGGAATTGAAATTGTGATTGGAGCGCAAACCGGTAATATCACAGATGAAAAATATCTTCGCATGTTTGATTATATTGAAGGTGGAGTGGGAATTGGAGATGATGGAGTTATTGAGGAAGGGCCGTGTTGGAGTCATTTGGAAAGTTGTTGGGCGCTTCTTTGGCATGAAAAATATTCCAAAAAAGCGAATAATGTCCTATTGCATCTAGACTGGAGTGGCCTAAAGTTTGATGATATGAGCACTTTTGCTCGAATGGACAAAGACAAAAGAGCCAAAACACTCAAAGAATTATATGGATATTTCACCTCTCGCAATATGGGCTTTTTGATGCCTATGATGGCGACGCTTAATAAAGATAATGGTGGATGCTATGGATCAAAAAGGAGATCTTATAGCGCTAGCAATAAGTATACTTGCCAAGATGAGGGGATAATAAATTCTATTTTATCTGGCAAGAAATAGGTCTTAAATAAGCCAAAAGTCAAAAATAAGCCTGAATGGCTTTTTTTGTTTTGTATAAGCCAAAATAAGTTTAGATAAAAATATAAATGGCTTAAATAAGCCAAAAACTTCTTTTGGTCTATTGACTAACTTGCTGTAATCTGCTATACTCCTAAGTCAATTAAATAAGGTCCTAAAAGACTTTTTTAGTTGGCCTAGAGTAGATTTTTAATAATTCAAATATTGTACATGCGTATCATTAGTGCATCTTTTGTGCTTCTAATCGCTATTGTCGTCATTTTCTCAAATCCGGCAATGGCCGCTGAAGGAGAAGAATCTAATGAAACAAAAACAAATTTAAATATCTTTTCTCAAAAAAATATTCTTTTAGCTTATAACAACAATGAGTTTGAAGGATTCAAAAAAGAGAAAGAGCCGCAAAAAACTGAGGAACAAATAAAAAGAGAAAAAGCCCTAGAAAGATATGCCGAAAAAAGAAAAAAAGCAAATTACCCAAAAGGAAAATTTACCATCAATGCTTCGGCTTATACGGCTGCAGCGGATGAATGTGGTAAGTCTGATGGGATCACTGCTTCTGGTCTTATGGTTAAAGAAAAAGAAACCATTGCTTGTCCTCCACAATTTCCGATGGGGACTAAAATTAAGATTGAAGGCATGGGGACATATATTTGTCAGGATCGTGGGGGCGCGATCAAAGGAAATCATATTGACATTTATATGAAAACCAAAAAAGAAGCTTTTGCTTTTGGGAGACGAAATCTTGAAGCAGAAGTGATTCTCTAAAAATAAAGAATTTTAATAGAGTACAAAAACCCTTTTCGCGAGAGAAGGGTTTTTGTTTGGCTCCTCGCCACTTTCTTTTTGCCCAAAAAGAAAGTGGCAGAAAGAAAAAAGGCCACCCAAATAGAATAAAGAAATAAATTTTCGATTTTATCGCTAAATTTACTAACTCCCCTTAGGCACAGAATGAGTAAATTCTTAACGCTCTAAAATCTCAATTTATAATTCTTTATTTTATGGGGTGGGGGAAAATGCTAAAAGCAAAATTAAAAAAGCTTAATTCCGGGGAAGCCATTTGGGTTGACTGTAGATATAGCCTTTGATACTATAGGATATAGTTATGGTCGTGTGGCGAAGTAGCTAACGCGGCGGTCTGCAAAACCGCTATTCGTGGGTGCAAATCCCACCGCGACCTCAAAAAAATATATCTGCCCGGATGGTGGAATTGGTAGACACAAGGGACTTAAAATCCCTCGATCGAAAGGTCGTGCGAGTTCGAGTCTCGCTCTGGGCACAAAACAAAATCGCCGATGAGGCGATTTTTTGGTGGTTATTTTTATTGTTCAATTTTTTCCAAAACTTTCGGAATTTTTTTGAAGTCTTGGATGAGGGTTTTGCGCATGGAACCATTATAAAGCGCGGCGGCGGGGTGATAAAGGGTGTATAAATTTTGTTTGCCGATTTCACGGATGGTTTTTTTGACAAGAGTGCCGTGCATTTGGGAAATCTTTTGGTTAGGCAAAAATCTTTCCATAGAATGACGACCGAGGGTGACGATTAATTTTGGTTGAATTATTTTTATTTGCTCAAGTAGCCATGGCCAACAAGCGACTGCTTCCTGTGGGAGTGGATCGCGATTTTCCGGTGGGCGACATTTCACAACATTGGCAATGTAGACGTCTTCGCGTTTTAGATTTATGATCGCCAGCATTTCATCCAAAAACTTTCCAGCCGAACCAACAAAAGGACGACCAAGTTCATCTTCTTTTTTCCCTGGGCCTTCGCCGATAAACAAAATTTTGGCGGAAGAGTTGCCTTCACCTGGCACGACTTGATGGCAAGTTGCGCGCAAAGCACACTTTTGGCAAGCGAGCATTTTTTTATTTAATTTTTCAAGAAGAATTTGTTTGGACATAAATTTATATTACTCTTACTTTTCTTTGCCTCAAAAAAAAGTAACAAAAGAAAGCGGCCACCCTAATAAAATAAAGAAATAAATTTTCGATTTTTTCGCTAAATTTACTAACTCCCCTTAGGCGCTGATGAGTAAATTTTTAACGCTCTAAAATCTCAATTTATAATTCTTTATTTTATGGGGTGGGGAAAATAAAATTTTTTTAAGAGTACTTTTTTAAAGGCTGAATTTAAGAAAAAAAGAATTTTGCATTTTTGTCCCATCCTTGCGAAATAGAAAGAAATAAATTGAAACTTTTTCGCGTTAAGAAATTTATCCTGTTTGAGGCCCGACGCATTTGGTCGGGCCGAGTTATAAATTTTAGCGAAAAAGTTGAAAATTTATCT
>JBAQNP010000019.1:0-1601 GCA_049303905.1 Candidatus Moraniibacteriota bacterium
ATTACCGCATGATGTGCCGCGAGTGGGACTTCCCTGTGGGCCTGGGTTCTTTGAGCAAACCCTTCTGCGTCCCAGTTCCTACACAATTATCTTGCGAACAAAAACATTTTTCTCAAAACTTATTACCGCATGATGTGCCGCGAGTGGGACTTGAACCCACACACCCTTACGAGCACCAGCACCTCAAGCTGGCCTGTATACCAATTTCAGCACCGCGGCCCGCCCAGCTACCTTATTTGTTTTTTATAATAACCAATCTATTTTTTAAAATCACCTAAATATTATAACGCAAAAAATAAAAAAACGAAACACCTAAATTATTTTCCTGCATCCTTTGGAGCTTTTTCTACTACTTCAGCCTCTGCTGCTTGAACCTCTGCTACCTCAGTAACTGGCATTTCTTCTGCTACTTTTTCAGTCTCAGCTACCACTTCTTCAACTTTCACATCTTCGACTGAGGCAAATTTAGCTATATCTTTATATTTTAATCTTAAAGATTTAGCAGATTTGTCTCTAATATAATATAATTTTGATCTTCTAACTTTAGCACGTTTAACAACCTCGATTTTATCAATTGAAGGAGAATAGACAGGTAAAACCAATTCCACACCTACACCGCTAGAAACTTTTCTCACTGTTATCATTGGAGAACTGCTTTGACCTCCCTTTTTAGCAATTATCATACCCTCAAAAACCTGTACTCTTTCCTTGCCACCTTCCTTAATTCTGCGATAAACTTTAACGATATCGCCAGTTTGAAAATTAGGCATCTCCTTAGTTGTGCGTTGATTTAAATTGAATTCTACTAATTTATTGTTCATTTTTTTATAACAACAAACCAAAAACCGAAGATTTACTCCTCGACCCTTAATTTCATAAATTATCTGTTAAATAAGTCTAGAGAATATTTAAAATCTCATGTCTGAATAAAATGTTCAGATTACGAGCGAAAAACGTGAGAGTTGAGGAGGGGCTATCAACATAACCCAACGATACTTGAACGTTTTGCAGCCGTAATCTGGATATTTTGGCAGACAAGTGAATATTTGTTTTATTTTTGAGCGATGAGATGTTAAATAAGCTCTTACATGAGAATACACTTTTATTTTATTTTAGTCAAGCCAAGCGAGCTTAAATGCCCAATATTCAATGCTCAATATTCATTTAATACTAGAGCCTACAAACTTCCAATGAAATTTAATATATTAAAAAATTCCTGTCTGCCGACAGGCAGGTATTGAATACTAGCTATTGTTCATTGAATATTGGGACTTATTTCTTCCCAATTACCACGATATTTCCCTTTATTCTTCGACATGTCCGTACCTTAAATCCACCTTGCGACAAAAGCTTTTTGAGTCCTAGTTTAGTAAAAGCATGATGAAATCGATTAAATTTTTGCCCCTGGTTATCCGTAAAGCTAATAAAACAGTCATTGAATTCCAGCGCACTTCTCCCCAATAACTTATCCTTCCAATTTTTAAAAATATTTTTCCGATATTTAGGTTGCCACAAATCCCAGACAGTTACCACTAAATAGCCACCCGGCTTCAATAATCGATACAGCTCCGAGATAATTTCTTTGTGATGCTTAGCTCCAG